>JADMKA010000123.1 GCA_018780145.1 Vitreoscilla sp. | reverse complement strand
GCGCGGTCAGCAGCAGGCGCATCAGGCCCATCTCGCGGTCGTAGACCATGGCCAGCGAGGACTGCATGCCGTTGAACAACAGCACCATGCCGACCAGGCCCGGGGCGATGTAGACGTCGTAGGGGATGTAGGTGTCGTAGGGCTCGTTGATCGCCACGCCGAACACGTTGCGGAACCCCGCCGCGAACACCGCCAGCCACAACAGCGGCCGCACCAGCGCCGAGGCGAGCCGGCCGTACTGGCGCGCGAACTTCATCAGCTCGCGTTCGACGATGGCCCAGAGGGCTTGCAGCGCGTGCCTCATCAGCGCGCCTTGCAGAGCTTCTCGGGGGCGTCGCCGCCGAGGGTGTCCAGGGTGTTCTTCGGATGCAGGATGCCATCGGCCGGCGCGTAGGCCACGACGCCCTGGCCGTCGGTCAGCAGCAGGCGCTGGCGCAACTGGCCGTCCCAGGGCCGGAAGCCCATGCTCACGCCCTTGGACCCGTCCAGGTCCACGGCCGCCAGGGCCTGCGCGAAGGGCCCGGCCGGGCCCTTGGGTGACGCCGCCGCGGCAGCGGCCAGCGCCTTGCCGGCCATCCAGGCGGCCCAGTCGCTGGCCCCCATCGCGCGCTGGGAGGCACGGGCGAAACGGCGGCTGACCTGCGGCGCGCCGAAGCGCTCGAACTGGGCATGCCAGGCCAGCGCGGTGAGGCCGGCGTCGCCGACCACCGGCCTGGGCAGCACGGTGCGGTAAGGCAGGCTGCGGGCGAACTCGCCGTCGCTGTCGACCACCCAGACCACGTCGTAGCTGCCACCGGTCAGCAGGCGTGGGTTGGCGAGCTCGCGTTCGCGCGGGTCGGCCGACAGCTTGAAGGGCTTGCTGCCGGCCAGCTTTAGGCCGTAGCGGGTGATCGCAGCCTGGGCCACCGCGGCACGCTGGGCGTCCACCGCGCTCGGGCCGGTGAGCAGCAGCACCTGGCCCCAGCGCGCGGCGGCCAGGGCCTGCGCCAACGCGTCGGCACGCATGCGCTCGCTGGGGATCAGGTGAAAGAGGCGCGGCCGGCAATCGCGCTCGCGCAGGCGGTCCTCCGCGTTGCCCACGTTCAGCACCGGCAGCTTCACCGCGTCGGCCACCGCCAGTGTCCAGTCGGCCGGCAGGTCGGTCACCAGCGCCACCTGGCCGGCCTTCTCGGCCTGGGCGGCAGCGGCTCGGGCCGCGTCCAGCGAGGCCACCGCCACGGTGTCGGCCGCCAGTGAGGTGCCGGCCGCCGCGAGTTCGAGCTGGGCCTCCCTCAGTGCCACCGCCAGGCCATCGGCGGCCGGGCCGGTGGGGTGGCCGAAGTAGGCGCGTTCGACCCGGTTGCGCTCCAGCCGCGGGTCGTTGTCCAGCGTGATCAGCGTGACCTTGTGGCCCGCCGCACTGGCGCTGGTGCTGGCCAGCGCGAGCAGGGCGAGGGCAACGATCCGGGCCATCATTCGACCAGCAGGGCGCCGTAGGGCACACGCCCGACCGGGATGCTCTTGATCGCCTTGGCGGCGGCCACGTCGACCACGGTGATGTCGTCCGACAGGCCGTTGACCACCCACAGCCGGTCGCCGGCCTTGTTGAGGTGGACGTTCCAGGCCCGCTTGCCGACCAGCACCAGATCGGTCACCTTGCGCGCGGCCACGTCCACGAAAGCCACGTGGTTGGCCTGGCCCAGCGCGACAAAGGCCCGCTTGCCGTCGCGGCTCATCGTGATGCCGACCGGGGTGATGTCCTGGGCGCGCGCGCCCTTCATTTCGAACTTGAGGGTGGCGATCACCGTCAGGTCTTTCGTCGACAGGATGCTGACACTGGCACCCAGCTCGTTGGTGACCCACAGCTCGGCGCCATCCGGGGTGAGCGCGAAACGGCGTGGCCGCTTGCCCACCTGCACGTTCTTCAGCACCGTGCCGGCGGCGGGGTCGACCACATGCACCAGGCTCGCCACCTCGGAGGTCACGTACACGCGCTTGCCGTCCGGCGAGGCCAGCACACCCTCGGGCTCCTCGCCCACCTTGACCGCCTTGATCTGGCGGCCGGTGGCGGCGTCGAGCACCAGCAGCTCGCCTTCCTCCTCGCTGCTGACGTAGAGCTGCTTGCCGTCGGGCGAGAGGTCGAAGGCCTCGGGGTCGTCGCCCAAGGGCAGCCGGCCGACCGACTTGCGGCTGGCGATGTCGATCAGGTCGCCCTGGTGCGAGTCGCCGCAGGCGGTGAGCAGGCGCTTGCCGTCGGGCAACAGGCGGATGTGGCGCGGGCGCTGGCAGGTGGGCACGGTGCCGATCACCGACATCTTGCCCATGTCGATCAGCGTGAGGGCGTTGTCCTTCTCGCTGGAGACCCAGGCGACGCCCTGGGCGAGGGCCGGGCCGCCAAGGAGCAGGGCGAGGGCGGCGAGGGCGGTTCGGTGCAGCATGGGCGAGTCTCCAGCGGTTCAGCTTGTTGTCGCGACGGGCGCTTGGGTGGCGCGGATGAAGGCCTCTTCGAGCCCGGGGCCGCCGAGGGCCTGGGCCACGGCGGCCGGCGTGCCGTCGGCCAGCAGGCGGCCGCGGTGCAGCACGATGACACGGCTGGCGGCCTCGGCCTCCTCGACCAGGTGGGTCGCCCACAGCACGCAGGTGCCGCGTGTGGCGACGTCGGCGCGCACGGCGGCCAGCAGGTCGCGGCGCGACTTCGGGTCCAGGCCCACGGTGGGCTCGTCCATCAGCAGCACCGCGGGCCGGTGCAGCAGGGCGCGCACCAGCTCGACCTTGCGGCGGTTGCCGCCGGACAGCTCACGCACCGCACGGTCCAGGTCGGCCGCGATGCCGGCGCTGGCGCAGCCCTCGGCGATGCGCTCGCGGGCCACCGAGCGCGGCAGGCCATGCAGGTCGGCGTGGAACTGCAGGTTGCGGCGCACGCTCAGGTCCAGGTCCAGCGACATCTGCTGGAACACCACGCCGATGTGGGCCAGCGCCCGCACGGCGGCCGTTCGCAGCGAGTGGCCGGCCACCACGACCTCGCCCTGGTCGGCGGCGAACAGGCCGGTGAGCACCTGGAACAGGGTGGACTTGCCCGCGCCATTGGGGCCCAGCAGCGCGACGAACTGGCCGGCGGCGATCGACAGGTCCACGCCGGCCAGCGCGGCACGCGCTCCGTAGGATTTGGTCAGCGAACGGATCTCGAGCATCGGGCGTTCGGGCGGAGTCACAACTCGATGACCATGCCATCGAAGGCCGCTTCGAAGCCATCGGTGCTTGCCCGTTGCATCGAGGTGCCCGCACCCTTGCCCAGCAGCACCTTGCGCTGCGCCCGCCAGGTGGCGACCGGTGCCTCGTCGGGCCAGCGGGTGTGGTCGTCCACCAGCACGCAGTCGGCGTCGCGCATCCAGTCGAGCTCGCCGGCCCCCAGCATCTGTGCCCCCGGAGCGCAGAACAGGCGCTGGCCGGTGGCCAGCTCGCGCACCGCCAGGGCGATCGAGTGGCCGGTGGTCCAGGACGCCTCCTGTCGTGGCACGCCGGGCATGCCGAGGCCCTCGGTGGCCAGCGCGGTGAACTCCAGGCCGGGCAGGCCGTCGACCCGGAAGCTGGCCGAGAGCGTCTCCCCCGCCACCGGGATCACGTGCCAATGCACCCCGCAGTACTGCTGCAGCACCTGCAGCACCGGCATGCCCTGGCTGAGGGTCTCGAACACCGCCGGCGTGGCGTACAGATCGATCGGCGCCCCCTCGCGCATGTTCAGCAGGCCGCCGACGTGATCGATGTGCGAATCGGTCAGCACCACGCTGCGGACCTCGCCGCCACCCAGGCCGGCATGGGGCGTGAGCAGGTGGACCGGCAGGTTGGGGACGACATTCAGCAGGGCCCAGCGATCGCCCTGGTCGGACAACGCGGAGCCGCCACCGTGCAGCACGACGACCTTCATGCGTCGCGGTCCGCAGCGGTGGGGGATGCGGCAAGATCGGCCATATGCAGACGCTGTCTCCTTGGATTTTTTGGTGGCGTGCCGGCACGTGGCGGCCGGTGACGCGTCAGCACAAGGTGCAAGACACATGCCGGAGGCCGGCGATGGCCGATGCAAGCCCCCAGCGCGCTCCCCGTGCACGGCAGGCCCCCACGGAGCGCGGGCTTTCACCGGGTCACTGTGCCAACTGGCGGCCCGACCGTTCGAATTTGACACAGTGCGTCCTGCGCGGGCTGTTCGCCCTGGGGATCGCGACCGCCGCGATCGCGTCCCGGGCGGCGTGCCCAGGGCCGGCGGTGACCCTGCAGCCCATGGGCGGCGGGGTCTGGTGGGCCGCCGCCGCGGACGGGGATGCCGACCCGGCGAACCGGGGTGTGGTGTCCAACCGGCTGGTGGTGCGCGACGGCGCGCGGGTCTGGCTGCTGGGCAGCGGGCCGAGCCCGGCGGCCGGCGCGGCCCTGGCCTGCGCCTTGCGCGAGCGGCTGGGCTGGCGCGTGACCGATGTCGTGAACCCCTGGGCGCGGCCCGAGCTGGTGCTGGGCAACCCGGCCTTCCCCGCTGCCCGGTTGTGGGCCCATGCCGAGGTGGCCGTGGCGATGCGCGACGCCTGCGCGCGCTGCGAGGCCCGCCTGCGCCAGCGCCTGGGGGCGGCGGCGGCCGACCTGGGCGACGCGCCGATCCGGGTGCCCACGCAGCTGATGCAGGGCGATGCCGGCCGCCTGGGGCCGTTCGACTGGTGGCGCCTTCTGCGGGCGGCGGGCAGCCCCGTCGTGGTCTTCCGCATCCGCGGCCGCGATCTCTGGGTGGCCCAGGGCCTGTTGTGGGCCGACGGCCCGCCGGATCTTCGGGACGCCGAACTGCACACGCTGCGGTCGGCCCTGGCGCGCCTGGAGGCGCTGGCCGGGGACGGCGAGGCGCGCTGGATGCCCGAGCAGGGCGCCTGGCTGGGCCGCAGCGGGCCACGCGACCATGGCGCCTACCTGCAGGCCCTCACCGAGGCCGTGCGCAGCCGGCAGGCGGCTGGCGCGGCGGAGACGGACGCCGCCCCCGCGCTGCCCGGACTGGCCGAGGCCATGGGCCGAGGCACGCGCCCGGCGCTGAACTGGCAGCGCGCCTGGCGGCAACTGGAGGACGAGGGCTTCGGGCCGCCCCGCCCTGCGTCGTCGCCCTGAGGGTCAGCGCACCTGCCAGCGCAGCTTGCGGTAGATGGTGTTGCGGCTGATGCCCAGGCGCTTGGAGGCCACCGAGATGTTGCCGCCAGCCTCGTCCACCGCGCGGCGGATCGCGTCGAACTCCATGTCTTGCAGCGCGCGCAGCGGCTCGAGGGCCGGGCTGGGCGGCGCAGCCACGGGTGCGGGCTCGGCCGAGGCCGGCGCCGAGGCCGCTGCCGGGGGCGCGCATTGCAGCGCATCCTCGATGAAGTCGTCGGACAGGTGGGCGCGGGTGATCGCCGAATCGCCCACCGCCATGACCACGGCGGTGCGCAGCACGTTGAACAGCTGCCGCACGTTGCCAGGCCATGGGTAGCCCTGGAACAGCCGGACCACCTCCGGCGACAGCACCATGCGGCGCTGCGGGCACTGCCGTTCGACGATGCGTTCGACCAGCGCCAGCAGGTCGGTGCGTTCACGCAGCGGCGGCAGCCGCACGGCCAGGCCGTTCAGGCGGTAGTACAGGTCCTCGCGGAACTGCTGGGCGGCGATCATCTCGCGCAGGTTGCGGTGGGTGGCGCAGATGATGGCCACGTCGACAGCCACCGACTTGCTGCTGCCCAGCGGCGTGACCTGGCGCTCCTGCAGCACCCGCAGCAGGTGGGCCTGCAGCGGCAGCGGCATGTCGCCGATCTCGTCGAGGAACAGGGTGCCGCCGCTGGCCTGCACGATCTTGCCGACCGAGCCCTTGCGGCGCGCGCCGGTGAAGGCGCCTTCCTCGTAACCGAACAGCTCGGCCTCGATCAGGGTGTCCGGGATCGAGGCGCAGTTCACCGCCACGAAAGGCTGGCGGGCGCGGTCCGAATCGTGGTGGATGGCGCGGGCCAGCAGCTCCTTGCCGGTGCCCGTCTCGCCGAGGATCAGCACCGGGATGTCGCGGTTCAGCACCCGGCGGACCTTGCCGACCACCGCTTCGACCTGCGGGTCACCGGTCAGCAGGTGCTTCAGGCCGGCCGGTTCTGCGCGCGAGGAGCCCCCGGCATCGGCAGGCGCGGCCTCTGCCCGCACGGTGGCGTCGACGGCGCGCCGGCCGGACTCCAGCACCTCGGTGGTGGCGGCCTCGGACAGGCTGGACCAGACCGGCCAGTTGAAGCGGGCATGTACGTGGACCTGCCGGCCGTCGTTCAGGTGCACCGGCATCGGCACGGCCAGCGGCGAGCGGAAGCGGTCGACCAGGGCGCTGATCGAGGTGCCGAACAGCGAGGCCAGCGAGTGCATGCGCAGCGCCGCGCCGGAAACCCCCAGCTGCTCCAGTGCGCCGCGGTTGGCGCCGACGATGCGGCCGTCCTGTGCCACCGCGAGGATGCCTTCCATCAACGTGCCGATGAACTCGACCCGGGCGTGGAAGTGCAGCCGCATGACGTTGCGGTAGTCGTCCGTCAGCCAGTGGTTCTCGATCATGCGCGCCGACATCTTCACGAGCGCCATCGTGTGCTGGTGGTAGCTGCGCTGCTCGCCGGACACATCGAGCACACCCAGGATGTTGCCGCGTGGGTCCAGGATGGGGGCCGCCGAGCAGGTGAGGAAGTGGTTGGCGTGCATGAAGTGCTCGTCGGCATGCACGAGGGTCGGCACCTCGTCGATCAGCGCGGTGCCGACCGCGTTGGTGCCCTTGTTGGATTCGGACCAGTTGGCCCCCGGCGCCAGCGCCACCTTGGCGGCGCGGCCGAGGAAATCGTCGTCGCCGATGGAGTGCAGGATGGTCCCGGTGGCGTCGGTCAGCACGACCATGCTCTCGGTGTTGACGATCTGCTCGAAGAGCATCTCCATCACCGGCGCGGCGTGGGAATGCAGGCGCAGGTTGCGCTCGCGCGCCACCGTCAGGTCGCTGCGGCCGATCACGGCATGGTCGGGCCGTTCGATGCGCGACAGCCCGAGCACCTGGCAGCGCTCGTGGGATTGCTCGATCGCCGAAGCATGGGCGGGGTAGGCCTCGGCCAACCGGCTGACAGCCAGGCTGCTGCCGGTGTCCTGCGGTCGACGCGACCGGGGACCGCCTTGGGGCGTGTAGGGACCGGACATGGGTGCTTGTCTCCGTGTCACCGCCGGCTGGCGGTGTTGTCTCTGTCATTGCTCTGAAATCGAACAACTCCGATTTCAGGACTTGCCTCATGGGCTCGCCGGTCGAGGTTTGCCGGCTCGTTTCGCAGCAACTACCGGGGGTTCTCCCCAGTGTGAACGGGCTGCCTGGGCCCGTCTACCCCTGTTGGCATGCTGTGGCACACCGCTTGCAGATTTGATGCCCGAGTGTGCCGCGTTGAGCTTACCCCTGCAATTCAATCTGTTGGAGACAAACCGATGCCTTCCCTGTTTCACCCGCGAACCGCCGTGGCGAGCCTGCTTGCGCTGGCTTGCTGTTCTGTTCTGGCGCACGGCGATGTCACGCCGCAAGCCGTCGACACCACCGGCCTGGCCCCACTGGGCGAGCAGTGGCGGTCGGAGAACCCCTTCCGGGGGGACGCCACGGCCGTGCGCATCGGCACCTCGGCCTACAACCAGAACTGCGCCCGCTGCCATGGCCTGGAGGCGATCTCCGGTGGCATCGCGCCCGACCTGCGCAAGCTCGACAACGACTGCGCGCCGCTGAAGGACGAGAAGAAGAAGGCCGCCTGCGTGCAGGAGATCGACGAGTACGTGGCCACCACCGTGCGGCGCGGCCGCGTGCGCAACGGCGCGGTCTACATGCCGCCCTTCGAGGGTGTGCTGAACCAGGAGGCCGTGTGGGCGATCAAGTCCTATCTGGAATCGCGCCGCGAGCGCCCGCTGTGAGCGCCCCGGTGGCTCCAATGAACAAGGTCGCGACGATGGCCCCGCAACGTCGCCAATGGCTGCGTGTTGCCGGCGCCTGTGCCCTCGGCGCAGCGGGTGCCGGCTGGGCGCAAAGCCCGGAGCCGACCCCCACACTGGACAAACTGCGCGCCCGCGGCACCCTCAGTGTGGCGGTCTACCAGGATCTGCCGCCCTTCCACGTGGCGGGCCAGGGCATCGAGGTGGACCTGGCCGCCGGCCTGTCCCGGGCCCTGGGCCTGAAGCTCTCGCTGCTGCCCTTCCAGGCCGGCGAGAACATGGGCGACGACCTGCGCAACATGGTCTGGCGCGGCCACTACCTGGGCTTCGGCCCGGCCGACGTGATGCTGCACGTGCCGGTGGACCGGCCGCTGATGCTGGCCAACCCGCGGGCGCAGATCTTCGCCCCTTACTACCGCGAACGGGTGATGATCGCCCGCGACCTGAAGGCCGTGCCCACGCTGGAGTCGATGGATTCCCTGCGTGGCCGCCAGATCGCCGTGCCTGGCCAGTCCTTGGCGGGGTGGCTGCTGATCGGTGCCGACAATGGGGCCTACCGCGAACAACTGATCACCACCGCGCGCAACGGTGTGGAGGCGGCGCAGGCCCTGCTGCGCGGCGAGGTCGCGGCGGCGGCCGGCCATGGCTCCGAGCTGGAATCTGCGCTGGGCAAGGACGATCGATTCGCCATCGAGCCGCTGCCCTTGCCGCGCATGCGCGACGGCTGGGCCGTGGGCTGCGCGGTGAAGGCCGACGCACCGGACCTGGCTCAGGCGGTGCAGGCGGCGATCAACCAGATGGCGCAAACGGGCGAGATGCGAGCGCTGTTCGCCAAGGGCGGGCTGGGCTGGCGCCAACCCTGAGGGGCCGCTCCCCCTCGTGAGAATCGTTGAAGCTTGCAGGCCCCCAGGCGGGCGTGTCGCGTGGACACTCTGGATTCGGAACCACCCTTCCAATCCCCCACGTCGATACCCTCGATATTTCCACTGGAGTCCTGAGAATGACGAAGACGAGCTTCCCGGTGTCCCGCCTGTGTGCCGGCCTGGGCCTGGCGTTTGCCCTGTTGGGCGCGGGTGCCGCGCATGCCGCCGACACCACCCGCGTGATCGTGTCCTTCAAGCCCGGCTCGCAAGCCGCGCAACTGGCCCGTGCCGCCATCGCCAAGGCCGGTGGCAAGATCAAGCTGGAGATCCTCGGTGGCGGCGCCGTCGCTGTCGAGCTGTCCAGCGGCGCCGTGGCTGCGCTGAAGAAGCACTCGGCCATCGACCTGATCGAGGAAGACGCCAAGCGCTACCCGCTGGCCTCCACCGAGCCGTCGGGCCCCCCGTACAAGCCGGGCCAGCTGGTGCCCTACGGCATCAAGCTGGTCCAGGCCGACCAGATGCCCAGCCATGACAGCCTGGCCGGCAACCGCAAGGTCTGCATCATCGACTCCGGCTACGGCCTGGGCCACGAAGACCTGCCCACCGCCACCGTGACCGGCGACGACGACATCGGCGGCGCAGGCCCCTGGTCGGTCGACGGCTCGCACCACGGCACCCACGTGGCCGGCACCATCGCCGCGCTGAACAACAAGAACAAGGGCGTGGTCGGCGTGCTGCCGCGCAACAAGGTCAAGCTGCACATCGTCAAGGTCTTCGGCGACGACGGTACCTGGGCCTACTCGTCCACCCTGGCCAACGCCGCCAAGAAGTGCCAGGCCGCCGGCGCCAACGTCATCAGCATGTCGCTGGGCGGCCCGCTGCCCAACGCCACCGAGCGCAAGACCTTCGACAACCTGAAGGCCGCCGGCATCCTGTCGATCGCTGCCGCGGGCAACGGTGGCAACACCCAGACCTCCTACCCCGCCGGCTACGGCGCGGTGATGTCGGTGGCCGCGCTGGACGAGAACAAGGCCTGGGCCACGTTCTCGCAGCGCAACTCCGACGTGGAAATCGCCGCTCCGGGCGTGTCGGTGCTGTCGACCGTGCCGATGGGCACCGGCTCCGAAACGGCGCTCACCGTGGGTGCCATCACCTACGCGCCGGGCGCGATGGACGGTTCGCCGCAAGGCACCGTGGCGGCCCCGCTGGCTGACTTCGGCCTGGGTGACGCCATCGACACCAGCGTTTCCGGCAAGGTCTGCCTGATCGCCCGCGGCAACATCGCCTTCTCCGAGAAGGTGCTGAACTGCCAGAACAGCGGCGGCGTCGCGGCGGTGGTCTTCAACAACGTGGCCGGCGGCTTCGCCGGCACGCTGGGTGGCGTGTCGACGACCATCCCGTCGCTGACCGCGTCGGACACCGAAGGCGCGTCGATGCTGGGCCAACTGGGCGAGACCGCCACGGTGGCTGTCACGGCGTCCAACTACGCCTTCTTCGACGGCACCTCGATGGCCACCCCGCACGTGTCGGCCGTCGCGGCCCTGGTGTGGAGCTACTTCCCCACCTGCACCGGCGAACAGATCCGCATCTCGCTGAACAACAGCGCGCTGGATCTGGGCACCGCCGGCCGTGACGTGAAGTTCGGCTACGGCCTGGTGCAAGCCAAGTCGGCCTACGACCGCATCACCGCGCTGGGCTGCGGCAACTGATCAGGGCCTGACAACCCGCCCCGCATAAGTGGGGGTCGGCAGAGCTCGCGTCGAGAGACGCGGGCCTCGCCGGCCCCCTCTTTCGTTTCCGGCAGGGCATGTGCGCGGCGATGGCGTGGGGGTTGAAGGGCGATCTGACGGGCGCCCGCTCACGGCCCTGAGCGGCCATTCGAAGTTTGTCGTTGCGTGCACCGGCTGGCGCGGCAAAGGGGCGTGCGGGCAGGCCGCGGCGCTTCGGTTCCGCGGTCGGCGCTGCGCGCCGACTCCCCTCCGTTGCTCGGCCTCGTGGCCCGTCGCTCAACTCCCTCCGTTCGCTGCGCTCACTGCGCTCGAACAGTCGCGACGAGTCAGTTCTGGAGGCGC
>JADMKA010000023.1 GCA_018780145.1 Vitreoscilla sp. | reverse complement strand
TAGGCCAACACCAGGTTGTCGCGGTGGATCAGTTCGGGCTCGCTGGCATAACCCAGCAGCCCTTCGATCTGTGACGAGGGCTTGCGCGCGATGAGCCGGGCCTCGGCGCTGGAGTAGTTCGCGAGCCCTCGCGCCACTTCAGCGCCGCCAAGGCTGCATACGGCGATCACGTCGCCACGGTGAAAGTCACCTTCGACCTCGACCACGCCAATCGGCAGCAGGCTCTTGCCTTCATCGCGGAGTTTGATCACCGCACCATCGTCCACCCGGACAGCACCACGCAGTTGCAGGTGGTCGGCCATCCACTGCTTGCGCGCTGCCAGCTTGGGCGTGGCGGCCAGGAGTGCCGTGCCGATGGCCTCGCCCGCAGCGAGACGCAGCAGCACGTCCGGCTCGCGGCCCCAGGCGATCACCGTGTCGGCGCCACTGCCGGCGGCGCGCTTGGCGGCAAGCACCTTGGTGATCATGCCGCCACGGCCAATGCTGGAGCCGGCGCCGCCGGCCATCATCTCCAATGCCGGGTCGCCCGCGGCGGCTTCGTCGATGAAGCGGGCCGCGGGGTCCTTGCGAGGATCGGCCGAGTACAGGCCGCGCTGGTCCGTGAGGATCACCAGCGCATCGGCCTCGACCAGGTTGGCCACCAGTGCGCCGAGCGTGTCGTTGTCGCCGAACTTGATCTCGTCGTTGACGACGGTGTCGTTCTCGTTGATGACCGGGATCACCTTCAGGCCGAGCAGGGTCAGCAGCGTGGAGCGCGCGTTGAGATAGCGCTCCCTGTCGGCTAGATCCGCATGGGTCAGAAGCACCTGCGCGCTGCCCATGCCATGGGCCGAGAGCTTCTGCTCGTACATCTGCGCCAGGCCCATCTGGCCTACGGCAGCCGCAGCCTGCAGCTCGGGCAGTTCCTTGGGCCGCGTGGTCCAGCCCAGGCGCTTCATGCCTTCAGCGATGGCGCCCGAGGACACCATCACCACCTCGCGGCCCTGTGCGGCCAACGCAGCGAGCTGGCGACACCAGTTGTCGATGGCATCGGCGTCGATGCCACGGCCCTCGTTGGTCACCAGGCTGGAACCAACCTTTACGACGATGCGCCGTGCGGACTTCAGTGCGGCGCTCACTCGCCCGCCCCTTCCCCCGCCTCAGGGGCCGTTCTGTCGAAGCGCGGATCGGGCTCGGGCGGCGGCTTGTGCTGCTCGGCGGCCACATGGGCCCAGATGGCGTGCAGCAGGGGCTGAAGGCCTTCGCGCGCCAGCGCAGAAATCTGGAACACCGGGCCCTTCCACTTGTAGCGCTTGACGAAGTCCTTCACGCGCTTCTCCCGCTCTTCCACGGGCACCATGTCGAGCTTGTTGAGCACCAGCCAGCGCGGCTTGTCGTGCAAGGCCTGGTCGTACTTGCGCAGCTCCTCGACGATGGCCTTGGCCTGGGCGACCGGATCGATGCTGTCGTCGAACGGAGCCATGTCGACGATGTGCAGCAGCAAGCGGGTGCGCTGCAGGTGGCGCAGGAACAGATGGCCGAGGCCGGCGCCTTCGGAGGCGCCTTCGATCAAACCCGGGATGTCGGCGACGACGAAGCTCTTCTCGGGAGCGACGCGCACCACGCCGAGATTCGGGTGCAGCGTGGTGAACGGGTAGTCGGCGATCTTCGGCCGTGCATTGGAGACGGCCGCGATGAAGGTCGACTTGCCGGCGTTGGGCATGCCCAGCAGGCCCACATCGGCCAACACCCGAAGCTCCAGCTTGACCTTGAAGGCCTCGCCGGGCCAGCCGGGCGTGTGCTGGCGCGGCGCCCGGTTGGTGGCGCTCTTGTAGTGCAGGTTGCCGAAGCCACCGTCGCCGCCCTTGGCGAGCAGCACCGGCTCGTCGGGTTCGATCAGTTCGGCCATCACCCGGCCCGTCTCGATGTCGGTGATGATGGTGCCCACCGGCATGCGCAGCACGATGTCGTCGGCGGCCGCGCCAAAGCAGTCGGCGCCGCGGCCGGACTCGCCATTGCGCGCCTCGTGGCGGCGGGCATAGCGGTAGTCGATCAGCGTGTTCAGGTTGCGGTCGGCCACAGCGAAGACGCTGCCGCCCCGGCCCCCGTTGCCGCCGTCTGGGCCGCCGAAGGGGATGAACTTCTCGCGCCGAAAGCTCGCGCAACCGGCACCGCCGTTGCCGGCGGCTATGTCGATGGTGGCTTCGTCAACGAATTTCATGGTGGGCCGAGATGGTAGCGAAACGGGGGCGGACGCGGCCGACCCCAGAAGGCACAAAGCCCCGGCGAGCCGGGGCTTTGCTGGGCGGAGTGAGCCGCTTGCCGTTCAGAGCGGCGTGATGTTCACGGTGTGGCGGTTCAACTCGCCCTTGACCTTGAACGACACGGTGCCATCGACCAACGCGAACAGCGTGTGGTCACGGCCCATCGCGACATTGGTGCCGGCGTGGAACTTGGTGCCGCGCTGACGCACGATGATCGAACCGGCCGGGATCACCTGGCCGCCGAATGCCTTGACGCCGAGCATCTTCGGCTGGGAGTCGCGGCCGTTCCGTGTGGAACCGCCGCCTTTTTTCTGTGCCATGGTTCAGTGCTCCTGATCCGGCTTTCAGCCGTTGACCGCGCTGATTTCCAGCTCGGTGAAATGCTGGCGGTGACCGCCGTGCTTCTGGTAGTGCTTGCGGCGACGCATCTTGAAGATGCGCACCTTGTCGTGCCGACCATGCGCCACCACCGTGGCCTTGACGCTCGCGCCGCTCACCAGGGGGGTCCCGACCTTCAGATCTGCGCCGTTGCCGACTGCCAGAACCTGATCAATCACGATTTCCTGGCCAACGTCCGCAGCAATCTGTTCTACCTTGATCTTCTCGCCGGCAGCAACCTTGTATTGCTTGCCACCGGTTTTTATGACCGCGTACATATGAGCCTTTCAGATAACCTCGCGCCCGGCAGACTTGGGCACTGGTAAGGAAACCAGCACCCCGTGCCGCGGGCACGCCCACCCGGACCATTCCAGGCGAAGCCGAGCATTATAGCAGTGCACCATTGAGCCTGCCAAGCGCGCCGTCGGGGGCGGGCCGGGGCCGTCGTGGCGGAGCCGCGGAGCCGCAGGGCCGCGTCGTTGCCCTTCCTATAATCAGGCGCTTTGCCGACTCTCGGTCACCGCAACCCCTCACATGCCTGCCACGGACACGCCCTTGCCGGCCGCCAGCCCGACGGATTCGATGGCCGAAGCCATGGGCCGCGTCGACGCCGTGATTCGCGAGCGGCTGTCGTCCGACGTCGCGCTGATCGACCAGATCTCGCACTACATCATCGGCGCCGGCGGCAAGCGCATCCGCCCACGCCTGGTGCTGCTGTTCTCGGAGGCCCTGGGGTTCAAGGGGCAGGAGCCCTACGAATTGGCGGCGATCGTCGAATTCATCCACACCGCGACGCTGCTGCACGACGACGTGGTGGACGAGTCGGCATTGCGGCGCGGGCGTGCGACGGCCAATGCGCTGTTCGGCAATGCCGCCAGCGTGCTGGTCGGCGACTTCCTCTACTCGCGCGCTTTCCAGATGATGGTGTCGGTCAACCGCATGCGCGTGCTGGATGTGCTGGCCGACGCAACCAACGTGATCGCCGAGGGCGAGGTCCTGCAGTTGATGAACATGCACGATCCCGATCTGGCGGTGGCCGACTACCTGCGGGTGATTCGCTTCAAGACGGCCAAGCTGTTCGAAGCCAGCGCCCGCCTGGGTGCGGTGATCGCCGAGGCGCCGCACGAGGTCGAGGAGGCCTGTGCCGAATACGGCCGCGCGCTAGGCACCGCATTCCAACTGATCGACGACCTGCTGGACTACGAAGGCGACACCCAGGCACTGGGGAAGAACGTCGGTGATGACTTGCGCGAAGGCAAGCCGACGCTCCCCTTGCTGATTGCCATGGAACGGGGCGACGACACCGAGCGCGCGCTGATACGCCATGCCATCGAGCATGGCGAGGTGGAGCGCCTGCCCGACATCGTGGCCATCGTGCGCCGCACCGGGGCCCTGGAGGCCACTCGCGCCGCCGCGCGGGCCGAGGCCCAGCTGGCCCGGGAACGCCTTCGGCTGCTGCCCGATTCAGGGGCCCGCGAAGCTCTGCTAGAATTATGCGCTCGATCGGTTGAGCGCTCGTCCTGAGTGATTCAGGGCACGCGGTTCCAGCCGGTCGCATCGGGGTGTAGCTTAGCCTGGTAGAGCGCTACGTTCGGGACGTAGAGGCCGGAGGTTCGAATCCTCTCACCCCGACCATTTCCATCGAGCCTGTCACGATGCGCCGTACCGGCGCTGCGGTGTCTCCCCTGGGACACGAAGCGTGACGAGGTGTTCACTCCGCCGCCCTTCTGCGCCCGTCTCGATTTACAGCCCCAGGTTGTTCGGCGATGATGGTCGATCGTGGATTCATTGCGTCGTGTTGGGACGCACGCTCGTGGATACCCTGATCGAATCTCCCTCCTCTGCCCTGACCGGCGTGGCCCGGGTCCTGGTCCATGGCGGCAAGCTCAAGGTCCAGAAGGCCGAGGAACTGGCCGCATCCGCCAAGGACAAGCGCATCAGCTTCGTGGCGGCCGTGGTCGAATCCGGCGAGATGACGTCGGTGGCGTTGGCGCACAGCCTGTCGTCGGCCCTGTCGGTCCCGTTGCTCGACCTCGACGCGGTCGACGCCCAGCGGCTGCCCCGTACCTTCATCGACGCCAAGCTGATCACCCAGTACAAGGTGTTGCCGCTGGGCAAGCGAGGCAGCCGCCTGTTCCTGGCCTGCGCCGACCCGACCGACCAGGAAGCCAGCGAGCGCATCAAGTTCGCCACCCAGCTGTCGCCCGAATGGGTGATCGTCGAATACGACAAGTTGATCCGGCAGATCGACGCCCAGGCGACGCCGGCCTCGCAGGCCCTGGAGAGCATCGCCAGCGCCGATTTCGATTTCGACGTGACCGAGGAAGACACCGCACCGGCGGCCACGGCGGATCAGGTGGCCGAGGTCGAGGACGCACCGGTCGTGCGTTTCCTGCAGAAGATGCTGGTCGATGCGATCAACCTGCGCGCCTCCGACCTGCATTTCGAGCCCTACGAATTCAACTATCGCGTGCGCTTTCGGGTCGACGGCGAATTGCGCGAGATCACCCAGCCTCCGATCGCCATCAAGGACAAGCTGGCCTCGCGCATCAAGGTGATTTCCCGGCTGGACATCTCCGAGAAGCGGGTCCCGCAAGACGGCCGCATGAAGCTGCGCTTCGGCAACAAGTCGGTCGACTTCCGGGTCAGCACCTTGCCCACGCTGTTCGGCGAGAAGATCGTGATCCGTATTCTCGATTCCTCCAGCGCCAAGCTGGGCATCGAGGCGCTCGGTTACGAGCCCGCCGAGAAGGAGCGCCTGATGCACGCCATCTACCGCCCCTACGGCATGGTGCTGGTCACCGGCCCGACCGGCAGCGGCAAGACGGTTTCGCTCTACACCTGCCTGAACATCCTGAACCAGCCCGGTGTCAACATCTCGACGGTCGAGGACCCGGCCGAAATCAACCTGCCAGGCATCAACCAGGTCAACGTCAACGACAAGGCCGGGATGAATTTCGCGGTCGCGTTGAAGTCCTTCCTGCGCCAGGATCCGGACATCATCATGGTCGGCGAGATCCGTGACCTGGAAACCGCCGACATTGCGATCAAGGCCGCCCAGACCGGTCACATGGTCATGTCGACGCTGCACACCAACGATGCCCCGTCCACCCTGACTCGGCTGTTGAACATGGGCGTCGCCCCCTTCAACATCGCCTCCAGCGTGCTGCTCATCACCGCCCAGCGCCTGGTGCGACGCCTGTGCGACGGCTGCAAGAAGCCTGGCGACTACCCGCGCGAAGCTTTGCTCAAGGCCGGGTACCAAGATGCCGATCTAGACGGTAGCTGGATTCCCTACAAGGCGGTCGGCTGCGCGAACTGCAACAACGGCTACAAGGGCCGTGTCGGCATCTACCAGGCCATGCCCGTCACCGAGGAAATCCAGCGGATCATCCTTTCGCAAGGCTCGGCTGTGGACATCGCGGCGGCAGCGCAGCGCGATGGGGTGCGCGACCTGCGCCAGTCAGGCCTGCAGAAGGTGCGGCTTGGCGCCACCTCGCTGGAAGAGGTGATCGCCGCCACCAACGAGTGAGCGGGAAGGCCCGACAATCACGGATTCACCACCAACGATCACTTGGGGATCGGCCGGAGGCTCAATGGCAACTGCAGTGGCGGCGAAAAGCGTCAAGGAATTCATCTTCGAGTGGGAAGGCAAGGACCGCAACGGCAAGATCGTTCGCGGTGAATTGCGTTCCGGCGGCGAAGCGGCGGTCAGCGCCAGCCTGCGCCGCCAGGGCGTCATGGTCACCAAGATCAAGAAGCGGCGCAGCAGCGGCGGCAAGTCCATCAAGGGCAAGGACATCGCCGTCTTCACCCGCCAGTTGGCCACCATGATGAAGGCCGGCGTGCCCTTGCTGCAGGCCTTCGACATCGTCGGTCGCGGCAGCCCCAACCCGCGCCTGACCCGCCTGCTGATGGACATCCGCTCGGATGTCGAGACCGGCACCAACCTGGCCTCTGCGTTCCGGCGCCACCCGCAGTACTTCGACGCGTTGTACTGCAACCTTGTCGAGGCCGGCGAGGCCGGTGGCATCCTGGAGGAGTTGCTGAGCCGCCTGGCGATGTACCAGGAGAAGACCATCGCGATCAAGCAAAAGGTCAAGTCGGCGATGATCTATCCGGTGTCGGTGCTGGTCGTGGCCTTTGTCGTCGTCACAGTCATCATGATCTTCGTGATCCCGGCCTTCAAGGACGTCTTCAGCTCCTTTGGCGCCGAGATGCCCGCGCCCACGCTGATGGTCATGGCGATGAGCGATGCCTTCGTCACCTACTGGTGGCTGATCTTCGGCGTGATCTTCGGTGGCGGCTACACGTTCATGCAGGCTTGGCGCCGCTCCGAGAAGATGCAGTTCGCGATGGACCGGCTGCTGCTTCGCCTGCCCATCTTCGGCGAGCTCATCCGGAAGTCGATCATCGCCCGCTGGACGCGAACCCTGTCGACCATGTTCGCCGCTGGCGTTCCCCTGGTGGAAGCTCTGGATTCAGTGGGCGGCACCGCCGGCAACTCCGTCTACGCGCAGGCCACCGAGCAGATCCAGCGCGATGTGGCCACCGGCACCGCGCTCACCACCTCGATGACGGCCTCCGGCGTGTTCCCGAACATGGTGTTGCAGATGGCCGCCATCGGCGAAGAGTCGGGCGCGTTGGATGACATGCTCTCGCGGGCCGCCGATTTCTACGAGGAGGAGGTCGACGAGATGGTCAAAGGCCTGTCGACGCTGCTCGAGCCCATCATCATCGTCTTCCTGGGCACCTTGATCGGCGGCATCGTCATCTCGATGTACCTGCCGATCTTCAAGCTCGGTCAGGTGGTCTGAAAGCATGTCGGCGGATCTGTGGGCCGCGTGGCTCTCGCCACCGGTGCTGGGCTTGTTCGGCCTGTGCATCGGCAGCTTCCTGAACGTGGTGGTGCACCGGCTCCCGCGCATGATGGAGCGCGACTGGTGGGCCGACATCACCCATCAGCTCGCCGACGGGGAGTCCTACCAACGCAGCTTCGGCAAGCCTGCCCCCAAGGGCCTGCTCGCCGCCGCCTCGGACCTCGACCGTTCGCTGGAGGGCCTGGCGCCCTACGGGCTGGCCAAGCCACGCTCGGCCTGCCCGTCCTGCGGCCACAGAATCACTTGGTACGAGAACGTGCCCGTGCTCAGCTGGCTGTGGCTGCGCGGCCGTTGTTCGGCTTGCAAGACACCCATCTCGGCGCGCTACCCCGTCGTGGAGCTGTTGACCGGCATCCTCTTTGCGGCGGCCGCCTGGCGCTTCGGCGCCCAGCCGGTCACGCTGCTGTGGTGCGCCGTGCTGGCCACACTGGTGGCCTTGGCCGCGATCGATTGGGACACCACGCTGCTGCCCGATTCACTCACTCTGCCCTTGCTGTGGGCGGGCCTGGCCAGTGCCACCTTGGGCTGGACAGTGCCGCTCCCCCAAGCGCTGTGGGGCGCGGTGGCTGGCTACCTGTCACTCTGGTCCATCTACTGGTTGTTCAAGAAGGCGACGGGCAAGGAGGGCATGGGTTTCGGCGACTTCAAGCTGCTGGCCGCGCTCGGTGCCTGGTTGGGCTGGCAAGCCATCCTGCCCATCGTGCTGATGGCCTCGGTGATCGGCGCCGTGGTGGGCATCACGATGAAGCTCACGCGCGGCCTGCGCGAGGGTGGCTACGTACCCTTCGGGCCCTTCCTGGCGGGCGGCGGCGTGGTGGTGGTGCTGGCCGGCACCGAGCGGGTCCTGGGCTGGATCGGGCAGTGAGCCGCGCTGCGCCGCTGCGCCTGGGCCTGACCGGCGGCATCGGCAGCGGCAAGAGTACGGTGGCCGCGGCCCTGGCTGAGCTGGGCGCCCGGGTGGTCGACACCGACGCCATCTCGCGGCAACTCACCGCACCTGGCGGCGCGGCATTGCCCGCCATCGCCCAGGCCTTCGGTGCGGACATGATCGACGCGGCCGGCGCCCTCGACCGCGCGAAGATGCGCCATCAGGTGTTCGGCCAACCCGCCGAACGTGCCCGCCTCGAAGCCATCCTGCACCCGCTCATCGGCCACGAGGCGCAACGCCAGGCGGCGTTGGCGTCGGCGGGCCAGGTGGTGGTGTTCGACGTGCCCTTGCTGACCGAATCCCATCACTGGCGCGCGCGGGTCGATCGGATCCTGGTGGTCGATTGCGATGTCTCCGTGCAGGTGGAGCGGGTCGTGCAGCGCTCCGGCTGGGCGCCCGAGGAGGTGCGGCGGGTCATCGGGCAGCAGGCCCCGCGGGCCGCACGTCGCGCCATCGCCGATGCGGTGATCGTCAATCAGGGCCTGGATCTGGCCGGGCTGCAATCCCAGGTCGCCCACCTGTGGCGGTATTGGGTCCAGGCGGAGCACGGCACGCAGGTGCTGTGAAACAATCGGCGCCAACCCTCAGGACGCCCACCTTGGTTCTCTACGAATATCCGTTCAACGAAGGCATTCGCACCATGCTGCGGCTGGAGCACCTGTTCGCCCGGCTGCACACGCTGCTGCCGCGGGACGAAGCGGTGGACCACCATTTCGCCCTGGTCACGTTGTTCGAGATCATGGATGTCGCCTCGCGGGCGGACTTGAAGTCCGACGTGCTGAAGGAACTCGAGCGCCACAAGTCGCAGTTGCAGAGTTACCGAGGCAACCCGCATGTCTCCGAGGCGGCACTGGACGAGATCATCGGCCGTATCGACCGCGCGCATGACGGCCTCAACCACCTGAGCGGCAAGGCCGGCCACAGCCTGACCGCCAACGAGTGGTTGATGAGCATACGCAGCCGCATCAGCATCCCGGGCGGAACCTGCTCGTTCGACCTGCCGGCCTACTTCGCCTGGCAGCAGTGCCCGCCCGAGCAACGCCGCGCCGACCTGACCCTGTGGGTCGACACCCTGGTCCCGCTGGCCGAAGCCCTGCTGATGCTGCTCAGCCTGCTGCGGGATTCGGGCGTCCCGCACCGCGTCGTCGCCCAGGCGGGCCAGTACCAGCAGAGCCTGCCCCAGGGCAAGACCTACCAGCTGATGCGGGTGCGCCTGGACGAAGCCATGGGCCTGGTGCCCGAGATCAGCGGCCACCGCCTGATGGTGTCGGTGCGCCTGATGAAGCCGGATGCCGAAGGCCGGCTGAAGCCCCATGCGGTGGACACCGCCTTCGACCTGGCCTTGTGCTCCTGACAGCTCGGCAATGAGCGAACCGACCGCACCGCCCTCCCGCGCGCCGCGCGTGGTGCCCTGCCCGACCTGCCGCGCGCCCACGCTGTTCACGCCGGACAACCCGTTCCGGCCCTTCTGCAGCGCCCGCTGCCAGGGCCAGGATTTCGGCGCCTGGGCGACCGAGAGCTACCGGGTCGGTGCCGAGTCACCCCCCGACACAGCAGACGATTGACGCCGCCGGCCCGGGAGGGGCTTGTTTCTCGTCTGCTCGTCCCTATAATCCTTGTTAGCACTCAACCAACTGGAGTGCTAACAACCGGTTGGGAGAGCAGCTTGCTGGGTTCGATGCCCTGCAGGCATCTGATGTGAACGAGTACCCACTTACGTGGATCGTCACACCCAGTCTCACTGCAAACGCACATAGGAGATGCAATGAAACTTCGTCCGTTGCACGATCGCGTGATCGTCAAGCGCCTGGAACAGGAAACCAAAACCGCCTCGGGCATCGTCATCCCCGACAACGCCGCCGAGAAGCCGGACCAGGGCGAAGTCCTGGCCGTCGGCCCGGGCAAGCGCAACGACAAGGGCGATTTCGTGGCCCTGAACATCAAGGTCGGTGACCGCGTCCTCTTCGGCAAGTACTCGGGCCAGACCGTCAAGGTCGATGGCGAAGAGTTGCTGGTCATGAAGGAAGACGACCTGTTCGCTGTTGTGGAAAAGTGATTGCCTAGGGCAATCACTTTCGTCGCAGGCTAACTTGGCGCAGCCAAGTTAAGGGCCGCAGGCCCGGCCGCAGACAGAAGTCAACGAACGCACATCTACTGAATTCGGAGAATCCAACATGGCAGCAAAAGACGTCATCTTTGGCGCAGACGCCCGTCACCGCATGGTCGAAGGCGTGAACATTCTGGCCAACGCGGTCAAGGTCACGCTGGGCCCCAAGGGCCGCAACGTGGTCCTCGAGCGCTCGTTCGGCGCCCCCACCGTCACCAAGGACGGTGTCTCGGTGGCCAAGGAAATCGAGCTGAAGGACAAGCTCCAGAACATGGGTGCCCAGATGGTCAAGGAAGTCGCTTCCAAGACCTCCGACATCGCCGGTGACGGCACCACCACCGCCACCGTGCTGG
>JADMKA010000116.1 GCA_018780145.1 Vitreoscilla sp. | reverse complement strand
TCGTCGACGGCCGCCACTGGGGCGCGGTGCGGGTCGGTTTCGAGAGCAGCCGGCTGGTGTGAGGTCGGGCGACCTCAGGCCGGGTGCTCCGCCGGCTTGGGACGGCCCGGCGCTCGGCTGAGGCGGGTCAGGGCAGCGCCAACAAGCCCCCGGGTTTCCCCCGGTATGCAATCGATTGCAGTTTGGCAATCATGCGGGCCATGCGAGGAGTGGTGCACTCTTCGGTGGAAATGTTCCCAGCGCTGCCATGCCATTTTACAAACCATTGCGATTCGGCTGGGCCCTGTGCCTGGTCTCGGCGGCCGCCTGCGTGATGCCCTCGGTGGCGCAGGCTGCCGAGGAGGCCTTGCGAGCCGAGGTGGCCAAGCCGCTGCAGGCTGCCCAGGAGGCCTTGAAGGCGGGCAACGCCAGCGAGGCCCTGGCCCGGGTGCGTGACGCCGAGGGCGTGACCTCGCGCAGCGACCACGAGATCTTCATCACCAACCGCACCAAGGGGGCGGTGGCCTTGGCGGCCAAGGACAATGTGCTGGCATTGAAAGCCTTCGAGGAGGTGGCCGGTGCAGGCCGCCTGCCGCCCGCCGAGCAACTGGCCCTGCTGAAGGCCTTGCCTGCACTGGCGCTCAAGGCCCAGCAACCCCAGGCCGCCGTTCGCTGGGCCCGGCACTCCCTGAAAGAAGGTGGACCAGACCGCGCCGTCAGCCTGAGCCTGGTGCAGGCCTTGTTCAACCTGGAAGACTACGGGGCCAGCCAGCGCGAGTTGTTGCCCCTGGTTCAGGCCGAGGAGGCCGCGGGCCGCAAGCCGGCGGAGGTCGAGCTGAAGCTGCTGGGCGTGTGTCAGATCAAGACCCAGGACGACGCCGGCTACTACGGCACCCTGCAGCGCCTGGTGACCCATCACCCCACCGAGGCGTACTGGGCCGACCTGCTGTCCCGCCTGCAACGCCAGCCGGGCTTCGACGCCAGGCTGCAGCTCGATGCCCTGCGCCTGATGCGTCACGTGGGCGTGCTGCAGGATGCCGAGGACCACCTCGACATGGCGCAGCAGTCGCTGCGGGCTGGCCTGCCCGGCGAGGCGCTTTCGGTACTCGACGAGGGCTTCGCCAAGGGCCTGCTGGGCCACGGCGCCGGTGCCTCCAACCACCGACGCCTGCTGGAGACCGCCCGCAAGGCGGCCCGCACGGACGAGGCGCAGTTCGCCGCCGAAGAGGCCCGCGCCCGCAAGACCATGGACAGCGCCATGTTGGCCAACCTCGGGTTGGCGATGGTCAGCGCCGGCCAGGTCGACAAGGGGCTGGCCCTGATGGCCCTGGGTCTCGACAAGGGCACGACGACACAACCCGACCGCGCCCGCCTGCGCCTGGGCGTCGCCCTGCTCGCCCACCAACGCCGCGCTGAAGCCGAGCCCCTGCTGAAGGGCGTGCCTGGCAACGACGGCGCCGCCGATCTGGCCCGGCTGTGGCTGCTGGCAGTGCGCTAGGGCTCCAGACATTCCCCACGAAACGGCCCTCACCCGCCTCATGAAAAACCAGGTTCAACTGATCACCTACGTCGACCGCCTCTCGGGCGGCGGCCTGAAGGACCTGCGAGCCCTGCTCGCCGGCCCGTTGCAGGGCGTGTTCGGCGGTATCCACCTGCTGCCATTCTTCTACCCGATCGACGGTGCGGACGCGGGCTTCGACCCGGTGGACCACACGCAGGTCGACCCGCGCCTGGGCGACTGGAGCGACATCCGCGCGCTGACCGAGGACCTGGATGTGATGGCTGACGTGATCGTCAACCACATGTCTGCCGACTCACCACAGTTCAAGGACTTCTCGGCTCGCGGGGCCGCATCGCCTTTCAATGGCCTGTTCCTGACGCTGGACCGGGTGTTTCCCGGCGGCGCCACCGAGGCGGGCCTGTTGAAGGTCTATCGCCCGCGCCCGGGCCTGCCGCTGACCTACGCCATGCTGTCGAACGGCGAGAAGCGCATCCTGTGGACCACCTTCACCTCGCAACAGGTGGACATCGACGTCACCCACGCGGAAGGCAAGGCCTACCTGACCAGCATCTTGCGCGCACTGGCCGGCAGCGGCATCCGCATGGTGCGGCTGGACGCCGTGGGCTACGCCATCAAGAAGCCGGGCGACAGCTGCTTCATGATGCCGGAGACCTTCGCCTTCATCGACCAGTTCGCCGCCGAGGCCCGTGCGCTGGGCATCGAGGTGCTGGTCGAGATCCATGCCTATTACCGAAGGCAGATCGAAATCGCCGCCCGCGTCGACTGGGTCTACGACTTCGCACTGCCGCCGCTGGCGCTGCACGCGCTGATGACCGGCCGCAGCGACGCGCTGAAAGCCTGGATCGCGGTGCGCCCGACCAACGCGCTGACGGTGCTGGACACCCACGATGGCATCGGCATCATCGACATCGGTGCCGATGCGGCCGACCGCGCCGGCAGCCCCGGCCTGGTGCCGCCTGCCGAGCTCGACCAGCTGGTCGAGTGGATCCACGCCAACAGCGGCGGGCAGAGCCGCCAGGCCACCGGCGCGGCGGCCTCCAACCTGGATCTCTACCAGGTCAATTGCACATTCTACGACGCGCTGGGCCGAGACGACGAGGCCTATCTGGCCGCCCGGGCCCTGCAGTTCTTCCTGCCCGGGGTGCCGCAGGTCTATTACGTGGGTCTGCTGGCCGGTGCCAACGACATGGCGCTCCTGGAGCGCAGCCAGGTCGGCCGCGACATCAACCGTCACCACTACACGCCGGAAGAGGTGGCCAGCGAACTGCAGCGCCCGGTGGTGCGGCGCCTGATCGACCTGATCCGCCTGCGCAATGGCCATCCGGCCTTCCAGGGCCGTTTCGAGCTGTTGCCTGGCGCCAGCCACGAGCTGAACCTGCGCTGGACCAGCGAAGACGGCCAGTGGGTCGTATTGCACCTGGACCTGCGCGCGCGCACCCATGTCATCCGTTGCAGCGAGGTGGTGGCGGCCTGAACGTCATCGCGCAACTGCGCGCAGACTGCAATCGACACCATCATGGGCACATAGCCATGGGGAAGTCCCAGGAAATTTCTCTGCAAAACCTCTCGTTTTCCCTGTAATGCAAACGATTGCAATAGGTGTTCTGAACGTTTAGAGTTCCTACCGTGCCGGCACGCCGCCAGCGTGCACCCTTGATTCACCACCCCCACCCCGCCAACCGCGAGGAGACACCATGAAAAAACAACTCCGCCTGACGCCGATCGCAGCCTTGCTGTCCGCTGCCTCGTTCTCCACCCTGATCGCCACCCCGGCCCTCGCCCAGTCGGCCGACGCCGCAAAGCCCGACGCCGTCAACCTCGAGCGCATCGTCGTCACCGGCACCGCCACAGGCGGCAGCAAGATGAAGCAGTCGGTGTCGATCTCCACCCTGGAGGCCGACCAGATCACCAAGCAGGCGCCCACCAGCGCCGCCGAAATCCTGCGCTCGGTGCCCGGCATCCGCTCGGAGTCGTCGGGCGGTGAAGGCAATGCCAACCTGACCGTGCGAGGCGTGCCCATCTCGGCTGGCGGCGCCCGCTACGTGCAGTTCCAGGAAGACGGCCTGCCTGTGCTGCTGTTCGGCGACATCTCCTTCGGCACCTCGGACCAGTTCCTGCGCGCCGACTACAACCTCGACCACCTCGAGGTGATCCGCGGCGGCTCGGCCTCCACCCTGGCCACCAACTCGCCCGGCGGCATCATCAACTTCATCAGCAAGAATGGCAGCGAGCCCGGCGGTGCCGTGGGCCTGACGCTGGGCCTGGACGGCGGCCGCCAGACCCGCATGGACTTCGACTACGCCGGCAAGCTCGGCAACAAGACCCGCTTCCACATCGGCGGCTTCAACCGTGTGGGCGAGGGCGACCGCAAGACCGGCTTCAATGCCGCCAGCGGTGGTCAGATCAATGGCAACCTGACCCAGGACTTCGATGCGGGCTACATCCGCGTCAACTTCAAGGCCCTGGACGACAACACCCCGTCCTTCATGCCTGTGCCGGTGTACGTCCAGAACGGCACCATCAAGCAGATCCCAGGCATCGACCCGCGCAGCGCCTGGTTCATCGGCTCTACGCTGACGCGTGACCCGGTGTTCGGCAAGGACGGCACCATGGTCACCACCAACCCGCACGACGGCCTGCACGTCAAGAGCACCTCGGTGGGCCTGGAGTCCGAGTTCACGCTGGGCGACGGCTGGAAGGTGAGCGAGAAGTTCCGCAAGTCCAGCAACAGCGGCCGCTTCATCGCGCTGTTCCCGGCCAACAACGGTGACGGCGCCTCGCCCACCACCTCCACCACCTTCACCGCCACGCTGTTCAACACCTCGATTGACGACTTGGGCAACATGGTCAACGACCTGAAGGTCAGCAAGAGCTTCGGCGACGCAGCGAACGGCAAGACCACGCTGACCGCCGGTCTGTTCAGCTCGGAGCAGAACGTCGCGCTGACCTGGTTCTGGAACCAGTACACGATCGACATGAAAAACAGCGGTGCCAAGGCCACACTGGCCACCACCGGATGGAACACCTGGGGCGGCTGCTGCGTGCGCAGCTTCGACGTCCAGTACACCAACACCGCGCCCTACGCCGCGGCCGCCTGGGAGCTGGGCGCCCTGACCCTGGACGGCAGCATCCGCCGCGATGAACAGCGCGCCAGCGGCTGGGCCATCCAGGACGACCCGGCCACCCAGACCTGGGACCCCGCCACCCAGCAGAACGTCAACTACACGGTATCGCACACGTCGTACTCGCTGGGCGGCAACTACCAGTTGAACAAGGACTTGGCCCTGTTCGCCCGCGTCAGCAACGGCGTGTCCTTCAGCGCCGACCGCCTGCTGTACGGCAACCCGCTGGACGGCTCGGTGCCGGTGGCCCTCAACGAGGTCGAGCAGACAGAAGCCGGCGCCAAGTGGCGCAGCGGTGGCTTCAGCCTGTTCGCCACGCTGTTCAACGCTCGCACGGCCGAGAACAACTACGAAGCCACGACCCAGATGTTCACCGCCAACCGCTACAGCGCCAACGGCGCCGAGCTGGAGATGGGCTACAAGATGGGCGACTTCCGCCTCGCTGGCGGCCTGACCCTGACCAAGGCCAAGATCACCGCCTCAAACGACGCCAGCACCGTCGGCAAGAAGCCGCGCCGCCAGGCCGACGTGGTGTACCAGCTGTCGCCGAGCTACAGCTTTGGCCCGTTTGAGCTGGGCGCCGCCGTGATCGGTACCGGCAAGTCCTTCGGTGATGATGCCAACACCATCACGATGCCGGGCTACACCGTGGTCAATGCCTTCGCCAACTGGCAGGTCAACGACCGCACCTCGGTCTCGTTGAGCGTCAACAACCTGGGCAACACCGTGGGCTACACCGAGATTGAAGGCGACGGCCACGCCGCCCGCTCGATCAACGGCCGCACTGCCAAGCTGGGTCTGAAGTACAGCTTCTGATCGCCCTCAGGCACCGCGCCCTGGCTGGCCCGGGCGTGGTGCTTGATGCCCGAACGGTCTTGCGACGAGAGTTTGGGGAGCCCTGTGGGCTCCCCGTTCTTCTTGGCCATGCCACCAGCACCGACCTGCCGTACTGGCAGGAGCACCCGATGGCCGAACGCGCTGGATGCTACTGATCAACCTGACGCCGGGCGGCCCCGACGGCGGGTCGGCCGGGCAGCACTTCATCCGCGACTTCCTGATCCTGCACTACAGGCTCACCCAGCGGGAGGATTCGCCGCTGTGGCGCCACTGTGCGGCGATGGAGATACCCCACACCCTGCAGTACAAGATCGACCACTTCCTCCGCTACGGCCGCCTGGTCACCGAAGGCATGGAACCGTTCGGCAACCAGTGCTGGCTGGCGGTTCACATTGGCCAGCTGAACTGGCCCGAGCGGCACGACCCCTGATCGATCTGCGCACTGTCGACGTCGACGCGATGCTGGAGCGCCAGCGCCAGGCCATGGCCCGCGCGGCCGAGGCCATGCCCACGCACGCCGAGTTCATCCGGCGCCACTGCGCGGCCCGGTCAGCCGGGCGCGCCGGCAGCCTCCGGCAGGCGGGCGATCGAGATCATGTGGACCTGCGCCCGGTTGCACGGGCCGGACAGGCCGCCCGCGCCGCGGTAGCCGGCGTTGGCCGACAGGTGGCTCATGTTGAAGTGATCGGCCAGCTCGACCCGGTAGACGCCGGCGTCGAGCACCGCCCGCACGGCGGTGGACACGCCGCGTGCGGCGGGGGCGCCGGTGTCGTCCAGGTGCGGCATCTGCACCAGGCCCTCGGCGCACAGCCGTTCACTCTCGTCGAGGACCCGCAGCCAATGGACGGCGTTCGTGATGCCGGTCTCCAGCGGCCCTTCGCGGTTGCTGTAGACCAGTTCGATGGCGTAGCGCCCCGGGCGTTCGAGGGCGAAGGGCTGGCCGGCGCCGCCGACCAACAGCGACCACTCGTCGACGCAGAAGGGTTCGCTGGTGTGCGAGTGGTGCCCGCTGCCCAGGTGCACCGCCGCCACCGCATAGACCCGGCGTTCGCCGAAGGGCGCCAGCTGCGGATCGAGCCAGCTGCACGCCTCCAGGTCGTCGGCGACGCAGTGACCGTTGCGGTAGACCTTGAAGCGCAGGGCCTGCGGCGGGCCGTCGGCGGGCATGGCCCAGTGCAGCTGGGTGCCCCCCGGCCGTCGCTCGACACGCTGCAGCAGCGGCGCCGCCGGGGCGAAGGCGGCTGGTGCGTGCCGGTCGAGCGGATCGACGGCCGGGGCCTCGGTCAGGCGCAGGTCGCCGGTTTGCACCGGGCCGAAGCACAGCTCGATGTCCAGCGGGCCGCCGCCCTGTGCGGCCAACGGCAGCGGGCCGGTTGTCGGCTCGCCGTTCAACCGCACGCTGGCCAGCGGGTGGTAGCCCGGCTCGGCAGAGGCTGGCGGGAGGGTCAGCGTGACGCTGATCGCGCAGCCGCCGAGCCGCAGGCCACTCAGTTGCGCCCGTGGCTCATCGCCGAGCGCACGCCGGGCAGCCGTGGTCAGGAACGGCGCGATGTGCAGGCTGCCGGCCCGCAACGCGAGGCCGAACACGCTCTCCACCACCATCGACAGGAAGGCCGCCACCGACCACAGTTGCCGCCGCGAGTTGATGACCGGGCCGTCGTCGAAGCGCGGCTTGGCGGTCAGCCACTCCAGGTTCTCCATGTTCGACAGGTTCAGCGATGCGCCCCGAAACAGCGACTCGAACGCGCGCGCCGCCACCGCACTCTGGCCGGTCACCGCTGCCGCGCGCAAGGTGTAGGCCGTGACGAAGGGCCACAGGGCCCGGTTGTGATACACCGGCACGCCCGGTTGCTGAGGGCTGATGACTGGCGCGCCGAAGGGTGCGTGCGGGTAGTGGGCCAGCGCCAACGCAGCGCGCTCGGGCGGCGCCACGCCGGAGACCACGGCCAGCGCGGTGCCCAGCAGGTCGAACTGGTGCAGTGCCATCGGGTGCTCTTCGTCGCTGGTCAGGCTGCTGTAGCGCTGCACCTCGTCCAGCCAGAAGACGCGGTTGATCGCGTCTTTCAGCGCCTCGGCCCAGGCCGCGTAGCGTTCGGCGATTCGGTGCTCGCCTTGTTCGCCCGCCAGGGCGGCGCCCAGGCGCAGGGCCTGGTAGTGCCCGACATTGGTCGACAGCGCGCGGGCGCTCGACATGCGCGCCAGCCCCCGCACGATCCACGGCGCATAGGTCTGGCTGCGCCAGTCGAGGAACGATTGCTCGCCGCCGTACAGGCCGCCGCCAGCGTCGAATGCGGCGCAGCGGTCGGCCTCGAGCGTGCCCCGCAGGGCCCGGTAGGCCAGCGCCGCGAAGTCCGCGCGTGCGGGGCCGGTCAGCGCATCGAGCGTGGCCTGCGCCCCCCAGGCCCAACTGACGCGGTCGGTGCTCACCGGCCAGCTGCCACCGGAACCGGTGTCCTGAACAATTTGCAGGCTGCCTTCGGGCACGCCCTCCGGCCAGGCGGTGCCGGGGCGGAAGTCGCTGGTCTTGAAGCGCAGCGATTCGGCCGTGCGGGCCGGGTCGAGCCAGGCCAACGCCAGGTGTGCGGCGTAGGCCAGGTCGCGCGTCCAGACGTAGTGCCACTTCTCGCCGGTCTGGAAGGCCCGGCAGGCGATCGGCTGGCCACCGTTGTAGGCGTCGTCGCGGATCTCGGCGACGCTGTTCAGCCGCGCATCGTCGAGCGCCATGGCGAACAGGGCGTCGAACAGCGGGCTGCCGGTGTGGACCTGCGGGTCGCCGGGCGCCTCGTCGACCACCCGGCGCTGCGGCGTGTCGTCGCGCTGGGCCTGGCTGCTGTGCAGGATGAACCGGCGCCATCCGCTGCCCCGGACTTCGGCCGTGACGGTCTCTGGCTGGCCGCCGCCTTCGGCCGGATAGGCGGCGAAGGTCTTCGACTCCCTCTGGCCCATCGCGCCGTCCGGTCAGGTGCTTTCGGGGGCGTGTTCGGGCACCTTGACGAACAAGGTGGCCACGGCCGCGGCGATCAACAGGGCGCCCGCCAGCACGATGACGTTGCGCGCGTCGCCGCCCAGCAGCGCGTGGTAGTACAGCGGCAGCGTGAAGCTCTGGATCAGCATCGGGATCACGATGAACATGTTGAAGATGCCCATGTACACCCCGGTGCGAGCCGGCGGGATGCTGCGCGCCAGCATCACGTAGGGGTTGCCCATGATGCTGCCCCAACCCAGGCCGACGCCGATCATCGGCACGAACAGCCACCAGCGGTCGTGGATGCCGGGAATCGCCATCATGCCGATGCCCGCCAGCGTCAGGCACAGCGCATGCACGTGCTTGGCGCCGTAGCGTCTGGTGAAGGGCACCATCGCGAAGGCGGCCACGCAGGCCACCAGGTTGTAGAAGCCGCCGGCCTGGCCGTTGACCAGCACCGCTTCGCGAAAACCGGCCGACGAGGTGTCGGTGGTGTCGAACACCGAGCGCGCGATGGCGTGCACGATGTACTGCCAGTAGCAGACCATCGCGTACCACTGGAACAGCTTCATCAGCGCCAGCTGGCGCATCGCCCTGGGCATCTCGACGATGGCGTCCTTGATCTCCTTCAGCGTGGCGCCCACGCCGTGCCGCTGGGCGCGGATCGCCGCGATCTGCGCCTCGCTCAGCGGCAGCTCGCGCACCTTCAGCACCGAGTACAGGATGGTGGCCAGCGACAGCACCGCGCCGACCAGGAACGAGATCTTGGTGATCACCGGGATGTTGTTGCCGTCCACCGCGTCGCGGCTCATGCCCAGCCAGACCAGGATGGACGGCGCCAGGTAGCTCAAGGTCTGAGCCAACCCCGTGAAGGCGCTCTGCGTCAGGAAGCCCTGCGGGTGCTGGGATTCATCCAGGCGGTCGCTCACGTAGGCGCGGTAGGGCTCCATCGTGATGTTGTTCGCCGCATCCAGGATCCACAGCAGGCTGGCGGCCATCCACAGCGCCGCGCTGTAGGGCATGGCCAGCAGGCTCAGCGAACAGAGGACGGCACCGATCAGGAAGTAGGGCGTGCGGCGCCCGAAGCGCGACAGCGTGCGGTCGCTCATCGCGCCGACGATGGGTTGCACCAGCAGCCCGGTCACCGGCCCCGCCAGGTACAGCAGCGGCAGCGCGGCCTCCTCGGCGCCCAGGTAGCTGTAGATCGGGCTCATGTTGCTCTGCTGCAGGCCGAAGCTGAACTGCAGGCCGAGGAAGCCCACGTTCATCTGCACGATCTGGCGTGCCGAGAGCAACGGCTTGGTGAGTCCTGCGGTCATGGGGCGATCCTGTCGGTCGAAGATGGAAGCAGGCTTCACTTTGCAGATTGATGCAATCGATTGCAACCGAGGTTTCCCGGGGGTGCCGCCTCAGGTGGGCCGGGCGGTTGCCCGGAAGTTTGCCTCGCAGGAAGCGCTCACCATCAAGCGGGGCGGCTCGGCCGGTTCCACAAGCGGCGCCTGTCCCGGCCGAAACTGCGCCAGAGGGATGTCGTGGTAACCCACCACCGCCACGTCCTGTGGCACCCGCAGCCCGGCTTCCGAAAGCGCCCACAGTGCGCCAAAGGTCACAGAGTCGTTGCCGGTGAACCGTGCCGTGAAGGGCACTCGCCGCGACAGCAACTCGCGCGTGGCCTCGTAGCCGCTCTGCGCGCTGACGTCGGCGTAGGCGACCCAAGCCGGATCGGCGGTCAAACCATGCGCTTCCAGCGCAGTGCGCCAGCCCTGCTCGCACTGGCTCACCGAGCGGTACTCCGGCCCCGCGTAGCTGAGGTGGGCGATACGCCGCTGGCCCCGTGTGATCAGGTGGTGCGCGGCCAGTCGGGCCGATTGCGCGGTGTCGTCGCCCATGGTCTGCTGGGGCACGCTGTCCTGCAGGTCAAGGCCGAAGACCACCAACAGGATGCCCTGGTCGCGAAGCGAGTGCAGGTGGCCCAGTTCGGCAGCACGCAGGTGCGCGAAGACTTCGAGATCACCGTGCCGGTCATCGACCGGCAGGTCGAGATCGCACAGGCCGCCATCGAGGCGGTCTACCGCTCACCCGGCGGTGATTTGGCCCGGTGCAAAATCCCGCTCGCCAGCTGTCGAAACCGTGTGGTCTCGACCGTCGTGGACGTGATCCCATAGCCCGACAGCCTCCTAGGAGCCACCATGAGCCGAGCATCCGCCGCCGCCACAGCCGCCAAGAAGACCACCACACGCCGCGCGCCCGCGCCGCCGGCGCGGCTCGTCGTTCTCGTGGCCACGCGCAAGGGCGCCTGGATCTTCCACGGCGACGCCCGGCGCAAGGCCTGGGTGGCGGACGGCCCGCATTTCCTGGGCCACACCATCAGCCATGTGCAGCTGGATCCGCGCGACGGCCGCACGCTGCTGGCTGCGGCCAAGACCGGCCACCTGGGCCCGACGATCTTCCGCTCCACCAACCTCGGCC
>JADMKA010000120.1 GCA_018780145.1 Vitreoscilla sp. | reverse complement strand
TGATGATCCGCGCCAGCGACCGCAAGCCCTTCCTGCTGGAGATGAACACCTCGCCAGGCATGACCAGCCACTCGCTGGTGCCCAAGTCGGCCGCCGCCGCCGGCATGGACTACGAGCAGCTGTGCCTGCACCTGCTGAGCCTGGCCACCCTCGACGGCGCGCGCCAGAAAGGGCAGGCGTGATCACCATGGCCAATGCCGCGAACCTGCCGCCGGATGTCCGCATGATGAACGCCACCGCGCTGGCCATCGTCGTGCTGGCCGGTGGCGTGCTGCTGGCCGCCGGTGCCGCCTGGATCGCGCGCCAACCGATGTTCGCCTTCCGCTCCATCCGGCTCGAAGGCGAGGTCACCCGCAACAGCGTGGCGACCCTGCGGGCCAACGCCACGCCACGCCTGGCCGGCAACTTCTTCACGCTGGATCTGGCCTCGGCGCGCCGCGCCTTCGAGAGCGTGCCCTGGGTGCGCCACGTGGTGGTCCAACGTGTCTGGCCGAACAAGCTGGTGATCCGCATGGAAGAGCACCACCCGGTGGCGGTCTGGAAGGGCGACGAGGGCAACGACCGGCTGGTCAACTCCTTCGGCGAGGTCTTCGAGGCCAACCTGGGCGATGTCGACGAGGACAACCTGCCCGAGTTCGCCGGCGGCGATGCCGCTGCGCCGGCGTTGCTGGCGATGTACCGCCGCCTGCTGCCGGTGCTCAAGCCGCTGGATGCGGCGCCCGCCCGCCTGGAGCTGTCCGACCGGGGCTCCTGGCAGCTCGAGCTCGACACCGGCGCGGTGGTCGAGATGGGCCGGGGCAGCGAAGACGAAGTGCTCGCCCGCACCGCGCGCTTCGTGCGCACGGTGACCCAGGTGGCCGCGCGCCAGCGCCGCGGCTGGGACCACGCCGACCTGCGCCACGCCGACGGCTACGCGCTGCGTTTCAAGGGCTCTGCTGCGACGGCCGCCGCCAGCGAGCCCAACCTCTGAGGAACCCATCGATGGCCAAGGAATACAAGGATCTCGTCGTCGGGCTCGACATCGGCACCGCCAAGGTGATGGCGGTGGTGGCCGAGGTCCTGCCGGGTGGCGAGTTGCGCGTGGCCGGCCTGGGCGTGGCCACCTCGCACGGGTTGAAGCGCGGCGTGGTGGTCAACATCGACGCCACGGTGCAGAGCATCCAGCAGGCGCTGAAGGAGGCCGAGATGATGGCCGCCTGCAAGATCGAGCGCGTCTACACCGGCATCACCGGCAGCCACATCCGCGGCCAGAACTCCACCGGCATGGTGATCGTGCGCGACAACCGCGAGGTCACGCCGAACGACGTGGCCCGGGTGATCGAGACGGCCAAGGCGATCAACATCCCGAACGACCAGCGGTTGCTGCTGGTCGAATCGCAGGAGTTCGTGATCGACGGCCACGAGGTGAAGGAGCCGATCGGCATGAGCGGCAGCCGGCTCGAAGTGAAGGTGCACATTGCCACGGGCGCCCAAAGTGCCGCAGAGAACATCCTGAAGTGCGTGCGCCGCTGCGGGCTGGAGGTGGAGCAGCTGTGCCTGGCGCCCACGGCAGCCGCCGCCGCGGTGCTGACCGACGACGAGAAGGATCTCGGCGTGGCCGTGGTCGACATCGGTGCCGGCACCACCGATGTGGCCATCTTCACCGGTGGCTCGATCCGGCACACCGCGGTGATCCCGATCGCCGGCGACCTGATCACCAGCGACATCGCGATGG
>JADMKA010000040.1 GCA_018780145.1 Vitreoscilla sp. | reverse complement strand
CACCTGGCCGGTGAGGTCGTGGAAGTCCTGCGCCATCATGATGTCGGTCAGGTGGCCGTCGATGCGGCCGGTGCTCTGCTCCACATCCTGCACGAAGTTCATCACCGCGCCGCTGGCCACGGTGCGCACCGGGTCGGCCACCATGGCCTTGGCCAGCTCGCGGGTGGCGTGGGTGATCCGGGCGTGTTCGGCCTTGGCCTGGTCGACCGAGTTCAGCACCTTGTTGGCGGCGTCGGCAGTCTTGTTGGCGATGTAGGACAGGCGGCTGCGCGCGTCGGGCAGGCCGTCGGTGGCGAGTTGCAGCTTGGGCATCACACCGAGCTGCTGCATCGTGTCGTGCAGCACCCGGGTGATGTTGCCGAGCTGCTGGAACACCTCGGGCGACACCATCAGGGTGTCGGCCGGGGCGAGCTTGGAAATGTCTTCCATCTTCATGTGGTGCTCCCTGGCGTCAGGCCGTGGCGGCCAGCTTTTGCATGATCTTCTGGACCTTCTCTTCCAGCGTGGCCTTGGTGAAAGGCTTCACGATGTAGCCGGCCGCGCCGCTCTGCGCCGCGAGCACGATGTCTTCCTTGCGGGCCTCGGCGGTGACCATCAGCACCGGCAGGTGCTTGAGGCTGTCGTCGGCCTTGACCGCCTTCAGCAGGTCGAAGCCGTTCATGTTGGGCATGTTGATGTCGCTGACCACGAAGTCGAACTTCGCCGCCTTCAGCATGGTCAGTGCGACCTGGCCGTCCTCGGCCTCCTCGCAGTTGTTGCAGCCCATCTCCTTGAGCAGGCCGCGCACGATGCGGCGCATGGTGGAGAAGTCATCGACGACAAGGAATTTCAGGTCGGTTTGGTGGGTCATGGCTGTCCTCTCAGGGTCTTGAGGCGATATCGGTCAGTGGGCGGCGGGACTTGAGGCGGAATCTTCTTCGGCGGGCGGGGCCTCGATGGCGGTGCGGAACACCCGGTCTTCGGCTTCGCGGTTCATCACGATGATGCTGATGCGGCGGTTCGCGGGGCTGGTCGGCCCCTCGCGGTCGAAGGGCTGGCTGTAGGCCAGGCCCTGCACCCGCAGCACGCGGTTCTCGGAGAGGCCGCCGGCCATCAGCTCGCGGCGCGAGGCGTTGGCGCGGTCGGCAGACAGCTCCCAGTTGCTGTAGCCGCGCTCGCCCCCCGAGAAGGGCGTGGCGTCGGTGTGGCCCTCGAGCGTGAGCAGGTTGGGCACCTCGGTGAGGATGGCGCCGATCTCGCGCAGCAGGTCACGCATGTACGGTTTGACCACGGCGCTGCCGGAGTCGAACATCGGCCGGTTCTGGTCGTCGACGATCTGGATGCGCAGGCCGTCACGCGTCATGTCGAGCCGGATCTGCGACGACAGGCCGCGCAGCCTCTCGCTGGCGTCGATCTTCTGCTCGATGGTGTTCTTGATCTCCTGCAAGCGGGCGACTTCGGCGCGCTTCTGCTCGGCCTTCAGCGCGGCCAGGTTGATCGTCTTCTTGGGTGCGTCGACGTCGCCGCGCTTGACCTGGCCGCCGGAACGGGTGAGGTCTTCGCCGCCGCCCTTGATGACGTGCGAGGCGTCGCCCGAGCCGGCGCCGCCGGCCATGGCCACCTTCAGCGGCGAACCGAAGTAGTCGGCAATGCCCTTCTTGTCGCCCTCGGTGGTGGAGCCCAGCAGCCACATCAGCAGGAAGAAGGCCATCATCGCGGTCACGAAGTCGGCGTAG
>JADMKA010000045.1 GCA_018780145.1 Vitreoscilla sp. | reverse complement strand
TCGACATGAGCGAGTTCATGGAGAAGCACAGCGTCAGCCGCCTGATCGGCGCGCCACCCGGCTACGTGGGCTATGAGGAGGGTGGTGCCCTGACCGAGGCCGTGCGCCGCAAGCCCTACAGCGTGCTGCTTCTCGACGAGGTGGAGAAGGCCCACCCGGATGTCTTCAACGTGCTGCTGCAGGTGCTCGACGATGGCCGCCTGACGGACGGCCAGGGCCGCACGGTGGATTTCAAGAACACCGTGATCGTGATGACCAGCAACCTCGGCTCGCAGATGATCATGCAGATGGTCGGCGAGCCGACCGAGGCGATCCGCGAGGCGGTGTGGGGCGAGGTCAAGGCGCATTTTCGGCCCGAGTTCCTGAACCGCATCGACGAAACCGTGGTGTTCCATGCACTCGACCGGGCGAACATCGAATCGATCGCCAGGATCCAGCTCAAGGCACTGGAGGCCCGTCTGGCCAAGATGGAGATGAAGCTCGACGTGGCGCCCGAAGCCCTGGCCGAGATCGCCAAGGTCGGTTTCGACCCGGTGTTCGGTGCGCGGCCGCTGAAGCGTGCGATCCAGCAGCGCATCGAGAACCCCGTGGCGCGGCTGATCCTGGAAGGCAAGTTCGCGGCCAAGGACGTGATCCCGGTCCGATTCGAGGGCGGTGAATTCGTGTTTGCACGGGTGGTTCACTGAGATCCTGGGGGGGTGCGGGCGGATTGACGCCCGTGCGCCTTTGGGCGGACGATGCGTGACTCACGCACCCACCCAGGAGATGTTCATGGACGCTTTCAAGACCCACGGGGCCTTCAGCTGGTCCGAGCTGATGACCTCGAACCCCGGCGCGGCCACCGAGTTCTACGGCAAGCTGTTCGGCTGGACTTTCGATGCGATGGACATGGGCACCGGCACCTACCACGTGGCCAAGCTCGGCGAGACGGCCATCGGCGGCGTCTCGGGCTTCCCCCCGGAGGCGCCGAAGATGCCCTCGGCCTGGGGCGTCTACGTCACCGTCAACAACCTGGACAGCACGGTGCGCGAGTGCCAGGCCCTAGGCGGCACCCTGTGCTCCGGCCCGTTCGACGTGCCCGGGGTCGGCCGCATGGCCGTGCTGCAGGATCCGCAGGGCGCCGTCTTCAACGTCATGGCCTACGACGAGGAGTGACTCGCGGGGCCGACCCACGGCCCGATAGCCTCCTAGAATGACGCTTTCGTGACGGTGGCCCTCGGGCCTTTGGACGCTATGCAGCAAGTTGATCCGGCGGGCGCACCTCCCGTGGTTGTGGTGGGCGCCGGGTTGGCCGGCTTGACGGTGGCCCTGCATCTGGCGTCGCTGGGCCAACGTGTCACCGTGCTGGCCAAACGCAGCCTGGGCGAAGGCGCCACGGCCTGGGCCCAAGGGGGCATCGTCGGCGTGCTGGGCACGGACGACAGCGTCGAATCCCACGTGCGCGACACGCAGGATGCCGGTGCCGGCCTGGTCGACGAGCAGGCCGCCCGCTTCATCGCCGAGCACAGTGCCGAGGCCATCGAGTGGCTGGTCGCACAGGGGGTGCCGTTCTCGCCGGATCCCACCGGCCCGCTCGGCCTGCACCTCACCCGCGAGGGCGGCCATGCGGTGCGCCGCATCGCCCATGCGGCAGATGCCACCGGCAAGGCGATCCACGAGGCTCTGCTGACGCAGGCCAAGGCGAACCCGAACGTCACCCTGCTCGAACGCTGGATGGCGGTGGATCTGATCACCTCGCGGCACCTGAAGCGCGAAGATCCGTCACCGCATTGTTATGGCGTCTATGCCCTGGACATCGACCAGCAACGCGTCGAGACGCTGCCGGCCCGCGCAGTGGTGCTGGCCACCGGCGGTGTCGGCAAGGTCTATCGCTACACCACCAATCCCGACACCGCCACCGGCGACGGCATCGCCATGGCGTGGCGCGCGGGCTGCCGCGTGGCGAACATGGAGTTCATCCAGTTCCACCCGACCTGCCTGTACCACCCGCAAGAGCGCAGCTTCCTGATCACCGAGGCCTTGCGCGGCGAGGGCGCGGTGCTCAAGCTGCCGAACGGCCAACCCGGCGCACCCTGGGGTACCCGCTTCATGCCGGCCCATGACGAACGTGCCGAGTTGGCCCCGCGCGACATCGTGGCCCGGGCGATCGACTTCGAGATGAAGAAGCACGGCGTCGATCATGTGTGGCTGGACGCCACCCATCTGGGCGAGGCGTTCCTGAAGGAGCATTTCCCGACCATCCATGCGCGCTGCCTGTCGCTGGGCATCGACATCGCCCGGCAACCGATCCCGGTGGTGCCGGCCGCGCACTACACCTGTGGTGGTGTGGCGACCGATCTGTCCGGCCGGGCGGATCTCGCCGGCCTGTACGCCGTGGGCGAAGCCACCTACACCGGCCTGCACGGTGCCAACCGCCTGGCCAGCAATTCGCTGCTCGAGTGCGTGGTGATCGGCCGCACCTGTGCCGAGGCCATCCTGGCGGGCACCTCGGTCGCGACACCACCGGTGCCGGCCTGGGACGAGAGCCTGGTCGAGAGCGCAGACGAGCAGGTGGTGATTTCCCACAACTGGGACGAACTGCGTCTTCTGATGTGGAACTATGTCGGCATCGTGCGCACCACCAAGCGGCTCGAGCGGGCGCTGCACCGCATCAAGCTGCTGCGCACCGAGATCGACGACTACTACGCCAACTTCCGCGTCACGCGCGATCTGCTGGAGCTGCGCAACCTGGTCGGCTGTGCCGAGCTGATCGTGCGGTCGGCGCTCAAGCGCCACGAGAGCCGGGGCCTGCACTTCAGCCGCGATTTCCCGCACACCCTGCCGGTCAGCTTTCCCACCGTGCTGACGCGCCGGGCACGCAGCGCTTGACGCTGTTGAACCGGATTGCCGGATCCCCGGGGATCGGTTACACCCTCAGCCGATGGGCTCGGTCGTTCGGGCCTTGATCGGCAATCATGAGTGATGCCAAGCGCACGCCACTGTCCAGCGTTCGCGAGTTGGTGGCCGTCGGCCGCCCTTTGCCCTTTCATGTGCACGACGAGTTCGGCCGCCGGCTGCTCGCGTCGGGGCAGGTGATCGTCAGCGAAACGCAGATGGAGATGCTGTTCGCCCGCGGGGCCTGGGTCGACAGCGACGAGGCCAGTGCCGTCAAGCGCGAGCGTCAGGCACAGGCCACGGGGGGCGGAGAGCAGGTCATGTCGACCTACCGGCAGCCGTCGCTGTTCGACCGCTGGGAGAAACTGGTCTGGGAGCTCGACGCCTTGCTGCGCAAGGTGCTGGGTGGCTTCCAGTGCGAGCCCGAACTGCTGGCGTTGGGCAAACAGGTGATCGCACAGATCGACCGCGACCTGGACGTGGCCCTGTTCATGACCATTCGCCACAACGAGCCGCGTTTCGCGCTCTATTCACTGACCCACGCGCTGCACAGCGCCACCGTGGCGGTGCTGCTGGCTCGCCAACTGGCCTGGGACGAGGGACGCACCCTGAGCCTGGTGATGGGCGCACTGACGATGAACGTCTCCATCCTTGAACTGCAGGCGCAGATGGCGGTCCAGAAGGATCCACCCACGACCCGGCAGCGACAGACCATCCAAGCCCACCCGGACGCATCGGCCACGCTGCTGCAGGCGGCAGGCGTGCAGGACGCGGACTGGCTGACCGCTGTCAGGGAGCATCACGAACGGCGCGACGGCACAGGCTACCCGCACCGGCTCCAGGGCGGCAGCGAGATGGCGCATGCCTTGCGGATTGTCGATGTGTTCACCGCCAAGATCAGCCCGCGGGCCATCCGGGCGTCGTTGCCGATCCAGGCCGCCGCGCGGCAATTGTTCCAGGAAGAGCAGGGCGGCCCGCTGGCCACCGGCATGATCAAGGCGCTGGGCCTGTACCCCCCTGGGGATCTGGTGCAGCTGAAGAATGGCGAGATCGCCGTGGTCACCCGCCGCGGCCCGTCGGCCACCACGCCGGTGGTGGCCAGCATCACGAACGTGGATGGCAAGCCGGTCCCCGGCACCGTGGTGCGCGACACCTCGAAGCCCGAGTTCGCCATCACGGGCGCCGTGCCCTCCGATCGAAAGGGGCTGCCGCGGGTGTTGCCCGAGCGCGTCTACGGCCTGATGCAGGCCTGAGCGGGCCGAGGTCTCAGCGCCGCGCGCGCATCGCGTTGCGCGCTTGCACGAAACCGAACGCGAACTCCACCGCTTCCAGCACGGCGCGCTCGGATTCCGCACGCTCGTGCTCGGTCTGGAAGAATGCGAAATCCACGTCGTGGCGGATGTAGCGAGGCGGCAGGCGGTTCAACGCCACACAGGCGATGTCGGCCAGCACGTCGCCGTTGCCTTCAATGTGTGGGAAGTGCACCGCCTGCTCCTGCACGGCGGTGAACACGGCCTTCTCATAGAAGTTGTGTATCGATGCGGTGTCCATGCCGCCAGTGTCGCGCGGCCGACCTGGACCGAACCACCAAATTGCGTGACTTTTCAGGCCTGAAGCCGGTCCAGCACGCGCATCGAGTAGTCGGTGGCGGTCACATCCTTGGTCAGCTTGCCGATGGAGATGCGGTCCACGCCGGTGGCGGCGATCTCGCGCAGCCCGGCCAGCGTGATGCCGCCGGAGGCCTCCAGCAGCGCTCGTCCGCCGGTCAGCACCACCGCCTCGCGCATCAGCGCCGGCGTGAAGTTGTCCAGCAGCACGCTGGTGGCGCCGTGCGCCAGGGCCTCCTGCAATTGCGCCAGGGACTCGACCTCGATCTGGATGTCCACGCCCGCATCCAACTCCCTGGCATGGCGCAACACCGGGCCGATGCCGCCGGCCGCCGCGATGTGGTTCTCCTTGATCAGGATCCCGTGCCACAACGCCAGCCGCTGATTCTGGCCGCCGCCCACGCGCACCGCGTACTTCTGCGCCTGGCGCAGGCCGGGAAGGGTCTTGCGGGTGTCCAGCACGGCGCAACCGCGCGGGTTGGGCGAGGCGCCCTCGATGGCCTCGACATGCTGTCGGGTGACGGTGGCCGTGGCCGACAGCAACTGCAGGAAATTCAGCGCGGGCCGTTCGGCGGAGAGCAGGGCGCGGGCATCGGCCTCGATTGCGCAGACGGGCGTGTCGGCGACCATCGCGGCACCCTCGGCGTGGTGCCAGGTGATGCGGGCGGCCGGGTCCAGCGCGTGAACACAGGCGTCGAACCAGTCGCGGCCGCACAGCACGGCGGCCTCGCGCACCACCACCCGGGCCTGCACGCGCCGGCCAGCGGGCACCAGCAGGCCGGTCCAGTCGGCACGGCCGATGTCTTCGAAGAGGGCATCACGGACGTTGCGCGCCCGCGCCTCGTCCAGCGTTTCGTCGTGGTCGAACATGGGGAATCGTGGGTTCAGGCGGCGCCGATGCCGCGCACCAGGCCTTGCACGCGCGGGGCCAGGGCGCCGGGGTTGGCGGCCACGAAGGCCAGCATGCGGTCGATGCAGCGCACCGCATTGCGGCCCACCGCGGGGTCGACCAGGATCTCGCCGCTGCCCTGCTCCAGGCAGTCGATCACGCCTTGCAATGCGTTCATGGCCATCCAGGGGCAGTGCGCGCAGCTCTTGCAGGTGGCCGAGTTGCCCGCGGTGGGGGCTTCGATCAAAGTCTTGCCCGGCGCCAGCTGGCGCATGCGGTGCATCAGCAGGTTGTCGGTGGCGACGATGTACTCCTTGGCCGCGCCGTCGACCACCGCCTTCAGCATCTGCGAGGTCGAGCCCACCACGTCGGCCAGCGCCACGACGGCCTCGGGCGACTCGGGGTGCACCAGCACCATCGCCTCAGGGTGTTCGGCCTTCAGCAACTCCAGTTCGAGGGCTCGGAACTCGTCGTGCACGATGCAGGCACCGTTCCACAACAGCATGTCGGCACCGGTCTGCTGCTGGATGTAGCGGCCCAGGTGCTTGTCAGGCGCCCAGAGCACCTTCTGGCCCTGGTCCTTCAGGTGTTGCACGATGGCCAGCGCACAGGAGCTGGTCACCATCCAGTCGGCACGCGCCTTCACGGCGGCGCTGGTGTTGGCGTAGACGACGACCTGGCGGTCCGGGTGGGCGTCGCAGAAGGCGGCAAAGTCATCCGGCGGGCAGCCCAGGTCCAGCGAGCAGGTGGCGTCCAGGTCGGGCATCAGCACCCGTTTGCCGGGCGACAGGATCTTGGCCGATTCGCCCATGAAGCGCACGCCGGCCACCACCAGAGTCTGGCTGGCATGATCGCGGCCGAAGCGGGCCATCTCCAGCGAATCGGCCACGCAGCCGCCGGTCTCCAGCGCCAGGTCCTGCAGATCGCCGTCCACGTAGTAGTGGGCGACGAGCACGGCATTCTTCGCCTTCAGCAGCGCCGCGGCGCGCGCTTTCAGGTCAGCCCGTTGGGCGGGTGTCAGTGGCGTGGGCACCTTGGCCCAGGCCTGCACGGTGCAGCTGGCCCCGGTGGCGTCCTGGCGGGTGTAGTCGTAGACGGCTTCGGTCATGTCTGAATTCTAGGTTCGGGGCGCCGTGGCCACCGCCACCGGGGTCATGCCTCGGCGAAGAACCGGCTCGGCGGCATGCCGACCGCGCGGGTGACCATGGCGCTGAAGGCGCTGGGGCTGGCGTAGCCCAGCTCGGCGGCGATCAGCCGCATCGGCTGCTTGCGTGCCGCCATCGACAACGCCTGCGCGAGCAGCAGTTGCTGGCGCCATTGCCCGTAGCTGGTGCCGAGCTCGTCGCGGAACCAGCGCGACAGCGTGCGGGCGCTGGTGGCCGCCTCGGCGGCCCAGCCGTCGATGTCCGCGTGGCGCAGGGGCTGGTCCAGCATGGCCTCGCACAGGCGCCGCAACCGACCCGGGCTCGGCATCGGCAGGCCGAGCTGCAGGCTGCGGGCGCGGCGCAACTCATCCAGGATCAGGCTGCAGATCGTGCGCTCGCGGGCCTGGTCGCCCGGGCTGGGCGGCAGGGTGTCCGGATCCACCGCCAGCTGCAGCACCAGTTCCCTCAACAGCGGCGACACCTCCAGCACGCGGCAGCCTGACCAGGCACCACCCGGCCCGAGCGCGGTGGCCGTCGACTCGTGCAGGTACAGCGTGCGCAGATCGGCCTGCTCGACAGCCGTGACCGCGTGCACCACGTTCGGTGGGATCCACACCGCGCGCGACGGCGGCACGAGGTAGGTGCTTCCGGCGGTCTCTCCCTGGGCCGAGACGCGTACCGCGCCGGTGACCGAGAACACCAGCTGTGCCCAATCATGCCGGTGCGGCTGGATGTCCATCTGGTGCGCCATCAAGCGCGCCTTGCCGCGCACCGGCCGCTCGGGGCTGGGGGCGTAGCGCAAGGGATCCAGAGGCGGCAGGCTGGCGCGGCGAGGCTGCATTGGCTGAAATTCGACAGGAGTTGGCGAGCTATCGTAACCCTGACGCACCTGGCGTGCCTACAGTGGGCCCATGAACACCGCCACGATGACCGCTGACGCCTCCGGGTCGGCGCGCCGCGACTTCGCCACCATCGGCCTGATCGGCCTGGCGCACGGCTGCTCGCACTTTTTCCACATGCTGTTGCCGCCGCTGTTCCCGGTCTTCATCCGGGAGTTCGGCCTGAGCTACTCCGAGCTCGGCCTGCTGGTCACCACCTTCTTCGTGATTTCCGGCATCGGCCAGGCGCTGGCCGGCTTCCTGGTCGACCGCACCGGCGCGCGGCCGGTGCTGTTCGTGGCCCTGGGGTGTTTCATGGCAGCGGCGCTCGCGGCTTCCGTGGCGCAGGGCTTTGGCGGCCTGATGCTGGCGGCGGCATTGGCCGGCCTGGGCAACTCGCCCTTCCACCCGGTGGATTTCACGATCCTCAACAAGCGGGTTTCCGCACCACGCCTGGGGCACGCCTTCTCGGTGCACGGCATTTCGGGCAACCTGGGGTGGGCGCTGGCGCCTGTGTTCTCGATCGGCATCGCCGAGGTGACCGGCAACTGGCGCATGGCCTACGTGGGATGCGCGCTGGTGGCTCTGGCGGTCATCCTGCTGCTGGCGTTGAACCGCGACGCGATCGACGACCGGCAGGGCAGTTGGTCGCACGAGCGTGCCGGGACAGCCGCCACCACAGCGAAGCCCGAGCACCCGATGGCCTTCCTGCGGCTGCCCTCGGTGTGGCTGTGCTTCTCGTTCTTCTTCTTCACCACCGCCGCGCTGAGCGCCATCCAGAGCTTCGCCAGCCCGGCGCTGCAGGCGATGTTCGGGTTGCCGGCCACCATCACGGCATTCGTCGTCACCGGCTACATGCTGTGTGGTGCGGTGGGCATGGTGGTCGGTGGCTTCCTGGTGGCCCGGTCGGGCTCGCTGGAACGCAACATCGGCTTCGCGATGGCGGGCTCTGCCCTGCTGCTGCTGCTCGCTGGCTCGGGTTGGTTGCCCGGCCTGGCCACGGCGGGCGTGGCGGCACTGGCCGGCTTCGGCACCGGCATCGCCGGGCCTTCGCGCGACATGCTCATCAAGCGTGCCGCCCCGCCGGGGGCCACCGGCCGGGTTTACGGCACCGTGTATTCGGGGCTGGACGTGGGTTTCGCGCTGGCCGCGCCCATCTTCGGCGCGCTGATGGACCGGGGCTCGCCGAACGCGGTCTTCCTGGGGTCGGCGTTGGCGCTGGTGCTGGGCATCCTGGCGGCCAGCCTGGTGGGCTGGGTGCGGCGCAGCACCTGACAGGCTGCAGCCCGGCCGGCGCGCGCTACAGTGGCGCGCATGTCGAGTTCAACGCCGCCGCGCCCGGCCGGGCATGCCCTCGTCGAGGCGCTCATCGCCCAGGGCGTCGACACCGTCTTCGGAGTGCCCGGCGAGAGCTATCTCGCGGTGCTTGACGGCTTCCACGAGCACCGCGCGCACATCCGCTTCATCACGTGCCGGCAGGAGGGTGGGGCGGCTTTCATGGCCGATGCGCAGGCCCGGCTGACGGGCCGGCCGGGTGTCTGCTGCGTCACCCGCGGGCCGGGTGCCACCAACGCCGCGATCGGCGTGCACACCGCCTTCCAGGACAGCGTGCCGCTGATCCTGCTGGTCGGCCAGGTGGCGTCTGATCAGCGCGACCGCGAGGCCTTCCAGGAACTGGACTACCGGCAGGTCTTCGGGCCCGGCACCCTGGGCATGGCCAAGTGGGCGGCGGAGGTGCAAAGCGCCGACCGCCTGCCCGAATACATCGCCCGGGCCTTTCACGTGGCGATGCAAGGCCGGCCCGGCCCGGTCGTTCTGGCCCTGCCGGAGGATCTGCTCGGCACGCCGACCGCCGCGCCGGTGTTGCCGCGTGCCGAGCCGATCGAGGCCTGGCCCGCGCCGGGCTCGCTGCGCGAAGTCCGGCAACGCCTGCTGGCCGCCGAGCGGCCCTTCATGATCGTCGGCGGGCATGGCTGGACGCGTGACAGCGCACTGGCCCTGCAGCGCTTCGCCGAGAACTGGAACCTGCCGGTCGGCTGCGCCTTCCGCTACCAGGATGTGTTCGACAACCACCACCCGCAGTACGCCGGTGACGTGGGCATCGCCCTCGACCCGGCACTGGCCGGCCGCATCCGCGACGAGTCGGATCTGGTGCTGGCCATCGGCGTGCGCCTGGGCGAGATGACGACCAGCGGCTACACCCTGCTGGAGCCGCCTCGGCCGCGCCAGGCGCTCGTCCACCTGCACCCGGGCGCCGAGGAGCTCGGCCGCGTGTACCAGGCGGACGTGGCGCTGCAGGCCTCGCTGGCCTGCGCCGGCAAGGCCCTGGAGACGCTGGCCGCTCCGCCCGCGGTGCCCTGGGCCGCCTGGACGGCTTCGGCCCATGCCGACTTCGAGGCCCACCGCGAGCACCCACCGGTGGAGCCGCTGGACATGGCGGTGGTGGTGAAGACCCTGGAACGCCTCGCGCCGCCCGACGCCATCTACACCAACGGGGCCGGCAACTACGCCGGCTGGCTGCACCGCTACCTGCGCTACGGTGCACTGGCGCGGCATGGCAAGACGCAACTGGCCCCCACGGCAGGCTCGATGGGCTACGGCCTGCCGGCGGCCGTGGCGGCCAGCCTGGTGCAGCCGCACCGTGTGGCCATCAACCTCAGCGGCGATGGCGACTTCCTGATGAACGGCCAGGAACTTGCCACCGCCATGGCCCATGGGGCGGGGCGCCTGATCAGCATCGTGGTCGACAACGGCGGCTACGGCACGATCCGCATGCACCAGGAGCGCGCCTACCCGGGCCGCACCAGCGGCACCCTGCTCGCCAACCCGGATTTCGCGGCGCTCGCCCGGGCCTACGGGTGGGAGGCCGCCACGGTCGAATGCACCGCGCAGTTCGAGCCGGCCTTGCGAGCCGCACTCGACTCGGGCCGCCCGACCCTGTTGCACCTGCGGCTGGATCCGGACGTCAGCCACACCCGCGGCACCCTCAGCGGCATCCGCAGCGCTGCGCTCGCTGGGCAGGCTTGAGTATCGTGATGGGCGGCTACCGGCGCCCGCCCACCAGCAGCACCACGCCGGCCAGCACCACCGCCACGGCGGACCATTCGAAGCCGGTCACCGTCTCGCCGGCGATGGCCACGCCCAACAGCATCGCGATCACCGGGTTGACGAAGGCGTAGCTGGAGGCCAACCCGGCCGACGCCTGGGCCAGCAGCACCATGTAGGCGTTGAAGGCGATCAGCGAGCCGAACACCACCAGGAACACCCAGGCGGCCACGGCGATGCTCTCGGGTGGCCAGACCGGCGCCTCGCCGGTCAGCACCGACAGCCCCAGCAGCACGGCGCCGCCACACAGCATCTCGCTGGCAAAGCCCATGGCACCCGGGGCCAGCGGCAGGCTGCGCTGGCTCAGCACGCTGCCGACCGACCAGCTCACACAGGCCACCGTGACGGCGATCAGGCCGTGCGTGGAGGCCTGGAAGCTCGCGCCCTGCGTCAGCATCAGCACGCCGACCACACCCACCGCGATGCCGGCGGCCTCCAGCCGCCCCGGACGCACGCCGTAGCAGAGGTTGACCAGCGCGATCATCAGCGGCAGCACCGCGATGAAGGCCACCACCAGGCCGGAGCCGACCGAGGTTTCGGCCACTGCGGTGCCGCCCATGCCGCCACCCAGCATCAGGGTGCCGCAGATCAGCGCATTGCGCCACTCGGCGCGGGTGGGCATGGGCGCACCGCGCCAGCGCATCCAGGCCAGCAGCAGGCCGCCGGCCACGAGGAAGCGCGTGCCCATCTGGAAGTAGGGCGGGAAGCTGATCAGCGCGTACTTGATCGCCAGGTAGGTGGAGCCCCAGACCAGCCAGGTGGCGGCCAGGCAGGCGATCAACAGCGGGGACAGGCGGCCCGTGGTGGGCAGGCGGGTGGCGAGAGCGGTCGTCATGGCGAAATCGTAAGACAGGTGGCATGCCGCTTTCGATGGGAAATCCAAGGTCATCGGCCTGGTTGGCGTTGAACTTCTTGGTTTTAGGCGTGCTACGCTTTGAGCATGGACACGATCTTCCCGATGGATGCCTACGACACCCGCATCCTGGCCGAGCTGCAGGCCGATGCGCGGCTCTCGATGACCGAGCTGGGCCGCCGGGTGCACCTGTCGCAACCCGCCGTGACCGAGCGGGTGCGCAAGCTCGAAGCCGCGGGGGTGATCAGCGGGTACCGCGCCACGGTCAACCTGCAGGCACTGGGCTACGGCATCCGCGCCGTGATCCGCGTCGGCCGGGCCGAGTACACCCGCATCGTGAAACTGATCCAGGCCACGCCCGAGGTCGTGACCGCCTACAACGTGACCGGTGAAGACAGCTGGGTGCTGGAGATCGCGGTGGTCGACGTGGCCCACCTCGACGCGGTGGTCTCGCGCTTCTGCCTGCTGGCCGAGACCAGCACCTCCATCATCCTGAAGGCCACGCTGGAGCATCAGAGCATGCTGCCGGCTCGCGGCGAAGGCGAGACGGCGGCAATCGGCAAGAATCAGCGTGCCTGAACTCTTCGCCGCCGCCCCAATGGACACCACTGCGTTCAGCACCTGCGACCTGTGCGACCTGCACCGCGACGACAGCACCGGCGCGCTGCGCGTGCTGTCCGGTCCCTACCACGACCATGGCGCGGTGACGCGCTTCGCCGGCCCGGTCAGCACCGTGCGCTGCTTCGAGGACAACTCCCGCGTTCGCGAGGCCGTGAACTCGCCCGGCCTCGGCCGCGTGCTGGTGGTGGACGGTGGCGGCTCGATGCGCCGCGCCCTGCTGGGTGGCAACCTGGCCGCGGCTGCGGCAGCCAACGGTTGGGCCGGCGTGGTGATCCACGGTGCGGTGCGCGACGTGGCCGAACTCAATGCCGCGGCCGTCGGCATCCGTGCACTGGGGTTGTGCCCGCTCGCCACCGAGAAACGCGGCGAGGGTGCCCGTGACGTGCCGATCCAGATCGAGGGCTGTTGGATCCGGCCGGGCGACTGGCTGTATGCCGACGCAGACGGCATCGTGCTGCTGCCGGAACCTGCCGCCTGACCCTGGCCGCTACAATGCCGGCTTCGTCGGGGTGTAGCGCAGTCTGGTAGCGCATCTGGTTTGGGACCAGAGGGTCGGAGGTTCGAATCCTCTCACCCCGACCATTCGGCCATGTGAAGGCATCCGGCGCCGAGGTTCTGGCGTATCAGATTCCGCTTGCCACTGATGCGCCGCCCATGACCCGAACCCACCGCCTCCTCTCCCGCTGGCTGCCTGGCCTGCTGGCGCTGCTGTTGCTGCCCTACGCCGCCGGCCTGGCCTGGTTGTGGTTCCGTCAGGAGCGCCTGCTGTTTCAACCGGAGCCCTGGCCCGCGCAGCCGCCCGAGGCGATGGCCGCGCCGGATGTGCAGTCGGCTTGGGTCGACGTTCCTGGCGCCCGCCTGCATGCCCTGCACCTGAAGCAGGCCGGGGCCAAGGGCCTGGTCTTCTTCCTGCACGGCAATGGCGGCAACCTGGCCAGCTGGTTCGTCAACACCGATTTCTACCGCCGTGCCGGTTTCGACCTGTTCATGCTCGACTACCGTGGTTACGGGCAGAGCGGTGGCCAGATCGAGAGCGAGGCGCAGCTGATGGCCGATGTGCGTGCCGCCTGGCAGCAGGTGTCGCCGCAGTACGCCGGCCGGCCGGTGGTGGTCTACGGCCGTTCGCTGGGTACCGGGCTGGCGGCGCAGCTGGCGCTGGAGGTCGAGCCGACGCTGACCGTGCTCGTTTCACCCTACCGCAGCATGGAGGCGCTGGCGCGTGAGCGGTTCCCATGGGTTCCCACCGCCGTGCTGCGCTACCCGCTGCGCACCGAGCAGATCGTGTCGCGCCTGCCGGGGCCGCTCTGGTTGGTTCATGGCGAGCGCGACACCCTGATCCCGCCGGCCCACAGCCGGGTGCTGCGCGACCAGGCCGGGCTACGGGCAACGCTGCTGCTGCTGCCGGAGGCTGGCCATGGCGACGTGCACCGATTCCCAGCCTACCTGGACGGCCTGCAAGCCGAACTGGCCCGATTGGCCCCGCCAACCTGAGGGCGATTGAATCCGGAACGGCGGTCGCCGTCGTATGGCCCTTTCACAGGCCTGCCGTGCCTGGATCAGGAGGCCGCCTTGATGCCCCACGTTTCCGGCCACGCGCTGGCCGCCCTGCAGAACCGCGCGCTGGCAAGTATCCGAGCGATTCAGGAGGAGATGCATCCGGCCGCCCTGACTTGGCGTAAACCTCTGTTGGCCGGTCGCAGCGCCTTGTCGCCCGGTGCCGGCCCGACCGGGAGGAGGAGACATGGCCAGAATGCGAACCAGCGGCCCCCCGCGCCGGGAGGGCCTGGCGTGAGCACAGCGAACCGCCCGAACGATCCGCCGGAAGCGGGCACGCAGGCCGGTGACAACGAGGCGTGGCTCGACGACATGCCACCCGCCGCCGAGCTGGAGACCCCGGCCGAGCCACTGCGTGCCACACCATCCGGCCTGGACGACAGCGCCCTGTGCGCCTTGATCGCGCGGATCGCCGAGCACCAGGACAAGGCCCTGGCCGCGCTGTACGACGCCACCGCGGCGCGGGTCTTCGGCCTGGTCAGCCGCATCGTGCAGGACAGTTCGCTCGCCGAGGAGGTCGTCGAAGACACCTACTGGCAGGTCTGGCGGCAGGCCGTGCGGTTCGACGTGGGTCGTGGCCGGCCGGTGACCTGGCTCCTGGCCATGGCACGGTCGCGTGCCATCGACGCCCTGCGCCGTCGCGAGCGCCGGCCCCTGCAGCCGCTGGCCGATGAGGAAGAAGCCAGCCTTTACGACGAATCTGCCCCCGGGCCGCTCGATCTGCTGTCGGCCACCCGGGGTCAGCACCTCCTGTACAGCGCCCTGGCCGGGCTCGATCCACAACCCAGGCAACTCGTCGCGCTCGCCTTCCTGCGTGGGCTCACCCACGACGAGGTGGCGGAGTGCACCGGCCTCCCGCTGGGCACCGTCAAGTCGCAGATCCGCCGCGCACTGCAGTCGCTCAAGGGTGCGCTCGAGTCTGCGGGCTGCACCAGCATGCCCTGGTGATCGGCCCCGAACACGAAGGATCCACAGCATGAGCACCGACCTCCCATTCCCCATCCGGCCTGCGCCCGATCCGCTGGCCGATGACATCACCCGGCTCCTCCAGGGGCCGCTCGCCGACGCATGGGCCGAGGCACGCCCGCCTGCGGGGCTGCGCAGCCGTCTGGCGCACCGCGCCGCCGCCAGTGCCAGTGACATCGGGCGCATGGTGAACGTGCGGCGCCACCAGCGCCCGCATGCCGAAGGGGGCCCCGGCGTGACGGTCCACGAGCTCTACCGGTGTGCCGACCCGTCGCGGGCACGCTCCGGCGAACCGCATCGGGTCCGGCTGGCCCAGCTGATGCCCGGCGCCGCCTGGATGCCGCCCGTGCCCGAGGGCGTGGCCGGCCGCGAGTGGCTGTTGACCCAGGGGCAGGCGACCTTGCAGATCGAGGGCCAGTTGGCGCTGTCGCTCGCCGGGCTGGACTACCACGCGGAGGCCGGCGGCCGATGGCCGGCGTGCATCTCGGCCGGGCCTGACGGCGCGGTGGTGCTGCTGCGCGAAGGCGCTCCCGGCCAGGCCGCTGCCACCTCGCGCGAGGCCGCCTCGGCGTGGGAGGCCTATGCGCCGCTGATCCGGCGGCGGGTGCTGTGGCGCGATGGTGACCAGGCGGCCCTGCTGTACCTGGCCGAGGCTGGCGCCTGCGTCCCCCAGCATCGCCATGGTCACGACGAGGAATGCCTGATGCTGCGCGGCGACCTGTACCTCGACGACTGCCTGCTGCAGGAGGGCGACTACCAGCTGGCACCAAGTGGCACCCGGCACGACCTGGTCAGCACCGACACCGGCGCGCTGATCTACGCCCACGGCGACCTGGAGATGAAGTTCACCGGTGCTTGAATACGCCCGGCACGCGGGCCCTTACCGGAAGCGCAGGACATCCACCTCGGTGACCGGCGGCGCGCGCTCGGCGAAGGTTTGCCGCAGGTGGTTGATCAGGGCGGTGGTCTCGGCCACGCTCAAGTCCTGGGGCGGCATGCCGTAGGGACGCGGGTTGCCGGCCGTGGCCGGCGCGAAGCTGCCGTGTTCGAGCACCTGCACGAGGTTGCGCACACTCGGCTGCAGCACGGTGGGGTTGCCGGCCAGGGGCGAGTAGACGCCTGGCTGGCCCTGGCCTTGTGCGCCGTGGCAATCGGCGCATCGCTCGTCATACAACTGCTGCCCGACCGACGGGCTCTCCTGCATCGCAGGTGCTGCCCCGGGGGATGGCGCCTTCTCAGGCCTGAGCGACAAGAGGTACTTCGACGCTGCGTGCAGGTCCGCGTCGGTCCAGTGCTGGGTGCTGCGGAACACCACGCCGGCCATCGGGCCCGAGGCACTGCCGAGGCGGTGGCGGCCCACCCGAAGCAAGTCCACCAGATCCTGCTCCGTGAGGCCCTGGCCCGCCACCGGGTGCAGGGAGGGAGCGAACCAGTCGTGCGCCGGCATGTCGCCGCCCGTCATCTCGTTGCCTGGCGCGCCCACGGTGTTGCGCGGCGCATGGCAGGCGGCGCAGTGGCCCAGGCCGTTCACCAGGTACGCGCCACGGTCCAGGGCCGGGTCGGCGGCAGGCGCGGTGACGCCAGCCTTGCCGGGCGTGAAGAACAGCCATTGCCACAGCACCATCGCCGCCTGGGTGTTGTAGGGGAAGCGCAGCTGGTGTGGTGGGTTGGCCTGCTTCACCGCGGCGCGGCTGCGCAGGTAGGCGAACAGGGCGTCGCTGTCCTCGCGTGTGACCTGCGTGAAAGAGGTGTAGGGGAACGCTGGCAACAGCCTCCGGCCGTCGCGCGAGCGACCTTCGTGCAACGCCCGCCAGAAGTCGTCGGCGGACCAGTGCCCGAGACCGGTCTCCGGCTCCGGCGTCAGGTTGCCTGCATAGACCTTGCCGAAGGGTGTCGGCAGGGCCGAACCACCGGCCAGTTCGGCGCCACCGGGTGCGGTATGGCAGCCTGCGCAGTTGCCGACGAGGGCCAGGTAGGCGCCACGGGTGATCAGCTCGGGCCCCGGTGGCGCGCCGTGGTGGCCCGGGCTCGGCGGAATCCGCAGCAGCAACGCGGCCCCGACCCCGATCAGGGTCAGCAGGCCGAGCGCCCAGCGGCCCGGATGGGCAACCGGCTTTCCGGACGTCACGGTGCCACGCTCCCGCACGGCATCGGCCAGGTCGCCGGGGCCAGGCTGGACGGCTTCATGCCTGCCGAAACCGGTTGGCTCGCCAACCAGCGGCCGACCAGGGCGATGTCGTCCGGCGACAGGCGCCCGGCAATGGCCGCCATGCAGTCCGGCGCACGCGAACGTCGCTGCCCGGTGCGCCAGGCGCCGAGTTGGCCGACCACATAGTCGCGCGGCAGGCCGAGCAGGCCGGGCACCTTGGGGGCGATGCCCGCCAGGGTGTCGCCGTGGCAGGCCACACAGGCGGGGACGCGCCGCTGCGGATCCCCCGAGCGCACCAAGCGTTCGGCCCGCTGGTCATCGGGCCCGGCCAACGCCGGCTGCGTTGGTGCGGGGTAGGGCACCTCCTGCGCTGCAAAGTGCCCGGCCAGTTCGCCCAGATAGCCGTCGGTCAGGTTGGCCAGCAACTGCGACATGGTGGCGTGCTGGCGGCGCCCGTCTCGAAAGGCCAGCAACTGTTCCAGCAGATAGCCCGCCGGTTTGCCGGCCAGCCGAGGGACGTAGCCGTCTGGTGTCGCGCGGCCCTGGGGACCATGGCAGCCGGTGCAGGCCTTGGCGCGTTGCGCCAGGGTGTCGGCAACCTGGCCCTGCGGGCTGGCCAAGGCCGGCGACATCGTGGCGGCCAGCAGCAGGCTGGCGCCGAGTAGGCGAGGGATCGTCATGACGGGCGGATTGTCGGCCAGCCGTGCCGGCGGCCGCGACAGCCCGGCACTGCGGGCAACCCCGCCCTCGGTCAGTTGACCTGCAGGACCACGCGCTGCCCCTCGATCCTGATGGGATAGCTGCGCAGCGCGTCGGTCACCGGGGCACAGGTCGGCTGGCCGTCGCGCACATCGAACTTGCCCTGGTGCAACGGGCACTCGATCTCATGGCCTTCGAGAAAGCCGTCGCACAGCCGGGCCTGGCCATGGGTGCAGAGGTTGTCGGTCGCGTAGACGGCATCGCCGACGGTGTAGATCGCGATGTCGCGCCCGGCGACGATGACGCCGATCACGTCGTCGGTGGGGAGGTCATCGGCCGACATGGCGTCGACCCACTGGGCTGTGCTCATGGTCACCTCAGATGGGATAGATGATGGAGTTGGGGATCATCTCGGTGTCGTAGATGCACTCCCGGGAGGCGAACTTCAGGCCCGCAGGTGTCTTGACGATGGTGTCCAGGTAGCGCCCGACGTTGAACACTGTCGAGGCGTCCGACAGCTTGGTGCGGAACACCGCGTAGTTCGCCTCGCTGCGGATGACCCCCTGCGCCACGCTGCGGATCACCGGCGAGCCCACCACGTGCCGCTGGTAGTACGGGTCGTGGAACAGCGTCTCCGTGATGCCGTAGACCCGGTCCTTCAGCATGCCCTTGCTGGTGAACGACAAGGTCGCGAGCGGGAACCCGCGTTCGTGGTTCTCGCGCGGCTGGAGCCGGTAGATGCAGTCGTCGGTGAAGAACTCCGGCCACAGTGACCAGTGGCCGGAATCGACGGCGCTGGCGTAGTCGGTGTAGAGCTGGGTGAGTGCAAGCCAGTCCTCGAAGTCGATGGCGGTGCTCATGGCTCAGGCCTCCATCACATTGCGCCAGTAGCGGTACATGCCGCGAATCAGCGTCTCGGTCACCATGTGCTCGGTGTTCTCCACCCCGTGGCCCCCCAGTTCGGCGAGCGCCCGGTGGAACGGTTTGCTCTCGAAAGCCTGCTGCGAGAACTCGATGACCTCGCCGTCGTCGGCCGAGACGAACCCGGCCGGGCCGAACAGGTTCGCCTGGCGCAGGCGGCGCTGCGTCATCTCCTCGCTGTCGTCGTCGAAGCCGAAGTGCGTCCAGACAAAGTCGAAACTGCCGTGCCCGCTGGGCTGGATGTGCCGGGTGGAGACGCTGTTGACCTGCTGCTGCAGGATCACGCTGGGGAAGATCGTGGTCATCACCGCGGTCGGGCCTCCCCACCAGGGCTCGGGCACGATGTCCAGGAAGCTCGCATCGTGGAGCTGCATGCTCTCCTTGAAGCTCGACACCTGGGTCACCTGATCGGCCTTGCCGGCGCTGCCCCGGGTGGAGATCATCGCCGCGTGGCGATGGCGGTCGTCCATCCTCAGTTGCGATTTGTTGTCGGCCCGCCAGAGCCCGAAGGTGACGAACCAGGTGTGCAGCAGCCCAGGGTGGTAGGGGTCCTTGATGTTCTCCTGCATCAGCTTCCAGTTGCCCGGGATGCGTTGGCGGTTGTAGCCCAGGATCTTCAGCGTGCGGCCGTTGAACATCCGGTCGAAGTAGCCGAGGATCGTCGGGCCCAGGTAGTCCTCCAGCGACTCGACGCCGTGGTCGAACGAGGCGAACACGACACCGCCGCGGCTCGCCACCTTGAGCTTGGTGAGGCCGTGGTCGCTGGTCTTGAAGTCCGCCGGCATGCCACCCTGCACCTGGCCGTCCTGCTTCACGCCACGGCGGAAGGGCACGCCCTGCAGATCGCCCTGGAGCGTGTAGCTCCATTGGTGGTAGGGGCAGACGAAGTCCTTGCGGTGGCCATGGCGCTCGCGGCAGAAGCGCATGCCCCGGTGGGCGCAGACGTTCTCGACCACATTGATCGCGCCATCGGCGTCGCGCACCATGATGACCGAGCGCTCGCCCACCACCGTGCGCTTGAAGTCACCCGGGTTCGGGATCTCGGCGTCCAGGCCAACATAGCACCAATGGCCCTTGTAGAAGAAGCGCTCGAGTTCGCGCTGGTAGAGGTCTTCGCTGGTGTAGGCCACGAAAGGGATCCGGTGGGTGCCGTCGCCCTCCCACCGCGCTTCGCGCGGGAAAACCGTGGATGTCTCGCTCATGCTGTCTCCTCAGGTGCCTTGGGTGTAGAACGCGTCGGCATGGACATGGCTGGCCGCGACGCCCTTGCGCCGCGCCACCAGCCTGGCGGCCTCGACCATGGGAGGCGAGCCGCAGAGGTAGGCGCGCCAGCCGACCAGGTCGCCCAGATCCTGCTCGATGGCCTCGGTGACCAGCCCGCTGCGCTGGGTGCGGGGGTCGGCGCCGGAAGCGACCACCACATGAACCGCGAGGGCAGGGTGTTCTGCGTGCAGTTGCTGGAGCCAGTCGAGCCCGTAGACGTCCCTTGGCGATCGCGCGGCGACATACACGTGGATGGGGTTGGGCATGCCTTCTGCGATGGCGCCCCGAAGAATCGACAAGATGGGTGCCAAGCCAGTGCCGCCCGCCACGCACAGCATCGGCCCCGCGTGCTTCGGGCGCAGGTAGGCGGAGCCGAGCGGGCCGCTCACGCGCACGGGGTCGCCAGCCTTCAGCTCGCTGGCGATGTGGCCGGTGACCCGGCCACCCGCCACGAGACGCACGTGGAACTCGAACTGCCCGTCGGTGCACAGCGCGGCCATGGAATACGGCCGCACGTGGTCCGGGGTGAACTGCAGCTGGACATACTGGCCGGGAGAAAACGCCACCGGCTTGGCGGGCTTCAGCAGCAGGCGCTTGATGTCGTGCGTCAGGTCTTCGATCGCAGTCACCGTGGCCTTCACGATACGGGCGGGATGAACGACCACGTCATCCGGCTCCGGGATCTCGATGGTGCAGGGCCCGGTGATGGTGGTGCGGCAGGCGAGCACGTAGCCTTCTTCGCCATCCAGCGGCCGCTGCTGCTCGCGCCCGCCGTCCAGCACCTCACCGTCGATGAGTCTGCACCGGCAGGTGCCGCATCGGCCGGCCATGCACGAGTACGACATCGGCACCCGCTCTGCCTGCAGGGCCTCGAGCAGATTGGCCCCCGGCTCGACCCGGATGATTCGGTTCAGGGGTTGGATGAGGACTTCCATCGAGCGGGCTAGGGCGTGCGGGTTCGGATGGGCCGATCTTCGCCATGAAGCGAAGATCAGCCAATAGAATCGCTTGAATGTCTAACATCACTGACAGTGATGGCTGGAGTCGCGATGGAGCTCAGTGATATCGACCTGAACCAGCTGGTGCTCTTTCAGCACCTGATGGTCGAGCGCCGGGTCTCCAAGGTGGCTGACAAGCTGGGGCTGACCCAGCCGGCCGTCAGCAACTCGCTGGCCAGGATGCGGCGGCTGTTCGGGGACGACCTGTTCGTCCGCACCCCGTCGGGCATGATGCCCACCCCCTTTGCCGAGCAACTGTCGGAGCCGGTGGGCTACGCGCTCGCCATGATCCATGGCGGGTTGAACCAGCAGGCGCGGTTCGACCCCGCGCAAGCGCGGCGCTCGGTGACGATCGGCATGACCGACATCGGCGAGATCGTCTTCCTGCCCAGGCTGATCGAGCGCCTGACCCGCGAGGCGCCTGGCGTCTCGCTGAACACGGTGCGCAACACGGCCGAGACCCTGCGCAGCGACATGGAATCCGGCAAGGTCGACCTGGCGATCGGCCTGCTGCCCGCGTTGACGGCCGGGTTCTTCCAGCGGCGCCTGTTCGAGCAGCGCTATGTGTGCCTGTTCCGGCGCGGGCACCCGGTCGACAGGAAGAAGCTGACGCTGGCAGACTTTCGCGCGGCAGAGCACCTGGTGGTGGTGTCTGCCGGCACCGGGCACGGCAAGGTCGACGAGTTGATCCAGCGCGCCGGCATCGAGCGCGTCGTGCGTGTCACCGTGCCGCACTTCGTCAGCGTCGGCCACATCCTTCAAAGCTCGGATCTGGTCGCCACCGTGCCCGAGCGGCTGGCCCAGCGCCTGGCCGAACCCTTCGGGCTGGCCTACCTGCCCCATCCGGTGAAACTGCCCGAGATCGCGATCAACGTGTTCTGGCACGCCAAGGTCCACCGCTCACCAGCCAGCCAGTGGTTGCGTGGTGTGGTGTTCGATCTGTTCGCCGACGGTGGGGCCGGCGCCACGGTTCAGCGCTAGGAGGCTGTCGGGCTTTGGGTCGGGCCCGCCCAAAGCCCGACAGCCTCCTAGGCGTTCAGCAGCGCCTGCCCGCCGCCATAGCTGCCTTGCGCCGGCACCTCGCCGCCCAGGGAGATGCGGATGGCGCAGTACTTGAACTCGGGGATCTTCGCGAACGGATCCAGCGCTGCATTGGTCAGCCTGTTGATCGCCGCCTCGTAGTAGCAGAACGGCACGAACACGGCGCCACGTGGCGAGCTGTCGTCGGCGCGCGCGTACAGCGTGACCTCGCCGCGGCGCGACGCCAGCGTCACGATATCGCCCGGGCGGCCGCCCAGCGCGGCCAGATCCAGCGGATGCACCAGTGCCACCGGATCGGGCTCGATGGCATCCAGCATGGTCGCGCGCCGCGTCATGCTGCCGGTGTGCCAGTGCTCGAGCTGGCGGCCGGTGATCAGCACCATCGGGTACTCGGCGTCGGGGCGCTCGTCGGCCGGGATGATGTCGGCCGGCACGAAGCGCGCGCGGCCGCCCTCGCGCGGGAAGGTGTCGGTGAAGACCACCGGATCACCTGGATCGCCTTCCTTGACGCACGGGTAGGTGACCGCGTGCTCGCGCTCGAGCCGATCCCAGGTGATCCCGCCGATGCTGGGCATCGTGTGGCGCATCTCGTCGAACACCTCCGACACGTGGCCGTACTGCCAATCCAGCCCGAGCTTCTTGGCGATCTGCTGGATGATCCACAGATCCTGCCGGGCGTCGCCCGGTGGGTCGATGGCCTGGCGGCCCATCTGTACCAGCCGGTCGGTGTTGGTGAAGCTGCCGGTCTTCTCGGGGAAGGCGCTGGCCGGAAGGACCACGTCGGCCAGGTAGGCCGTTTCGGTGAGGAAGATGTCCTGCACCACGAGGTGCTCCAGCGATGCCAGCGAGTCACGTGCGTGGTTGGCGTCGGGGTCGGACATCGCCGGGTTCTCGCCCATCACGTACATGCCGCGAATGCCGCCGCTCTTGATGGCGTGCATCACTTCGACGACGGTCAGGCCCGGCTGGTCGTCGAGCGTGCCACTGGCCAGGTTCCATGCCTGTTCGAAGCGCGCGCGCACGTCTGGATCGGTGACGCGTTGGTAGTCGGGGTACATCATCGGGATCAGGCCCGCATCCGACGCACCCTGCACGTTGTTCTGGCCACGCAACGGGTGCAGCCCGGTGCCTGGGCGGCCGATCTGGCCGGTCATCAGCGACAGCGCGATCAGGCAGCGGGCGTTGTCGGTGCCATGCACATGCTGCGACACACCCATGCCCCAGAGGATCATCGACGCCTTCGAGGTGGCGTACAGGCGCGCGACATCGCGGATCGTGTCGGCGTCGATGCCGCAGATCGGCGCCATCGCCTCGGGGCCGTAGCCCTCGACGTTCTTGCGCAGCTCCTCGTAGCCGATGGTGCGGCTCGCGATGAAGGCCTCGTCGACCAGGCCCTCGGTGACGATGACGTTCATCATCGCGTTGAGCAGTGCCACGTCGGTGTCGGGCTTGAACTGCACGTAGCGGTGGGCCATGCGCGCCAGGTCGGAGCGCCTCGGGTCGCAGACGATCAGCTTGGTGCCGTTTTTCACCGCGTTCTTGATCCAGGTGGCGCCGACCGGGTGGTTCACAGTCGGGTTGGCGCCGATCACCAGCACCACCTCGGCACGGGTGACGTCCATCACCGGGTTCGACACCGCGCCCGAACCGATGCCTTCGAGCAGCGCGACCACCGAGGAGGCGTGGCACAGCCGCGTGCAGTGATCGACGTTGTTGCTGCCGAAGCCCGTGCGCACGAGCTTCTGGAACAGGTAGGCCTCTTCGTTGCTGCCCTTGGCAGAGCCGAAGCCGGCGAGCGACTTCTTGCCGTGCTGGTCACGGATCCGTGCCAGCTTGCCGCCGGCGCACTCGAGTGCCTCGTCCCAGGAGGCTTCGCGGAACACGTCCATCCAGCGGTCCGGGTCCATCGTGAACTCACCGGTCTTGGGTGCGTCGGCACGCCGGATCAGCGGCCGGGTCAGGCGGTGCGGGTGGTGCGCATAGTCGAAGCCGTAGCGCCCCTTGACGCACAGGCGCTCATGGTTGGCCGGGCCATCGCGGCCCTCGACGAACAGGATCTCATTGCCCTTGACGTGGTAGGTCAGCTGGCAGCCAACGCCGCAGTACGGGCAGACCGAATCGACCTGCTTGTCGGGCACCGCCAGCGCCACCTCGCGCGCCGGCATCAGCGCGCCTGTGGGGCAGGCCTGCACACACTCGCCGCAGGCGACACAGGTCGACGCGCCCATCGCGTCGTCCATGTCGAACACGATCTTCGCCTGGTCGCCCCGGAAGGCCAGGCCGATCACGTCGTTGACCTGCTCGTCGCGGCAGGCGCGCAGGCAGCGCGTGCATTGGATGCATGCGTCCAGGTTGACCGCGATGGCCGGGTGCGAGAGATCGCTCACGACCTGATCGCGTGGCTCGAAGCGCGGTTTGCCGACACCGAGCTTCTGCGCCCATTGGTCGACCTCGTTGTGGCGGGTGTTGGCTGTTTCGGGCATGTCCGACAGCAGCAGTTCGAGCACCAGCTTCTGCGACCTCACCGCGCGCTCGCTGTCGGTGGTGACCTTCATGCCGGCGCTGGGGGTGCGGCAGCACGAGGGCGCGAGCACCCGCTCGCCTGCGATCTCGACCATGCAGGAGCGGCAGTTGCCGACCGTGTCGAGGCCCTCCTTGTAGCAAAGGCGCGGGATCGCCACGCCTTCACGGTCGGCGATCTGGATCAGCGTCTCGTTGGCCCGGGCTGTCACCGGCCGGCCGTTGAGCTCGAAGGTGAGCGTGGGCACGTCCAGCGTCGCCGCGTTGTCTCGGGTGATCGCGCTCATGGGTTTTGCAGTTCCTGCGGGAAGTACTTGATGACGCAATCGACCGGGTTCGGCGCAGCCTGTCCCAGCCCGCAGATGGAAGCGTCGCGCATCACCGCCGACAGATCCGCCAGCAGTTCGAGATCCCAACGGGGCTGGTCGATCAGGGCGGAGGCCTTGGCGGTGCCGTTGCGGCAGGGCGTGCACTGGCCGCAGGATTCGTGCTTGAAGAAACGCATCATGTTGCGTGCCGCGCCGACCGCGCTGTCGTGGTCGGAGAGCACGATCACCGCCGCCGACCCGATGAAACAGCCATAGGGCTGCAAGGTGTCGAAGTCGAGTGGAATGCGGTTCAGGCTGGCCGGCAGGATGCCGCCCGAGGCGCCACCGGGCAGATAGGCGTAGAAGGTGTGGCCATCCAGCATGCCGCCGCAGTACTCGTCGATCAGATCCTGGATGTCGATGCCCGCCGGCGCCAGTTTGACGCCAGGGTTCTTGACCCGGCCGGAGACCGAGAACGAGCGCAGGCCCTGGCGGCCGTTGCGGCCATGCGAGGCGAACCAGGCACCGCCTTTTTCGACCAGCTCGCGCACCCAGTACAGGGTCTCGAAGTTGTGCTCGAGCGTCGGTCGCCCGAACAGCCCCACCTGCGCCACATACGGCGGGCGCAGCCGCGGCATGCCCCGTTTGCCCTCGATCGATTCGATCATCGCGGACTCTTCACCGCAGATGTACGCACCCGCGCCGCGGCGCAGGACGATCTCGGGCATCTCCGAGACAGGCGGATGGGCCTTCAGCTTCTCGAACTCGGTCTCCAGCAGCGCGCGGCAACCGTGGTACTCGTCGCGCAGGTAGACGTAGATGCGCGCGATGCCCACCGCCCACGCTGCGATCAGCATGCCCTCGATGAAGCGGTGCGGGTCGTGCTCGAGCAGCACGCGGTCCTTGAAGGTGCCGGGCTCGCCTTCGTCGATGTTGACCGCCATCAGCCGCGGCCCGGGTTCGCCGCGAACGATGCGCCACTTGCGCCCGGCCGGGAACCCAGCGCCACCGAGCCCGCGCAGGCCCGAGCCCTCGAGCGTCTTGATCACCGATTCGACGTCGCGCTCGCCCGATATGCATTGCTTGAGCAAGGCATACCCGCCCGTGGCGCAGTAGGCGGCGTAGTCGATGTGCCCGGCAGGCAGATGACGTGTCGGCACCGCCGCGGCCTGGGCCACCACGGCCTCGCAGCTCGCCTGGGGCACCGGCGTCTGCCCGACCACGACGGCGGGCGCCTGCTCGCAGCGGCCGATGCAAGGCGCCGCCACGACGCGCACCTCCTTGCCCAGCAGCGCGGGCAGGCGCGCCAGCAGGTCGGCCGCGCCGGCCATCTCACATGACAGGCCGTCGCAGACCCGCACCGTCAGCGCGGCCGGTGGTGTCTCGCCCTCCTTGACGATGTCGAAGTGGTGATAGAAGCTGGCGACCTCGAACACCTCGGTTTGCGCGAGACGCATCTCCTGCGCCAGCGCTGCCAGGTGCTCGGCCGACAGGTGGCCGAAGCTGTCCTGGATCTTGTGGAGGTGCTCGATCAGCAGATCGCGCTGACGCGACTCCGATCCAAGCAGATGCTGCACTTCTTCGAGTGCGCCGGCATCGACGCGGCGACCCTTGGGCCCCTGGCGCTTGCGCCGCTTGGAAGTGTCGGGCTGCGACACGGCGATCGGGATGACTGGATGGCTCATTCTCGGGTGGGGACCTCGCGTCGAGTGGGAACGCCTGCTTGTCTGGACTTCGGGGGGCGAGTGGCGTCACGCTCGGCAGGGTGAATCAGTCGTTGCAAGCAAGCTGAGTGCCAACGGCTGACCCTGCGGATGGGGCGCGTTGAGGCGTGGCCACTGGTGATCATGGAGGGCGACATCCGGCCCTGAATCGCGTGGGGCCATGTACCGATCGGCACGGATGGGCACGGCCTCACGTTATAACGCTGTCCACAGGAGCCCGATGTCGTGCGCAAGCGGATCTTCCCACTCGCTCTCGTGGCCGCCGTGGCCGGGGCCTGGTGCGCACGGGCGTCGGCTTCGCCTTGGACGGCCGCACAGGTTCGCGAGCGGATCCGGGGCGATGGCACGCTGGCGCGGCCGAATCTGTCGGGTCTGGATCTGTCCGACCTGGACCTGAGCGAAGTCGACTTCAGGCGGGCCAGCCTGGTGGGCGCCAATCTGTTCGGTGCGCGCCTGGTGTCCTCGAACCTGTCGGGCGCAGATCTGACGCGAGCCAACCTGAATGGCGCGTGGCTCATGGGCACCGATTTCTCGGGTGCGAGCTTGGTCGGCAGCATGCTGATGAGCGTGGTGGTCCTGGGCGGGCAGGTCACGGCTCGGCCAATATTCGCTGGGGCCGATCTGAGCGGGGCGCGCGTCATCGCGGAGTTTCCCGGCGTCGATTTCCGCCACGCGCGGCTGTCGGGAGCCAACCTGGGCGTGGACATCAAGAACCAGGGCATGGGGCAGATGCGAACCAATCTTTCCGGGGCCCGGCTCACGGGGGCAGATCTGTCGGGCGCGGACTTGAACCGCTCGCTGCTGGAGTTTACCGACCTGAGCGCGACGAACCTCGCCGGAGCGGTGCTCTTCCGGGCCAAGATGGCGGGCGCCGACCTGCGCGGGGCCCATGTTGCTGGCGCCGATTTCACCGAAGCCGACCTGGATGGCGCGAACTTCACCGGCGTGCAGGGCCTGCCCGCTGCCAAGGGCCTGGACACGGCGACCCATCGGGACCGCGCCATCTGGTGATGGGGTTTCGAGAGCCGCACCGTGCAATAAGACCCCAACCATTTCGAAGGAGCGAGAACATGGCCCAGTGGCGCAAGAAGACAGCGGACGAGGTGTATGCGGCGGACGAGGTCGATGCCCGCCTGCAGGACGAACTTCCACAGTGGCGCCTGGAAGACGGCTGGATTCGCCGCAAGTACAAGACCAGTGGCTGGAAGTCGACCCTGATGGTCGTCAACACCGTGGGTCACCTGGCCGAGGCGGCCTGGCACCACCCGGACCTCACCGTGTCCTACGCCTTCGTGACCGTCAAGCTGATGAACCACGCCGCCAAGGGCATCACCGACAAGGACTTCGAGCTCGCGAAGAAGATCGAAGAGGTGGTGGGGTGGCGGCCGCAGCTCGTCGAGGGCTCGGCGCTCGAAGGCACGCCGGACGATCCGCGCTTCAAGTACCTCAAGTACGACTGACCGATGGCCGGCGAGCCGGCGCGGATGGCATGACAAAGTGTCACCCGCCCGGGACATCACCGAACCAGGAAGCCGCTGCCGCCCGCAGCCCCGCTGGGTTTGGCGAGGGAACGATGCTTGCTAACCGTGTAGGTTTCCACGCTGCACCCCAAGGGGCTCTTGCATCATGTCTGTGTACCTCAAGGTCTGCCCGCCCGATGCGCCCTGACGGCAACGGCATGGTGACGGTGCGGGCGCCTGGCCGCCTTCACCTCGGCTTTCTGGATCCTGCAGGTTCGCTGGGCCGCCGCTTCGGCAGCCTGGGCGTCGTGATCGATGGCTATGAGACCACCATCGCGTTGAGTGCCGCGGCGAGCGACTCGGTGGTCGCCAGCAGCCCCGATGCGGGTGTGGAGGTCGAACGGGCGAGTGCCTGCCTGCACACGTTGCGCCAGCACAGCGGTTGCCACGCGCCGCTGCGGATGCAGTTGTCCCAGGTGTTGCCGCCGCATGCCGGTTTCGGCTCCGGGACCCAGCTTGCATTGGCCGTGGGTCAGGCGTTTGCGTGCCTGCATGGGCTGGATGTGGACACCGCCACGCTGGCGCGCTGGCTTGGCCGGGGGCTGCGTTCGGGCATCGGCATCGTCGGGTTCGACCAGGGCGGCTTGCTCGTCGACGGCGGGCCGGGGGCGGATGGCAGCCCGGCGCCACTGTTGGCACGGCTGGCCATGCCCGAGGCCTGGCGCATCGTCGTCGTCCAGGATCCCCACCATCGCGGCTTGTCCGGCCCGCAGGAGCGGCGTGCCCTGGCGGCGCTGCCGCCCTTGCCGCAGGCTTCCGCCGCCGAGGTGTGCCACCAGGTCTTGATGCGGGTGCTGCCGGGGGCGGCCTGCGGCGAGTTCGCGCTGTTCGCCGCTGGCGTGACCCGCGTGCAGCAGGTGCTGGGCGAGCACTTCGCGCCGGCGCAAGGCGGAACGGCCTTCACCAGCCCGGCGGTCGGCCGGTTGGTGCAGTGGATCGGCGGGGCCCAGGAGCACGGCGCGGCCACGGGGCAGAGTTCATGGGGCCCGACGGGATTTGCCATCGTGGCCTCGCAGGGGCAGGCCGAGGCGGTGGTCGCCGCGGCGCGTGCGGCCGGCGTGGTGGACCCGGCGCTGGTGGTGCGCATCGTGGGCGCCCGCAACCATGGCGCCACATGGGCCCGGCAGGGCAGCGGCGTGGCGCGTGCCGTGCAATCGGCCTCACAGTGCCTTTGACAGGAATACCGAATGGAACGCCCCTACATCCTCCACATGTTCACGCCCGGGCGCCAGATGAGCCCCTTCGATGTCAACATGGCTGCCGATGCCGGCTACCAGATCATCGTGCCCTACTGCGAGGTCGGCCTCGACACGGTCGCGGGCCTGACCCAGGACGCCATCTTTTCGCGCGGGCCCAAGGGCGTGGCAAGAACCGGCATCTTCATCGGCGGGCGCAGCGCGACCCTGGCTGCCGACATGCTCGAGCGTGCCAAGGCCGCCATGGTCAAGCCTTTCGTGGTGTCCCTGATGGCCGACCCGAGCGGCGCTTATTCCACCGCCGCCGCGATGGTGGCGTGCGTCGAGGCGGCCTTGAAGCGGCACCATGGGCAGGCGCTGACAGGCCAGCGCGTGCTGATCCTGGGCGGCACCGGCCCCGTCGGCCGCATCGCCGGCGTGGTGGCGGCGCAGTGTGGCGCCCAGGTTCGGCTGTCGAGCCACCACAGCGCCGAGGCGGCGGAGGAGGCGGCGCGCGACACTGGCGCGCGCTTCAAGGTCGACCTGCAGGGTGTGTTCGGTGCCGACAGGGCGTCGGTTCGTGCCTTGCTCGCGGACACCGACATCGTGCTGGCCTGCGCCGCGGCGGGCGTGCAGGTGGTGACGGCCGAAGACCTGTCGTTCGCCAAGCTCCTGAAGGTTGCCGCCGATGTGAACGCGGTGCCGCCGGAGGGCATTGCGGGCGTTGGTGTGATGGACGACGGCACCGCGCTTGCCGGCACCGGCGCGGTGGGCATCGGTGCGCTGGCCGTGGGCAACGTGAAGTACCAGACCCAACACCGCCTGCTGGTGCAGATGCGCAATGCCGAGAAGGCGGTGGTGCTGGGCTTTGCGGAGACCTTCGCCACCGCCCGCGCGTTTCTCGCCGAAAGAGCCGCCGAGCAGGCCGCCTGACTACCGGCGGCGCGATGTCGGCATTGGCGGTCGCGGGCCTGTCCGCACGGGTGATGGCCGAGGCGGCGGCCGCGGACGGCTTCGACGTGATCGCGCTCGATCTGTTCGGCGACGCGGACACCAAACGCGCGAGCTCGCAGTGGTTGCCCATCGGCGAGCCGGCCGGCATGCGCATCGAACCGGCACGCGTGCTGTCCGCGCTGCAGGCACTCGCCAGGCGTGGGGGCGTGATCGGCTGGGTCGCCGGCGGCGGGTTCGAGGGCCTGCCGGATTTGCTTGAGCAGGGGGCGGCGGTCCTGCCGCTGCTGGGCACCGGGCCGCGAGCGGTGCGGCGCGTTCGCGACCAGGCAGAGTTCTTCGGCTACCTCGACGCTCGGGGCATTGCGCACCCCGAAGTGCAACAGGCGCGGCCGCTCGACACCACCGGCTGGCTGCTCAAGGATGCGGGGGGGTGCGGCGGATGGCACATCCGGCACGCATCGGCACAGGTCGGCAAGGAGGCGCCGCGCGGCCACTATTTCCAGCACGAGATGGCTGGCACGCCCATGTCGGCGACCTTCGTCGCCAACGGTCACGATGCCTGCCTGCTGGGCTTCAACCAGCTGATCGTGCGCCGCAGGGGCTCGCGGCCATTTGTCTATGGCGGCGTCGTCGGCCCGGTGCCGCTGCCCACGGGCGTGTCGGCGCACCTCACCGCGGCGTTGAGCGCACTGGTGGCCGGGTTTTCACTGCGCGGGCTGGGCAGCCTGGACTTCGTGCTCGATGGCGACCATGCGGGCGTGCTCGAGGTCAACCCGCGGCCCCCGGCCAGCCTGTTCCTCTACGGCCGCTGCGTCGACCACGGCGTGATGCGGGCCCACGTGAACGCCTGCCTGCGAGGCGAACTGCCGCTGCGGGTGTCCCGGCCGCAGGGCGTCTGCGGCACTGAAGTCGTGTTTGCGCGGCGGACCATGATGCTCAGCGAGCAAGCGGCGCTGGGACTGGCAGCGCGCCCGGGCGTCCATGACCTGCCCGCCGGTGCAATGGCCTTCGAGGCTGGCGACCCGGTGTGCAGCGTGCAGGCATCAGGTGCGCACGGGGACCAGGTGATACAACAACTCGAAGCAGCCCGCGATGCGCTGCTGCAGGAACTGGAGACAACGACATGACCGCGGAATCCTTCCCCTTGGCGGGCTGCACATTGGGCGTGAATGCGCTGGTGCGCCCGAGAGTCGAGTCTCTGCTCGCGCAGGCCGACGCGCTCGGGGTGCGCGTCGCCCAAGACCACGGCGGCGTCTGCCTGGTGGACGCCGGCATCGCCAGCCGCGGCAGCGTGGCGGCGGGCCTCCTGGTGGCCGAAATCTGCATGGGAGGGCTGGGGCAGGTGAGCCTGCGGTCGGACTCCAGCCACGCCTGGCCGACCTGGGTGGATGTGCGCAGCGCACAACCGGTGCTGGCCTGCCTGGGCAGCCAGTACGCGGGCTGGAGCCTGGCGGCGAGCAAGGAGGAGACCGGCGGCAAGAAGTTCTTCTCGCTGGGCTCGGGTCCGGCGCGCGCGCTGGCCGGCAAGGAGGCCTTGTTCACCGAACTGGGCTACCGTGACCGGGCGGACACCGGCGTGCTGGTGCTCGAGGTGGATCGCGTGCCGCCCAAGGTCATCGTCGACAAGCTGCTGCACGACTGCGCGCTGCAGCCGCAGGGCTTGACGCTGATCCTCACGCCCACCACCAGCCTGGCCGGCACGACCCAGGTGGTGGCGCGGGTGCTCGAAGTGGCGCTGCACAAGGCGCATGAGCTGGGGTTTGCGCTGGCCAACATCGTCGACGGGGCGGCCACGGCGCCCCTGCCGTCGCCCAGCCCCGATGGCGTGGTGGCGATGGGCCGCACCAACGACGCGATCCTCTACGGCGGCCGCGTGCACCTGACGGTGACCGGCAGCGACGACGCCGCGCGCGACCTGGCGCGCCAGCTCCCGTCGGGCAACTCGCGCGACCATGGGCGCTCCTTTGCCGACATCTTCAAGGAGGCCGGGTACGATTTCTACAAGATCGACGGCGCCTTGTTTGCACCGGCACAGGTCTGGGTCAGCAACCTGGACAGTGGCAACACCTGGCAGGGCGGTGCCACCGACATGGCGTTGTTGCAAGGCCTGTGGATGAAGGAGGCCTGAATGCCCGGCTTGCGCGTGGTCATCATGACCGACGAGAAGGGTTGGCACACGCGCCAGCTCCAGGCCGCATTGCGCGCGCGTGGGGCGGTCGGTCATTGCGTCGATCTGGCCGATTGCTACGTCGACACCACCGCATCGTGGCATGGGCTGGTCATCCCGGGCTTCTCGCGCGGGCTGCCCGACGCGGCGCTCGTCCGGGGCATCGCGGGAGGGAGCTTCGAGCAGGTCACCAAGCGTTTGGGGGTGCTGCACGCGCTGCGGGAGCTGGGCGTGCCGGTCTACAACGACGCCCGCGCGATCGAGCGCAGTGTCGATAAATCGATGACCAGCCTGCTGCTGCATGCGGCTGGCGTGCCCACGCCGCCCACCTGGGCGACCGAGTCGGCGGCGCATGCGCAGCGCATCGCCATCCGCGAGGGGGCGTTGGGGCACGCGCTCGTGCTCAAGCCGCTGTTCGGCTCGCAGGGCAAGGGCCTGCAGTTGGTCGGCCACGTGGGCGGCGTTCACCACCCGCTGCCCGCCCTCGACAAGGCCTACGGGGCGCTGGCCTACCTGCAGCGGTTCCTGCCCGCGGCGTCGGAACCCGGGTTCGATTGGCGCGTGCTGGTGGTCGGCGGGCGTGCCATCACGGCCATGCGGCGGGTCAGTACCCATTGGGTTCACAACATCGCCCAAGGCGCTCGCAGCGAACCGGCCGAGCTGACCCGCCCGCTGGCTGAACTGGCCGAGCGCGCGGCGCTGGCCTTGGACATGGACTATGCGGGTGTCGACCTGCTGCCGTCGGCCACGGGGCCGGCCATCCAGGTGATCGAGGTCAACGGCGTGGCAGCCTGGCAGGGCCTGCAGCGCGTGACCAGCTTCAACATCGCCCGCGCCATCGTCGACGACCTGCTCGACCGCAAGCTCGCGCTGGCCCGCTCGGCCTCGGAACCGGGCGCCGGGAAACGCGCATGACAGGCCGCGGCGGCGTTGCGCCAGGCCGCAGCGACGGGGGCAGGGCGTCGTTCCTGCGGGCCTGCGAGCTCGATGTGGCGGTGCGCAAACCGGGCAACGTCTGCCGGGCCTCACCGGGGCACGGCATGCAGGCCGAGATGTTCATTCGCAGCGCACAGGCCGCCGCCGAGCCCTTGTTCCTGCCTGGTTCGCGGGTGGGCGCGCGCATCGAGGGCGCGCAGGCTGCTTCATGGCAGGCTGCGGGCTGCAACACCAACCTGGGCATTCTCCTGCTGTGCGCACCGATCGCGGCGGCGGTGGAGCGCTGCCCCATGCCGGCGGGATCGATCGGCGTGGACGCGTTGCGCCGTGCTCTGGAAACGGTGCTCGGTGGTCTGGACCTGGACGATGCCGGCGCCGCCTTTCGCGCCATTGCCGCCGCCCGACCGGGCGGCCTGGGATCGGCGCCATCGCAGGACGTGCGCTCCGCACCGACAGTCGGCCTGCGCGCCGCGATGGCGCTGGCCGCGCCGCGCGACAGCATCGCCCGCCAATACCGCGATGGCTTCGCCGAGTTGTTCGACCTGGCCTTGCCGGCGCTGGGTTCCGGGCTGGTTCGCGCCGATCCCGGTGGGCTTGCCGATGCCGGCACGGCGCAAGCGGTCCAAAGGCTGTACCTGACCTTGTTGGCCAGCAGGCCCGATTCACACATTGTTCGAAAGCACGGCGAATCCGTGGCACAGATTGTCATGAGCTCGGCGCAGGCCTGGCGTGCCCGCGCCGACGGCGGGATGCACCTCGACGCCGATGCCGGCTTCGTGACGTGGGACGCCCAGCTCAAGGCCGACGGACTCAACCCCGGTACCACCGCGGATCTGACCGTGGCCACGCTGATGCTGGCCGGCCTGACCGCCGCCGCGACGGAGCCCGATTCGGGCGCCAGCCGTTGATCCGCCTCCAGCATGGCACGGATCGTGATTAGCAGGGAGGTCGCGCTGGTTTGTCGCGCCAGTGTCGTCACGACCCCAAAACCGCATTCAGGAGACCAGTAAACCATGGCAAAGATCAATCGCATGCTCGTCGGCGAATCGCTCGTCGGCGATGGCAACGAGGTGGCTCACATCGACCTCATCATCGGGCCGCGCGGCAGTGCCGCCGAAACCGCATTCGCAAATGCATTGACCAACAACAAGGACGGCTTCACCTCGCTGCTGGCGGTGGTGGCGCCCAACCTGCTGACCAAGCCCGCGACCGTGATGTTCAACAAGGTCACCATCAAGGGGGCCAAGCAGGCCGTGCAGATGTTCGGGCCGGCCCAGCGTGGTGTGGCGATGGCCGTGGCCGATTCGGTCGAGGACGGCACGATTCCGATGGATGAGGCCGACAACCTCTTCATCTGCGTCGGCGTGTTCATCCACTGGCTGGCGGAAGACGACAAGAAGATCCAGGACTACAACTACCAGGCGGTCCGGGAGTCGATCCAGCGCGCGGTGGCTGGCTCGCCGACGGCGGCCGAAGTGGTCGCCAAGAAGGGTTCGGCCGCACACCCGTTCGCGGCTCACCTGTAAGACGCGACGATGCCGCCCCTTCCAAGGGGCGGCTTGCCGTGCCGGCCTTCAGCGCTTTCCAGGCACCATGCCGCTGGCCAGCAGATGCAGCACAGCGGCTTGGCGGGTGGACGATGGCGTGGCCGGTTCGCCTCGCCCGGCCGGCCGCGTGGCCGCCCGTTCGATCTGAACGCCGACGGCTTCGACGTCGTCGAACTTTCTCGGCTTCGTCACCCTGACCCGTACCCAGGCCGCACCGAACTCTGCGATCAGTATGTCGGCAATGGTCTCCGCGAATGCTTCAAGCAACTGCAGCCGGTGCTCCACCAGCAGCCGAAGCAGCCGCGCGCGGACCACGCCGTAGTCGATGGTGTCGCCAATCCGGTCGGTGTCGCAGGCGCGCGACCGCGGCAGACCCGCCTGCAGGTCGATCCGGACAGCCTGTGGCGTGTGCAGTTCCGAGTCGTGAATGCCGATCACGGTGTGGCCGACAAAGCCGTCGATGAAGATCACGTCCATCGGCCGGGTGGTGGGGCTCCATTCGGCTTGCGGCTTCGGACCGCCGGGAAGGTCGAGAATGCTGTGGCTCAATCGGGTCTCCGGTGGGTGGGGCACAGCCGGCGGCGTCGGTGTCGGTCGCGCGGCAACCGGCACTACGGTGCAATATGTGGGCCAATGTGTGACAAACAGTCCGGGCCGGTTCCCTGGCACGCCGGCCCACCGTGTTTAACCGGGTGCATGGATTCGCCCGGCGCTTCAGAATCAACGGCTTACAGGAACCGGCGGGTGCCGGCGTTCCGGAGGACCCCATGACCCTGACACAGATCGACGCCTCGCGAAGTGCAGATCGGCACGCCGACCGTATTCTCGAAGTCGTGCGCGCCGGTTACCAAGAGCACGGAAACGACGTGCTCCTCCGATCGTGGGGCCGTTGCCTGAACGAGTATCAGCTCGATCCGTCGAGGCGCCGCGACCCCGCCATCGTGTCGCATGCGTCGCTCGAAGAGCGCTGCGCGCGCCGGGCCGATGTCATCGACTGCGCACGCTACGAAATGACCACGCTGTACCAGCAGCTGGCGGATCTCGAAACCGCCGTGGTGCTGACCGACACCGACGGCGTGATCGTGCACATGGTCTCGTCGCCCGAGTTCGCTGCCGAGGCGTCGCCGTTGGGCCTGCGATGCGGCGGCGTCTGGAGCGAGGTCGAGGCGGGCACCAACGGCATGGGCACCTGTCTCGCCTCGGGTGCGCCGGTGTCGGTGCGCCGCGAGGATCACTTCTTCAGCCTGTTCACCCAGCTCACCTGCTCGGCGGTGCCCGTGTTCGACCCCTCCGGCGAGATCGCTGCGGTGCTGGATGTCACCAGCCGCTCCAGCCTGATGCAGCAGCACGTGCTGGTGCTGCTCGGCATGACGGCCAGGATGATCGAGAACCGGCTCATCGACCTGCGCTTCCGCGATGCCCACCCGCTGCACTTCCACAGCCGGCCGGAGTTTGTCTACACGCTGCATGAAGGCAAGCTGGCCATCTCGGACGACGGCCGTGTCCTGGCGGCCAACCGCAGCGCGCTGTTCCAGCTCGGCCTGCAATCGATGGACGACATCAAGTCGCGGCGGGTCGAAGAGTTCTTCCAGAGCTCGCTCGAGGACATGCTGGTCCGCAGCACCTCGTCGTCCTTCCACCCGGTGGTGACCTACCGTGCCGGAGCGGCGTCCCGTTTCTTTGCCGTGGCTCGCCGGCCAGCGTCGGAGCTCGCCGCGCCGGAGCGGGGGGCGGCGATCAGCCTCGTCGCGCCCAGCAGCGTGGCGGCGCGTCCCCGGCCACCGGCACTGCGCGCAGCCACATTCCCCAGCACCTTCAAGGATCCGCGGTTCATCGCGCACCTGGAAACCGCTCGGCGCGTCATCGCTCGCCAGACGCCGGTGTTGCTGTGCGGTGAAACCGGTTCCGGCAAGGAGGTGTTTGCGCGCGCCGTGCATGACGCCAGCCCGCACGCCGAAGGCGCGTTCGTCGCTGTCAACTGCGCCAGCCTGCCTGAAACCCTGATCGAAGCCGAGCTGTTCGGCTATCGGGCCGGTGCGTTCACCGGCGCGCAGCGAACGGGCCGCCGAGGCAAGATCCTGCAATCCGACGGGGGCACCCTGTTCCTCGACGAGATCGCCGACATGCCGCTCGATCTGCAGGCGCGCCTGCTGCGCGTGCTCGACGAGCGCCAGGTCACGCCCCTGGGCACCGAAGAAACGCTGCCGGTCGACTTTCAGCTCATCAGTGCCAGCCACCGGCACCTGCCGACACTGGTGCGCGAGGGCCGCTTCCGCGAAGACCTGTACTACCGGCTGGCCGGCATCGAGCTGGAGCTGCCGTCGCTGCGCGACCGCAGCGACCGGCTCGACATCATCTTGGCCACGCTGGCGGCGGAGGCTGGCAGCAAGGCGGTCTTGAGTGCCGACGCGCAGCGGTTGCTGGTCGAGCACCCGTGGCCGGGCAACATCCGCCAGCTGCGGCATGTCCTGCGCAGCGCCGCGGCGCTGGCCGATGGCAAGACCATCACCCGCGAGCATCTGCCGTCGTTGACGGCCGGCCATGCGCCGGCCCCGGCCAGCACCCATGCGTCGGCGGCGCGCCGCGTGGTCGAGCCGGTGGGGGACGCCGGCCCGGACGCGGCCCCGATGCCCACCAAGTTCAACCCGATACAGGCGAACGAGCGACAAGTGCTCCTGCAAATGCTGGAGCAGCACCGCTGGAACGTCAGCAATGTCGCCAAGGCACTGGATGTCAGCCGCAACACGCTCTACCGCAAGCTCCACAAGCTGGACATTGAAATCTCTCACCCCGAGTGACACCGATCTGGCCGCCGACGAGGTTGTCGACGCGCCGCCGCGCTCGCGCTTTGCCTGGTGCGTGACCGGCTCCGGCCATTTCCTGGAGGAGGCGATGGCCCTGGCGATGCGCCTGCCGGCCGTGGACCTGTTCCTGTCGGCGGCCGCCGAGGAGGTGTTGCCGCTGTACAAGTTCCGCATCGACGAGTTGAAGCAGCAGTTTCGCGTCGTGCGCGACACGACCGCCAGCGGCGTTCCGGTCGGCATGCTCTATGACGACGTTTACCACACGGTCGTCGTGGCACCGGCCACCAGCAACACCGTGGCCAAGTGCGCTCTGGGCATCAGCGACTCGCTGCCGACCAACATGTTCGCGCAGGCCGGCAAGCTGGGGATCCTGGGCATCGTCTTCGCCTGCGACACCGAGCCCGTGGTGGTGACCAAATCGCCGCATGACTGGGTGACGCTGCGCCCTCGGCGCATCGAGCTGTCCAACGTCGAGCGCCTGCGCGACATCGATTTCTGCCAGGTGGTGAGTTCGCCCGCTGAGCTGGAGGCGGCACTCGATGCGCGCCTGAACGAACTCTCCCTTGCATGGAACACATCGTCTTCCTGACGGGCCGGCTGGCCCAGCCTGGGCTGGAGCGGGTCCTGGGCGGCATCGACGCGGCGCCGTTCACCTGGGAGGTGCGCGAGATCGGCCTGCAGGTGGCGGCGCTGATGACGGCCGACATGATCCGCCGCCGCGTTGCCGCGCCGGTGCAGGCCCACCGCATCATCGTGCCGGGCCGCTGCCGTGGTGACCTCGACGCGCTGACGCGGCACTTCGGCATTCCCGTGCAGCGCGGCCCGGAGGAGTTGAAGGATCTGCCGCGCTATTTCGACCGGGCGGCCAAGCCCATCGATCTGGGCGAGTACGAGGTGGCCATCTTTGCCGAGATCGTCGACGCGCCGCGCTTGACGGTGGGAGGGATCATCGAGCGCGCCAGGCGCTACGCGGCCGACGGCGCGAATGTCATCGACCTGGGCGGGCTGCCTGAAACGCGCTTCGACCACCTCGCAGAGAGCGTCCAGGCCCTGAAGGCCGAGGGCTTCCAGGTCAGCGTCGACTCGATGGACCCGGCCGAGCTGGTGCGCGGGGGCAGGGCGGGGGCCGACTATCTTCTCAGCCTCAGCCTGGACACCCTGTGGGTGGCCGACGAGGTCGATTCGACACCGATCCTGATCCCGCGCGAGCCGGCCGACGAGGCGTCGCTGCATGAAGCGATCGAGACGATGCAGCGGCGCGGCAGGCCGTTCATGGCCGACCCCATCCTCGACCCGATTCCCTTCGGCCTGACGGCCTCCATCGTCCGCTACCACCGCCTGCGCTCGCGCTTCCCGGAGGTGCCGATCATGATGGGCGTCGGCAACCTGACCGAGCTCACCGAGGCGGATACCAGCGGCATCAATGCGGTCCTGTTCGGCATCGCCGCGGAGCTGAAGGTGGCGGCCGTGCTGACCACCCAGGTCAGCGAGCACGCCCGGCGCGCGGTGCGCGAGGCCGATTGGGCGCGCCGCATCATGCACGCTGCCACGCGCCTGAACGCCTTGCCCAAGGGGATCAGCGATGCGCTGATGACGGTGCACGCCAAGCACCCCTTCCCCGACACGCCGGCAGAGATCGATGCCACGGCCGCGCTCGTGCGCGACCCGAACTTTCGCGTCCAGATCACGCGTGCAGGGCTGCATGTGTACAACCGGGACGGGCTTCGGCTTGGGCAAGATCCCTTCGAGCTGTGGCCGCAACTGCGGCTCGACGACGATGCCGCCCATGCCTTCTACATGGGCGTGGAACTTGCACGTGCGGAGATCGCCTGGCGCCTGGGCAAGCGCTATGTGCAGGACCAGCCTCTCGACTGGGGCTGCGCCGCGGACCGACAGACCGATGACCTGAACCGGTGGTGCGCACCGGGGACGACGATGAGCACGAACAACCCCAAGACCCCACCCACCAGCGAGCCCGGGCAATGAACGACGTGATCTTCGAGAACGTCGTCACGACGGTCGACACCCAGGGGCGGCCGCACGTGGCACCGATGGGCGTTCGCTACCAGGGCGAGGGCGTGGTGGTGCTGATGCCGTTCAAGCCCTCGGCGACGCACGACAACATCATCGCGACCGGCCATGCCGTGCTCAACATCCTGACCGACACGCGGGTGTTTGCCGGCTGCGTCACGGGGCGCAAAGACTGGCCTGTCGCACCCACACAAGCCGTGCCCGGAGTCAGGCTGACGTGCGCGCTCAGCCACCTCGAGTTGCGGCTCATCAAGGCCAGCGACGATGCCCAGCGCCCGGTGCTGAGCATGGCGCGTGTCCACGAGGTGAACCACGCGCCGTTCGTGGGTTTCAACCGGGCTCAGTCGGCTGTGATCGAAGGGGCCATCCTGGTCAGCCGCTTGCGCATGCTGGCACCGGCCAAGGTGGACGCCGAGTTGGCCTACCTGCAGATTGCCATCGACAAGACCGCCGGGCCCGAGGAACGTGAAGCCTGGTCGTGGCTCATCGAGGCCGTGGCCCGCCACCGCGCTACCGCCGAGGTGCTGCGCTGATGCGGCTGCTCGTCAGTGTGCGCAGCGTCGATGAGGCGATGGCCGCGGCCCGCGGCGGTGTCGATTTCATCGACCTGAAGGAGCCCGGCGCCGGCGCGTTGGGCGGGCTGCCGATCGCCACCATCCGTGCGATCGTGGCCGCATTGGGCACCCGGCGCATCGCCTTGCCGGTGAGCGCCACCATCGGCGACGTTCCCATGGATCGGCTCGACGAGATCCTGGCGCAGGTTTCTGCGGTGGGCTGCTGCGGGGTCGACTATGTCAAGGTGGGCATCGAGCCTGGGCCGCTTGCGATCGGCGTGCTGGATGAACTGGCCCGCTGCGCCTGGCCCGTCGTGCCGGTCTTTCTCGCCGATCGGGGCCTCGATATCCGCCTGCTCCAGCACGCCTGCGGGCTGGGCTTCCCGGCGGTCATGGCGGACACCGCGGACAAGGCCTCGGGCAGTCTGCTCGAGTTGGTCCCGCGAGCGGAGTTGGAGCGCTTCGTGGCCTGCGGCCGAGCGGCCGGCCAGCTGGTGGGCCTGGCAGGCGCGCTGCGCCTGGCGGATGCCGCGGCCCTGAGGGCACTGGGGGCCGATTTCGCCGGCTTCAGGAGTGCCGTCTGCAACGGTGACCGTGCTGCGGCCCTCGATCCGCTGCGCCTGCGCCAACTCGTCGTCGCCATGCGCGGCGACAACGCCATGGCCACTTGCGGCTCGTAGCGGTTGGTGTGTCGGTCAGGGGGCCACTGATCTGGGATCGCCCAGCAGCAGGCCGCGCATGCGGTCCAGGTCGTGCTTGTGCAGGAACTCGATCGGGAACGACACACCGTCCGACAGCGTGGCAAAGCGCCGGTCGACGATGCCGGCGTCGCCCAGCTGCGCCAACGACAGCAAGGGGTCGACTGTGCATGACTTCACCATCACCAGCCGTTCGGCGTTGAGCTTGCGCGCCAGGTCGAGCGCGATGCTGTCCGAGGTGGCGTCCCAGTTCGAGTTGGCATCGGGCTGATCACGCTGCAACTCGAAGGGCAGCCACAAGGCGGTCTGCCCTTTCTGCAGCACGCGCCGGATGTCGGACTTGCTGGTGGTCAACCTCAGCATCGGGTTGAGTGCGTGGAACTGATAGGCCACCTGTGCCATCGCCAGCACCGCCATGTTGTGGGCAGCCAGATCATCGAACTGCCAATGCGCCTGCAAGCGCCGCACCTCGTCGGCGAGGCTGCCGCCCCCGCACACCACCGTGACGCGCCCGCCGCCGAGCTGGGCGAGGAGGTCCAGCCACTCGAGCAGCATCGGGTCGCCCCCCAGGCTGCCGCCCAGCTTGACGATCCACATCAGCGGGACTCCCGGTCGAGCAGCGCCGCGACGGCGACCGAGGCCGCGCACACCTTGGCCCAATCGGCCACCGCCCGGGCCACGTCGGCTCCGTAAGACCGGACCGGCATGGTCGGGTGTGCCCCGGCATGGGCGATCACCTCCTCGACCAGGAAGCCGCCACAACCCGCACGGACGACGATGGCGTCACGGGGCAGCGGATGCGACGCCATGACGCGGCGCAACTGACTGCCCAGTTCGGCAACTTGGCAGGTACGCCAGGCCCGGGCAAAGGCGAGCCAGTCCTCGGGGGCGCCGTCGCGTTCGTCCAGCCCGATCATGCGAGCCAGGCGCCGGCGGGTCGAGAGCGGGTCCTTGGGCGCGCCGTCGGCACTCGGGTACAGGTCGTGCGCCGGGTCCAGGTCGCCGGTGAGCCGATAGACATCGGCCGTCGTCGCAAAGAACTCGTTCATCACGTTGTGGGGCGTGCCACGCCAATCGATGCGATGGGCGATGGCGCACAGCGGCGTGCGGACCACGCCGTGATAGACGAGCTCGCCGGTGGCCAGCCGGTCCGCATCTGTGCGGCTGCTGCTGGCCACCCGGCCGCCCTTGAAGACGACCAGGTCGGTCGTGGTGCTGCCGATGTCGACCAGCACGCCGTGTCCGAAGCTCAGCGCCGCGTGCCGGGCCGTGGCCAGCCAGTTCGCCGACGCGATGCGCTCCCAGTGGCGGGCGACATCGTGCAGGCCCAGCCAGCCGCTGTCGCCCGCGAAGAACTGCAACGCGGTGGCGTCCGACGGTCGAAGGGACTGCGACATCTGCCGGGCAATGCGTTGCACGCCGTCCTCTCGGTCAGCGAACAGGTCGACCATTTCGCCGGTCATCGTCACCGCGTGCCGTGCCTCATCCAGGGCCGGCCAGCGCTGGCCGGCGGCCTCGAGCGCGTGTTCGAGATGCGCCATGCCTTGCCAGAGGGGGCAGGCCCACTGCGCCACGTCGACCACCTGGCCACGTTGCATGAGGCAGGCCTTGAGGTGGGCGCCGCCCACATCCCACCCGACGATGGTGCGATCAGGCATGGGCATGGAGCGTTTGGAAGTGGGCTTGCATGACGTCGGCGGCCAAATTGCGGCCCAGCGCGGACGACAGCCCGGCATAGGCACAGGTCACCCGCGGGTTGACCTCGATCACGACCGGCCCGCAATGCGCATGCCAGACCAGGTCGATGCCGACGAAGCCCTGCAAGCCTGGAATGCTCTGCCTCACTTGTGCCGCCAGCGCGCGAAGGCGGGGTGTGCGAGGGTCGGTGGCGGCGATGGCGTTCACCTCGACACCACGGAAGGCCAGCTGACCGGCGCCGTCGATGGCGATGTGCTGGCGATTCACGCTCAGCAGTTCGGTACCGGCGCTGGTGCACAGCAGCGACAGGCTCAGCGGCTCGCCCTCCACCCAGGGCTCCAGTGACAAGGCGGCGCCGTCGACCGAGCGCTGTGACCAGTCGTGCCGGGCGGAACCCTCGCGGGTGTGCACGCGGGTCGCCACGCCACCCGCGCCATCGTCCGGCTTGACCACCCACCGGCTGACCTCAGGCGCATCGATGAAGGCCAGCGGCGTCGTCACCCCGTGAGCGGCCAGGCGCAGCAAGGTGGCGCGCTTGGCCGTGGCCAATCGAATCGAGTCGCCGTCGCAGCCGAGCCAGCGATCGGGCTCCACCACCCGGTGGAAGCCGGCGAGCAGGCCATCCGTTTCCGGGGCGATCACCCAGGTCAGGTCGTGGGCCGCCGACTCACGAGCCACGAAGTCGAACGGCGCCTCGCCGGCGCGCGGCGTCACCGGCAGCACCGGCGCGAGGGGTGCCGGCATACCCACACCGGTGGCGGCGCCAATGATGCAATCGTTCAGCCGCATGAGATCGTCGAGTACAGCGCTGCGCATCGACAGGCCCATGGAGAGCAGCTCTTCGCTTTCCGCACCGTCACCATCCATGAGCCCGCCGCCACTGAGATACTCGTACACGAACACCCGTGTCATGACCCATCCCGTCGATTCAGCATGATCCTCATTCCCGTCATCGACCTGATGCAGGGCCAGGTGGTGCGCGCCGTGGGAGGCCAGCGGTCGACATACCAGCCCATCGTCTCGGCCCTGTGCCAGGGCAGCGAGCCCTTGGCCGTGGCGCGGGCCCTGTGCGAGCACGGTGCGGCACGGCAACTGTACGTGGCCGATCTCGACGCGCTGATGGGCGGCAGGGTCCAGGTCGAGGTCCTTCGTGCGCTGCTGCACGGCTTGCCCGATCTCGAGCTGTGGGTCGATGGTGGTTTCGCCGACGCGGCGGATGCTGAACGCCTGCGCCACCGGCTTGGGCCGCTCGCCGATCGCCTGGTGCCCGTTTTCGGCAGCGAATCCTTGCGCTCGCCGGAGGCGCTCGAACGCTGCTTCGGTGCGCCGCAGCCTCGGCGCCACGGCGCCGTCTTGTCGCTCGACCGGCGGGGCGGCGAGCGGCTGGATCCTTCCGGCTGCTGGGACGCGGTGGCCCTGTGGCCTCCTCGCGTCATCGTCATGACCCTGGAGCGCGTGGGATCGAACGCGGGACCGGATCTGGACACCTTGCGTGAGCTTCGAGACAAGGCACCACACATCACCCTCGTGGGGGCGGGCGGGATCCGTGACGAAGCAGACCTGGTGCGGGCGCAGGAGGCCGGTGCCGACGCCTGGCTGGTGGCCAGTGCGCTGCATGATGGCCGGCTTTCAAGGATCGAAGGGCCGCCGCCACGCCTGCCCGGCTGACGCGCCGGCGGGCTGGAGGACATGGGTTGCAACAACGACATGGGCTGGCATGCATCACGTTTCGTGCCACCGCGTTGGATCGGGCCAGATGGCGGGTCCTGCTGCCCACCGCCGCCAGAAACGCTACATAGTGTTGCAGTTTTGGCCGCCGGCTCAGGGCGAGCTCGGCGACGGGCGGGGTCTCCCCTGAGTGGCATGTGGCTTGCGTGATCGTTGCCACATGACCGACGCTGCCAGCCCTTCCAGTGCCATGACCACGCCCTGGACCTGCCCGTTCTGCCCCTTGTTGTGCGATGACCTGGCCGTCCGAGTCGGGCAGCCCGACGGATCGTTCGAGCTCGTCGGCGGCGACTGCGCGCTGGCACAGGCAGCGATCAAGCGCTTCGCCACCACGCCGTCGACGGCGACTCCCACCCTCAACGGTCAGGCGTGCGGGCTCGACGCGGCGATATCGGCCGCTGCGCGCGTGCTCGCCGGCAGCCGCCAGCCCTTGTTCGCTGGGCTGGGCACCGACGTGGCGGGCGCGCGGGCGCTGTATCGGCTCGCCTGTGACTCGGGGGCGATCAGCGACGCGGCGCAGGGCGCGGCCCTGATGCACGGCCAGCGCACGCTGCAGGACCACGGTGGTTTTGTCACCACGCTGGCCGAGGTGCGCACGCGCGCCGATCTCATCGTCTTCGTCGGCGGCCTGCAGACGCAGACGGCGCCGCGCTTGTGGCAACGCTGCGGCATGGGTGAGGACACCGTGTCCGAGCGCCACATCGTCATCCTGGGCGGGTCCGCCGACGACGTGGACGCGCTGGGCGGCCTGGCGCAGGTGAGCGCCGAATCGGTGCCGCTTCAAGGCGATTTGTTCGAGACGGTCGCCTTGCTCGGCGCCCTCGTGGCCGGGCGCACGCTGCATGAAGCGCCGCCCGCCCTGGCGGCGCTGGCGGCCCGCCTGCACGCGGCGCGCTACGCCGTGTTCGTGGGGGCCGTGGCTGACCTGCCAGCCCAGGGTGCGTTGATCATGGAGGGCTTGTATCGGGCGGTGAGCGAGCTGAACCGCCGCACGCGCGCAGCCGTGCTGTGGGTCGGTGGCGGCGACGGCGCCGGCACGGTCAACCAGGCCTTCACCTGGTTGTCGGGGCTGCCGCTGCGCTCGCGGGCAGGGCCGGGCGGGCTCGAGCACGAACCGCTGCTCTTCGATGCGTCGCGCCTGCTGGCCGACGGCGCCGTGGACGCCTTGCTGTGGGTGTCGAGTTTCGACCCGACCGCGTCGCCGCCGGCCACGACGCTGCCGCAGATCGTGCTGGGCCACCCGGCCAGCGCTCCGGCGCCGCGGGGTGCCGGTGCAGACCTGGTGTTCATCCCCGTCTCGACCCCGGGCATCGGCTCGGCGGGGCACCTGTTTCGCACCGACGGCGGCGTGGTCCTGCCCTTGTTCCCGGTCTACCGCGATGGCTTGCCCGGCGTGGCCGAGGTGCTCGGCCGGTTGACCGCGGCGCTCGGCAGCCTGCGCGCGGGAGCAGGCGCATGACCACGTTGCGCTTGCGCGGAGGGCGGGTCATCGACCCCGCCAACGGTGTCGACGATGTGCGCGACGTCGGCGTGCGCGGCGGCCGCATCGTGGCGCTCGCAGCCAGCGAGCACGTGGACGACGAGATCGATGTCTCCGGCTGCATCGTGATGGCGGGTGGCATCGACATGCACACCCACATCGGCGGCGGCAAGGTCAACCTTGCCCGCATGTTGCTGCCGGAAGACCATCGGGCCCAAGGGAACCCGATCGCGCTGCCCGACAACCCGATCGAGCTGCCCTCCTGCGGCACCTGCACGCCCGGCACGCTGGCCACCGGCTACCGCTACGTCGAGATGGGCTATACGGCGGCCTTCGAGCCGGCCATGATGGCCTGCAATGCGCGCCAAACCCACCTGGAGATGGGCGACACGCCCATCCTCGACCATGGTGCCTACGTGATGCTGGGCAACGACGAGTTGTTCCTGCAGATGCTGGCTGAAGGGTGGGACTTCGCGCGCATCCGCGACTACACCGCCTGGACCATCCACGCCAGCAAGGCGATGGGCGTCAAGGTGGTCAACCCCGGCGGCATATCGGCCTTCAAGTTCAACCAGCGCAAGCTCGACGTCGACGAAGAGCACCGGCACTGGCACGTCACGCCACGCCAGGTGGTTCAGACGCTGGCGCGCGCCTTGCGCGAACTCGGCGTGCCGCACCCGCTGCACATTCACGGCAGCAACCTGGGCGTGGCCGGCAACATCGAGTCGACGCTCGACACCATCGCCGCCCTCGAGGGCTTGCCCGGGCACCTCACCCATGTGCAGTTCCACGCGTACGGCACCGACGGGCCCAAGAAGTTCTCGTCGGCCGCGCTGCAGCTGGCCGAGGCGGTGAACGCCAACAAGAACGTCAGCATCGACGTCGGCCAGATCATGTTCGGCCAGACGGTCACGGCCTCGGGCGACACGATGCGCCAGCATGCGCAGTCGGGCTTCGCCAACCCGCGCAAATGGAGTGGTGCCGACATCGAGTGCGAAGCCGGCTGCGGCGTGGTGCCGTTCCGCTACCGCGAGCAGAGCTATGTGAATGCACTGCAGTGGGCGATCGGGCTGGAGATCTTCCTGCTGGTCGACGACCCCTGGCGGGTTGTGCTGACCACCGACCACCCCAATGGCGGGCCGTTCACCAGCTACCCGCACCTGATCCGCCTGCTGATGGACCGAAGCTTCCGCGAAGAGCAACTCGCCAAGCTGCACCCGGACGTGGTGGCCAACACCGCTTTGCGCTCGATCACCCGCGAGCTCTCGCTCCACGAGATCGCGATCATGACGCGGGCGGGGCCGGCCCGCCTGCTGGGCCTGACCGACCGCGGCCACCTGGGCGCCGGGGCGGCCGCCGACATCGCCGTCTACCGCGAGCACGCTGACCGCGAGAGGATGTTCACGACGCCCGAATGGGTGTTCAAGGACGGCGCGCTGGTCGCGCGCGCCGGGCGCATCACCGCCGCGCCGACTGGCGGCACCCATTTCGTCGAGCCCGGCTACGACCGGGGCATCGAGAAGACGCTGCGCAGCCACCTGGCCCGGCACGGCTCGGTGAATTTCGACCACATCGCCATCGGGCATGACGAGCTCTGCACCTGCTGCAACGGCGGGCGGCTGCTGCCGGCGGCGTGTTTCGAGGCCAAGTCATGAGCGCAACGCTGGTGCGCAATGGGGTCGCCATCGACGACGGGTTTGCCGAGGCCTTCCCCATGAAGGCCACGCGCGTGATCATCACGGCCCACAACCTGACCTGGGCGCGGCATGCCGCCGTGGCCGCCACCGGCTTCGCGACGTCGGTGATCGCCTGCGGCTGCGAGGCTGGCATCGAGCGTGAGCTGGGCCCGGACGAAACCCCCGACGGCCGGCCGGGGCAAAGCGTGTTGTTCTTTTCGATGTCAGGCAAGGAACTCGCGAAGCAGATCGAGCGCCGCATCGGCCAGTGCGTGCTGACCTGCCCGACGACAGCGGCATTCGCCGGCATCACTGAAGGCGAGCCGGTGGCGCTGGGCAAGAACCTGCGCTTCTTCGGCGATGGCTGGCAGATCTCGAAGGTGATAGCCGGCGTGCGCTACTGGCGCATTCCGGTGATGGACGGTGAGTTCGTCGTCCAGGAAGAGACGGCTGTCGTCAAGGCGGTCGGGGGCGGCAACCTGTTGCTGCTGGCGCGCGACACCGACACGGCGCTCGCCGTGGCCGAGGCCGCGGTGGCGGCGATGCGCAAGCTGCCCAACGTGATCATGCCGTTCCCGGGCGGGGTGGTTCGCTCCGGCTCGAAGGTCGGCAGCAAGTACGCCGCGCTCAGCGCGTCCACCAACGACGCTTTCTGCCCCAGCCTTCAGGGGCTGGCACAGAAGACCGAGCTCACGCCCGAGACGCGCTGTGTGCTGGAGATCGTGATCGACGGCCTGACCGAGGCCGACGTCGGCGCCGCGATGCGCGTGGGCATGCAAGCCGGCATCGACATCGGGGCGGCCTTCGGTTTGCTGCGCATTTCGGCCGGCAACTACGGCGGCAAGCTCGGGCCCTATCACTTTCACCTGCACAAGCTGCTGGGGGAGGTAGCGTGAGCGGTTGGCGGCTTCAACTCAGGCGGGCCCCGGCCTTGCGCGTCGACCTGCGCGGCATCACGCCGTTGGCACTGGCCGGCCTGGCCGTGGCGCAGATCGAGCAATTGCCGGTCGGCCATGGCAACACGAGGCTCCCGCTGGGCGAGTTCTTCAGCGTCGCGGCCGATTCCGGTGAAGCGCTCGTGATCGAAGGCGATCTGGCCCGATTCGACCGGGTCGGCTGGCAGATGGCTGGCGGGCAACTGCGGGTCGAGGGCAACGTGGGGCACTACGCAGGCGGGTGCATGAGTGCGGGCGAGCTGCGCGTGAGCGGCCACGCGGGCGCGCTGGCCGGCTGCGAAATGGCCGGCGGCACGCTGGCCATCGCGGGCAATGCGGGCGACTTTGCCGCCAGCACCTTGCCCGGCAGCATCGACGGCATGCGCGGTGGCACCCTCATCGTCAACGGCAACGCCGGTGACCGGCTGGCCGACCGCATGCGCCGCGGAACGGTGCTGGTGTTCGGAAACGTCGGTGACTTTCTGGCGTCCCGCCTGGTCGCGGGCACGATTGCCGTGGGTGGAACGGCGGGCGCGCAGGCCGGCTACGGCATGCGCCGCGGCAGTGTCGTCTTCGCCGCCGGACCCGATGCCGTCGCGCTTTCGCCTACATTCTTGCCGGCAGGCGCCGAGGCCGCGGTCTTCTGGCAACTTCTCGCGCGCGACCTGGCCCGCCACGGTGGGCCGTTCGCATCATTGCCGCACCGGCGCATCGAGCGTCACCTGGGCGACCGGGGAACCGGCGGCAAAGGCGAGCTGATCGTCGTACGCTGACGTTTTTTCCTTGTGTTCCCGGAGTCCAACGAATGAGTAGCACCTACACCTTCCACGCCGGAGAGGCCACCGTCTTCGCGCGCGAAGGGCAGTTCACCGACGCGATGCCCGAAATCCTGATCGGCCGCACCGATGGCCCGGTGGGCCAGGCCTTCGCCAACATGATGGCGCAGAGCAAGGGGCATACGGCGATGTTCGCCATCCGCGCCTGCAACCAGCTCGTCCGGCCGCCCACCATCATCGTGCCCAAGGTGACGCTGAAGGACACCGCGACCATCGAGCTTTTCGGCGGCGTGGTCCAGGGCGCCACCGCCGATGCGGTGGTCGATTGCCTCATCGAAGGCGTCATACCGAAGGCCGTGGCCAATGAGCTGTGCATCATCAGCCTGGTCTGGATCGACCCGCGCTGCGGCAAGGACGAGAACCTCGACAAGAAGGACATGTACCGCACCAACTACGAGGCCACCAAGCTGGCCATCTGGCGGGCGCTGAACAACGAGCCCTCGGTCGAGGAGCTGATCGCCAATCGGCACACGATCAAGCACGACATGGACGATTGGTCCTGAACGAGGTGGCCCGTGGACTGTTTCGCGCTGCTCGACGACAGGGACGCGACCCGCGAACGGCCGGCCAGCCGGCTCTACACCGGGTTTGAGCGCGAGCACCGCTGCACCGACCCGTCGACCCTGAACGCCGTCTGGGCGCAGGTCGACGCCGACCTGGGCCGTGGCCTGCATGCGCTGCTGCTGGCCGACTACGAATGGGGCGCGAAGCTGCTGAAGGCCGGGCATTCGCGCCTGCCGCTGGGGGACCGCTCGGCCTTGCGGGTACTGATGTTCCGCGACCTGGCCCACCTGAGCGAAAACGAGGTGGCGGCCTGGCTCGAAGCGCGCGAGGCGCAGGAAGCCCAGCCTGGCGCCGCCTGTGGTGTGATGAATCTCGCGCCGAGTGTCGACCGCGCCGAGTTCACGCAGGCCATCGCCCGCATCCACGAGGCCATTGCCGCGGGTGAGACCTACCAGGTCAACTACACCTACCGGCTGCATGGCCAGGCCTACGGCTCGCCGATCTCGCTGTACCGGGCGCTGCGCGCGCGCCAGCCGGTGAGCTACGGGGCGCTGGTGGCCCTGCCCGAGGATGGCGGGCCGGTCACGCATGTGCTCTCGCGCTCGCCGGAGCTGTTCCTGCGCCACGAGTCGGGCCTGCTGACGGCCCGCCCGATGAAGGGCACCGCCGCGCGCTACGCGCCGCCCGAAGGCGACAGCGAAACCGCGCGCCTGCTCGCCGAGGACGTCAAGAACCGCGCCGAGAACCTGATGATCGTCGACCTGCTGCGCAACGACCTCGGGCGGGTCGCGCTGATCGGCTCGGTGAAGGTGCCGGCGTTGTTCGCCATCGAACCGTACGCCACCTTGTTCCAGATGACCTCCACCGTTCAGGCGCGGCTGCGGCCCGAGGTCGGGGTGCCGGACCTGCTGCGTGCGGTGTTCCCCTGCGGCTCGATCACCGGGGCCCCCAAGCACCACACGATGGAGCTGATTGCCGGGCTCGAATCCACGCCGCGCGGCCTGTACTGCGGCGCGATCGGCTGGGTCGACGCGCCGAAGGAGGGCGCACGCTGTGGCGATTTCTGCCTGAGCGTGGCCATCCGCACCTTGTCGCTCGGGCCGGAGTCGCAAGGCCTGCGCCCGGTGGCGCTGGGCATCGGCGCCGGCATCGTGCAGGACAGCCGCGCTGCGGACGAGTTCGACGAGTGCCTGTTGAAGGCCCGCTTCCTGACCGCCCTCGACCCAGGCTTCGAGTTGTTCGAGACGATGTTGGTGGACCCGGGTGGGGGCATCCGCCACCTGGAGCGGCATCTCGACCGCATCGCCCACAGCGCCCAGGTGCTCGGCTTTGCGTTCGACCGTGCCGCCGCACGGGCGGCGGTGCAAGAACGTGGCGACGCCCTGGTGCCGGGTGCGGCCTATCGCCTGCGCCTGGCGTTGGCGCACGATGGCCGCATCGAGATCGGCCATGCCCCGCTGCAGCGCCTGCCCGAGTCGCCGGCCACCCTGCTGATCGCCCCCATGCCGCTGCCGGATGCCAACCCGCTGGCCGGCCACAAGACCACGCTGCGCCAGGCCTATGACGCCGGCGTTCGCGCGGCCGAGCAGGCAGGGGCCTTCGACAGCCTGTTCTTCACCCGCGACGGCCGGCTCGTCGAAGGTGGGCGCAGCTCGGTCTTCGTGCGGCTCGGCGGCCGCTGGTGGACGCCGCCCCTCAGCGATGGCGCGCTGCCGGGCGTGATGCGCCGCGTGTTGCTCGACGACCCGGCGTGGCAGGCGGCCGAGCGCAGCCTGACCCGGGACGAGCTGCTGAACGCCGAGGCCATCGTGGTGTGCAACGCCTTGCGGGGCGTGCTGACGGCCAAGGTGCTCGACCATGCGCCCGCGGTGGCAGCGTGAACCTCGCGCTGTTCGACCTCGACCACACGCTGATCCCCTTCGACAGCGGCATGGCGTGGACGCAGTTCCTCGTCAGCGTCGGTGCGCTGCCAGGCGACGCGGAGGCCCGGTACCTCGAAAGCTGCCAACGCTACGTGGCAGGTTCGCTCGACATCCATGCGATGCACCGCGCCGGCATGGCCGCTCTGGCGGGCATTCCCGGCCCCTCGCTGGCCCATTGGCGGCGTGAGTTCGAACGGTGCATGGCAGCTCGCGTGCCGGCGTCGATGCGTGCGATCGTGCAAGAACACGTCGATTCCGGCGACCTGTGTGCCATCGTGACGGCGACCAGCCGCTTCATTGCGGAGCCGTTTGCCCGCCTCTTTGGCGTGGACCACCTGGTGGCCACCGAGGCGGCCACCACCGACGGTTCGCCGCATGGGGCGCCGACGGGCGAGATCGCCGGCCTGCCGTGCTACCGCGAACACAAGGTCACACGGGTGGGCCAGTGGCTCGCCGAGTCGCTGCCAGCACGGGCCGGCGGTCTGGCGGCGTTCGAGCGGTCCTGGTTCTATTCGGATTCGGCGAACGACCTGCCGCTGCTCCAGGCCGTGTCGCACCCGGTGGCGGTGCGTCCCGACGAGAGGCTGCGTGCCCATGCGCTGCGCGAGGGGTGGCCGGTCATCGGCTAAAGAATCGGCAGGTGGCGACGATATCTCCGACAGCACAGGGCGTCCTCGCAGGTACAGAACGACCGTGCTGCAGCACACAAGGAGACAGCCATGGAATGGGTTCGCAGAGTCAGCCTGGTCAAGCGGGTGGTGATCGGTTTTGCCGCCTTGGCAGCCATCGTCGCACTCATCGGAGGCTGTGCGCTGTGGGCGCTCCAAGGGCAAAGCACGCCAGAGGCGCGCACGGCCTGGTTGGCCACCTGCGCACTCACGGCGGCCGGCCTGCTGCTGGCGCTGGTGGGCGGCTGGGTGATCGTCGCCAGCATCAAGGTGTCGGTCGAATCCACCGTGCAATGCGTGATCCGCATCGCGGGCGGCGACCTCGAAACCAAGATTTCATCGCCTGGCAAGGACGAAATCTCCTGGTTGCGTGGTGAGCTGAATTCGATGCGCAAGAAGCTCCGCACGATGGTGCTGGACGTGCGCCAGACGGTCGACGGTGTCAACACCGCGTCGGAGGAAATCGCCAGTGGCAACTCCGATCTCTCCAACCGCACCGAGAGCCAGGCCAGCGCGCTGCAACAGACCGCCAGCTCGATTCAGCAGCTGGCCGAGACGGTGCGCAGCAACGCCGAAAGCACGAACGAGGCGCGCAAGGTCGTGACCGAGTCCAGCCGGGTGGCGACGCTCGGTGCGACGATGATGCGCGACGTGATCGCCCGCATGGGCGAGATCAACGGCAGTGCAGTCAAGATCTCCGAAATCATCGGGGTGATCGACGGCATCGCTTTCCAGACCAACATCCTCGCGCTCAATGCCGCGGTCGAGGCGGCCCGTGCGGGCGACCATGGCCGCGGATTCGCCGTCGTGGCTTCCGAGGTGCGCAGCCTGGCCCAGCGCAGCTCCACGGCGGCACGCGAGATCAAGGTGCTGATCGGCGATTCGAGCGAGAAGGTTTCCGCCGGCTCGCGGCTGGTCGACGATGCCGGGCGCACGATGCAGGAGATCCTCGACAGCGTGAAGAGCGTCGCGGGCCTGATCGGCGACATTGCGGAGGCAGGCCAGTCGCAGAACGTCGGCATCAGCCAGGTGCACCAGGCGATCGCGCAGATCGATGCGATGACGCAGCAGAACGCCGCGCTGGTCGAGGAGCTGGCCGCTGCCGCTCAGTCGCTCAAGGGCCAATCGGGCCGGCTCGGCGCCTCGATGAGTTCGTTCCAGGTCACGGCCTGACAGGGTGGCGACACGGGCGCCCCACCGGGTGCCCAGGTTACTTCAGCTCGCCTTCGGCTGCACGCAGCGCGGCCAGGCGCTTCCGGGTGCCCGGGTGTGTGGCGGTGTCGCTGTACACGCCCATCTGCACGAAGGCCGACACGGCATCCTGGGCCGAGCGGCCGAGTGCGTGCAGCATGTGCAAGGCGAACACGTCCGCCTCGAACTCCTGCCGATGGGCCAGCGCGGATGCGTCGTGCCCGAGCAGGGCGGCCACGGCATCGGACTGCGCCTGCATCAGCTCGCCCGGTAGCCAGGCCTGGTAGAGCAGGGTCATCTGCGGCCAGTGTTTCAGGCTGACGTGGCCAAGTTCATGCGCCAGGATGAACAGCCGTGCCCCCTCGTCGAGATCGCCCAGGGATTGGTGGGCGATGATGACCCGGCCGTGCAGCGTTTCGGCCAGCACAGGGCCGGTGACCACACGCAATTCCACGGTGGGCCCCAGTCCGGCGCGGTCCCGCAGCGCTTCGAAACTCTGGCGGACCTTGCGTGTCGACGGCGCATCGGCGTCAGCATCGGTGAAGGCCTCCAACTGCAGCTGTTGTGAGCGGCCCAGCACCTCGACGATGCCTTCGCACCGGGCAGCAGCGCCTGACAGTACCAACAGAGTCACGAACAACCAGCGCATGCGCACCACCTCTGGGCGGCCTGGCCGACGTGGCAGGCTTGGCGTGCTGCACCGCAACAACCATGCCAGAAGCGAGGGTTTACCCGTGGTCGCGGGAGCCTACACCTGGATCAAGCCCCACTGCAACGCGACCAGTGTCAGCTCCGACTGGTTGTTGGCGCCCAGCTTCTGCTTGATGTGGTACAGGTGCGTGCCCACGGTGCTGGGCGACAGCTTGAGGTTGTCGGCGATCTGCGCCACCGTGAGCCCTCGGGCGAGCTGGAGGAAGACCGAAAACTCCCGCTCGCTGAGCATGTCGGCCGGGCTGGTCTCGCCCTTGACCTGGGCCATCGCCAGTGACCGGGCGGTCTGCGGGTCCACATAGGCCTCGTGGGCGGCGACGGCGGTCACGGCGGCGATCAGCGCGTCGGGCGCGCTGCGCTTCGTCAGGTAGCCGAGTGCGCCGGCGCGCAGCACGCGCCGGGGGTGGGCCGTGTCCTCGTGGGCCGACAGGACCAGAACCCGCGCCTTCGGATCCTGCGCCAGCAGGCGGCGCACCGCCTCCAGCCCACCCATGCCGGGCATGGAGAGGTCCATCACCACCACATCGGGCGTCACGCGCGGGTACTCGATGCAGGCCTGCTCGCCACTCTCGACCTCGGCCACCACCTCGACCTGTGCGTCAGCCAGCAGCATGCGAAAGCCCATGCGCACGAGCGCGTGGTCGTCGACGAGCATGACACGGATCATGGGCTCTCCAAGGGAACACGCAAGCGCAACTGCACGCCGTGGGGTGAAACGGGCTCGACATCGAGTTGACCATGCAGCGCCTGGGCGCGCTCGGCCAGCCAGCGCAGGCCGTAGTGGCCGGTTCGCTCGGACCAGTCCGAGGCCAGGCCCTGGCCGTCGTCGACCACGGCCAGGGTCACCTCGGTGTCGCTGCCTTGCAGTGACAGTTGCACATGGCGTGCCTGGCCATGCCGCAGCGCGTTGGTGATGCCTTCCTGTGCGGCGCGGTACAACGCCAGCGCCAGGTCGCCAGGCAGGCGTGCGGCGCCCAGGTCCACGAGCATCTGGATGTCCACGCCGGGCTGGCTGCGCCGGGTGCGTTCAACCAGGTCATCCAGCGCCTCGGCGAGCCCGAAGTTGTCGAGCACCAGTGGCGTGAGCCGCGGGATGATGCCGTGCATCGCGTCGTACAGCCGCGAGGATTCGTCGGCGATCAGCCGGGCGGCCTGCTCGGCCTGCGCGTCGAGCGGGCCCACGCGCTGCGCGATCGACAAGGCCATGCTGCGCATCGCGGTGACGGACTGGCCGAGTTCGTCGTGCAGTTCGCGTGCGATCAGGAGCCGCTCCTGCTCGACGTGCTGCTCGATCCAGCGCGTCAGCTCGCGGCTGTCGGACAGCTGCATCTCGGCGCGGACGGCACGCTTTTCGGTCTCGATGTGGCCCTGCAGGTCGTGCACCATGCGGTTGAACGCGCCGCCGATCGCGGCGGCCTCGGTGCCGGCCAGCGGCGGCAGGGCCACGTCGAACCGGCCTGCCTGAACCTGGTTCAGCGCCGCGACGATCTCGCCGAACGGGCGCACGGCGCGCCCGACCAGCCAGAACACCAGCGTGTTGACGACGAGCAGCAGCAGCAGCGCGCCGCCGGCCAGCCACAGCGTGTAGTCCCAGGCATCGAGGGCGGCCCGCGAGGCGTTGGCACGCACCACCAGCTTGCCGTCGGGGAACTCGATCGACTGGACGGACGGCGGCGGAGAGATCAGCGCGTCGAACCAGGCCGGCGCATCGCGCCCGGGCTTGTAGGGGGAGGGTGGTGACCGGTACAGCTCGTTGCCTTGTGCGTCGAGCAGCTCGATGTCGTTCGAGCGCACCCGCCCCACCCCCTGAAGGAACGCCAGCATCGCCGGCGTGCCCTGCGCCGCGTAGCGCCAGACGGTGCGGTCGAGCAACTGCGCGGCCACGCGGTTGGCAGCTACGACCTCCTCGTGCACCGAATCACGCATGCTGCGCAACTGCAGCGCAATGACCGCGGCGACGAACAGCACGGTGAGCGCGCCGACGATGAGGTTGATCTTGAGCCGGAGGGTCATGGTGTGAAGCGGCCGTGCAAGGCGTAGTGGTCCAGCGCGCCGACCATGGCCGCCACCATCGCCGGGTGCGACGGGTCGTGTCCCACCCCGTTCACCCAGCGCAGTTCGCTGTGCGGCAGGCGGTGGTGCAGGGCGAGCGCTCCTTCGGGGCGGCAGACGCGGTCGTCGCGCCCATGCAGCAACAGCGTGGGCACGCGCGGGACGGCCTCGCAGCGCTCCAGCAGCGTCGGGGCATCGAGCCCACAGCGGTGGCGGAGATAGTGGCACTGCACACGGTAGCGGTCGACCAGCGCATCGAGGGCGGCATCGCACGGCGGGGGAAGGTCCTGCGATCCACCGGCCAGCGCCTGCTCCCAGCGCGCCCAGGCCAGCGCGAGGCTGCGGTGCCGGGCTGCGTCGGGAAGTGCCCATTTGTCGGCAAGGAAAGACAGCAGGTCATGTCGCCTCGGGGCCGGCGCACAGGCGGCGAACTGCTCCCAGGCCTGTGGCTGCTCGGCCGCTGCACCCTGGAAAAACCAGGCCATGTCCTCGGCACGGGCCAGAAAACTGGCACGCAGCAGCAGTGCGGCCACGGCCTGAGGCTCGGCGGCAGCGTGTGCGAGCGCCAGCGTGGCGCCCCAGGAGCCGCCCACCACCAACCAGCGCTCGATCCCGAGGTGCTCGCGCAGCGCACGCAGGTCACCCAGCAGGTGCGCCGTCGTGTTGTGGTCGATGGCACCGCGCGGCTGGCTGGAGCCCGCGCCGCGCTGGTCGACGCAGATGATGCGGTAGTGCGCCGGGTCGAAGAAGCGCCTCTGCAACGGCGAGCACCCCGAGCCCGGGCCCCCGTGCAGCACCAAGGCGGGCAGGCCCTCGGGCCGCCCGTGCTCCTGCACATGCAGGACATGCCCGTCGCCCACCGGCAGGCGTTGGACGCGAAACGGCGGCGTGTCGGGGTGGAGGGTGGTGGTGGGCACGGTGCCGATGGTATCGGCTGGGCCCCGGCGGGCGGTCCGGCCTCTCGTGAAATCGACGTTCCATGCAAGCGCGGTTTCATGAAAATCATGAGGTGCGAATCATGATCCGGGGGCTGGCCCAGGCGCCGCCGTGCGGCGACCATGCGTCACGGGATCTGAATGTCCCCGCAGGCGCCGTCCGGTGTCTGTGCCATCCGAAGGAGACTTTTTATGCAATGGCAAACCCCGACCGCGACCGACTTCCGCTTCGGCTTCGAAATCACGATGTACGTGGCTGCTCGCTGAGCTGATTCCTGTCCTGGTCACCGCCCCGGGGTTCTTGCCCGGGGCGGTGCTTCAGACACAACGATGCGCATCACGGTTCTAGGTTCGTCCGCAGGCGGCGGCTTTCCGCAGTGGAACTGCAACTGCCGCAACTGCAGCGGCGTGCGCAGTGGCACCTTGCGGGCTCGGCCGCGTACCCAGTCGTCCATCTTCGTCCGTGGCGACGAGGGCGCCGATGGCGTGCTGTTCAACGCTTCTCCCGACATCCTGGAGCAGATCCGCAACCACCCGGCGCTTCAACCGGCCCGGGCGGTGCGCGATACGGCTGTTGCCGGCGTCGTGCTGATGGACGGCCAGATCGACCACGCCACGGGGCTGTTCATGCTGCGCGAGCGCAGCACGCCCCTGCCGATCTGGTGCACCGACCCGGTCGCCGAGGATCTGACCGAGGGCAACCCGGTGCTGCGCGTGCTCGGCCATTTCTGTGGCGTGCAGCGTCAACGCATCGCCCTCGACGGTGCATCGTTCGCTGTGCCGGGCGTGCCCGGCCTGCACTTTCGCGCCTTCCCGTTGTCCAGCAAGGCGGCACCGTATTCGCCGCACCGCGAGGCACCCGTGCCTGGCGACAACATCGGCATGCTGATCACCGACAGCCACAGCGGGCGCAGCGCCTTCTACGCGCCGGGCCTGGGCGAGATCACGCCGGCGCTGTTCGACGTGATGTCGGGCGCCGACGCGGTGCTGGTCGACGGCACCTTCTGGACCGACGACGAGATGATCCGGCTGGGCCTGAGCAGCAAGACGGCGCGCTCGATCGGCCACCTGCCGCAATCCGGCCCGGGCGGCATGATCGAGTGGCTGGACCGGCTGCCGGCGCGCTCGCGCCGGCTGCTCATACACATCAACAACACCAACCCGATCCTCGACGAAGACTCCAACGAGCGGGCGCTGCTGGCGCAGCACCGCATCGAGGTCTGCGAGGACCGCATGACCATCGAGCTCTGACCCCATGACAGCCGACACCACCGCGTGGAACCGTGTTGAATTCGAGGCCAGGCTGCGCGAGCGCGGCCGCTCCTATCACATCCACCATCCGTTCAACGTGATGCTCAACGCCGGGCGCGCGAGCCCCGAGCAGATCCGTGGCTGGGTGGCGAACCGCTTCTACTACCAGATCGCGATTCCGGTGAAAGACGCTGCGGTGATGTCCAACTGCCCCGACCGCGAGGTTCGGCGCGGCTGGGTGCAGCGCATCCTCGACCACGACGGCTTCGAGATCGGTGGTGTGAAGGACGAAGGCGGGATCGAGGCCTGGCTGCGCCTGGCGCAGGCCGTGGGCCTGACGCGAGAGGAGGTGCTGGATCAGCGCCACGTGCTGCCGGCGCTTCGCTTCGCCGTCGACGCCTACGTCAACTTCGCGCGGCGGGCACCGTGGCAGGAGGCGGTGTGTTCGTCGCTGACCGAGCTGTTCGCGCCCGAGATCCACAAGCAGCGCCTGGCCACCTGGCCCGAGCACTACGGATGGATCGATCCCGAGGGCCTGGCCTACTTCCGCAACCGCGTCAGCCAGGCGCGGCGCGACGTGGAGCAGGGCCTGGGCGTCACGCTGGATCACTTCAACACCCGGCCGCTGCAGGAACGGGCGCTGGAGGTGCTGCAGTTCAAGCTCGACATCCTGTGGGTGATGAACGATGCCATGGCACTGAAGTACGGCGTGAACGCATGACCGAACTTTCCACCGCCAGCCAACCGCGCGTCGGCCCCGGCTTTCGCCTGCAATGGGAGCCGGTGCAGGACTGCCACGTGCTGCTCTACCCCGAAGGCATGGTCAAGCTGAACGGCAGCGCCGGCGAGATCATGAAGCGCTGCGACGGCCAGCGCGACGTGGCGGCGATCGTGCTGGACCTCGAGCAGACTTTCGGCGCACAAGGCCTGCAATCGGACGTGCTGGCTTTCGTCGAAATGGCCGGCAAGCAAAAGTGGCTGGCGTGGGACTGACATGAGCGAGTCCACGAACGCGAAACCAGGCCCGCCGCTGTGGCTGCTGGCCGAGCTGACCTACCGCTGCCCGTTGCACTGCGTCTTCTGCTTCAACCCGGTCGATTTCGCGCAGCAGAGCGACGAGTTGTCCACCGACGACTGGCTGCGTGTGCTGCGCCAGGGCCGTGAGCTCGGCGCGGTGCAGTGCGGCCTGTCGGGCGGCGAGCCACTGCTGCGCGACGACCTCGAGTTGATCGTCGCCGAGGCGCACCGGCTGGGCTACTACACCAACCTGCTGACCTCGGGTGTCGGGCTCACCGAGTCGCGCGCCGCGGCGCTGAAGGCCGCCGGGCTCGACCATGTGCAGCTGTCGTTCCAGGACTCGACCCGCGAGATGAACGACTTTCTCTCGCACACCAAAACCTTCGAGCTGAAGAACCGCGTCGCGAAGATCATCAAGGACCAGGGCTGGCCGATGGTGATGAACGTGGTGATCCACCGCCTCAACATCGACCACATCGATCGCATCATCGGCATGGCGGCGGAGTTCGGCGCCGAGTACATCGAACTGGCCAACACCCAGTACTACTCCTGGGCCTATGTCAATCGCGACGCCTTGCTGCCGACCCGCGAACAGCTGATTCGCGCCGAGGCGGTGACGGACGCGTGGCGCGCCAAGCTGGGTGACAGCATGCGCATCTTCTTCGTGGCGCCGGACTACCACGAGGGCAAGGCGAAGAAGTGTGTCAACGGCTGGGGCAGCATGTTCCTGACGGTGGCGCCCGACGGCACGGCCTTGCCCTGCCACACGGCCAAGATGCTGCCGGGCCTGGCCTTCCCAAACGTTCGCGAACAGGCCTTAAGCGAGATCTGGTTCGATTCCGAGGGCTTCAACCGCTACCGGGGCACCGGCTGGATGAAGCAGCCGTGCGCGAGCTGCGAGCACCGGGAGGAAGATCTGGGCGGTTGCCGTTGCCAGGCTTGGCTGATTGCGCAGGATGCCGAAGCGGCCGACCCGGTCTGCCGCCTGAGCCCGCACCATGCCCTGGTGGTCGAGGCCGTGGATCAGGCCGAGCGTGCGGCGGCGACACGCGTCACCGAGCACCCGCTGGTGTTCCGCGACCCGGCCGAGTCACGCCGCCTGTCGGCCATCAACTCGCCGCTCACTGAACGAGGTTGAGGATTTCCAGCTGCTCCGGCACGGTTTCGAAGGTGCCGGTGCCGGCAGGCATCTGCATCAGCGGCTTGCCCTGGCCGTCGAGCAACCACACGCTGGGGTAGACGAGCAGGCGCGCCCGCTCGTCGCCGATCGAGCGCTGGAACTCGGCGTAGGGCAGGCTGCGATCGCCGATTCGGATGTAGATGCGTTCGGCCTGAATTGACAGGTTGCTGCGCAGATCGACCACCAGGTAGTCCTTGGCAAAGTGCGACACCAATTCGGCGGCATGCCGCTCAAGAAAGGCCTCGTACTTGCGGCAGTAGGCGCAATCGCTCGCGCCCAGGTAGACGTACAGGCGCCGGCGCTCGCGCTGTGCGCGCTGCAGCGGCGCGGTGAGGTCGAACTCGTATCGCTGGGGCACACCCGCGGGCATGACGACTGTCGGCGCATACCGGGCCGGGATGCCCGCCGCCGCGGCCGGCACCACCAGCGCCCAGCAAAGGGCGAGAGCGATGCGGGCGCGTGGTCCCATGACGGTCAGATCGCCAGGGTACCGACGAAGCGGCCGTCTTTCGAGTCGGTCACCTCCGCGCGCAATTCGCCGTGGCCGCGCGGCACGAAGTTGAAGCGCAGGGTCGGGTTCTCGCTGACCGAAAAGTCGAGTTCGGCATCGAACAGCCGGCGCCCGTCGTAGCTCACCTTGATCGTGCGGACGAAGTGGGGCGGGATGTACATCACCGTCACCTGGTTCAGCTCGAAGCCGGTGTCGTTCGGGTGCAGCACGGTCACATCGGCCGTCGTCAACTGGCCCAGCTTCACGTCGCCGGCCACCCGCAGCAGGGTCTTGCCGATCAGGTGCGGCGAGTCGCGGTTGGGCGGCGCAGAGCACCCGCCCGATGTCTTGACATAGCGGGAATCGGTGTGCAGCTCGCCGTTGGACAGCTCGCCGACGACGCGCACGTGGCTGTACTCGTCCACCCTCAGGCGGGTTTCGAAGTCGGCCTGGCCGATTTCGGTGGTCAGGTCGAGCACGGCCGCCACGGGCGACGGGTTCTTGTCGACCACGACATGCAGCTTGCGCAGGTACAGCTGCGGCTGTTGCGGCAGCTTGGTCACCACCTTCACGGGCACCGACGCGCCATAGGCCGCGCGCAGCGGGACGATGAGCTGGATCACCTCCTGGCCCGCGATCAGCCGCTGCCCTGGGAACAGGCGCTCGCGCAGGCGCTCCCACTCGGGCGAGCTGGCGTCGTGGGTCGCCGACGGCAAGCCGCCTACGGCAGACCGCGCCGTGGACGGCGATGCGGCCAGCGCCAGGGCGGCCGCACTCGGTGTGCCCGAGAGCACGACCAGGCTGTGCAAGGTGTCACGCCGGCTGAGCAGGTGGCGTCGCATGGTCGTGGGCTCCGGTGGGCTGATTGAACATCTGCTGGCGCTCGAACCGCAGAAAGGCGATGGAGGCATTGCGCCGGTGGATGGTGTTGTACTGGTCCCAGCTCTCGAACTCGGGCAGGTCGCACTGTTCGGCCACGTCGAGAAGCGAACCGCCGGCCCGCAGGTGCGCTTTCACGCGGGCCTCGAGCCGATCGAGGTAGCGCTCGACACCGCCTGCCGCGCTGGCCCATGATGCGCTGGGGCCGTGCCCGGGTACCACGGTGGCAACCCGCAAGCCGTGCATGGCACGCAGGGCCCGGCGCCACCCATCGAGATCGCTGTCTTCGATGTCGGGGACGCGGCCGACGTCGATCAACCCGCCGGCAAACAGCACGCCGCTGCGTGGCTCGAACACGGCGACGTCACCGGGCCCGCTGGAGTGGCCGAAATGCAGCACCTGCACCGGCCGGCCGATCAGCTGGAGCCACTCGGTGGCGTCGACCACCTGGTCGGGCTTGTAGACCGCCGTGCCCTGCATCGCGGCCTCGCCGAGGGTCTCGCGCAGACGCTTCAGGCAGCCTTCGCAACGCGAGGCCATCAGCCCGGCGGTTCGCGCGTGCATGCGGATCGGGATGCCCTGGCTGCGAAACGCGGTGCCGCCGAACAGGAACTCGGGCCGGGTGTGGGTCACCAGCGCCAGCTTGACCGGCTGGTCCGTCACCTCGCGGATCCGCTGCAGCAGCGCCATGCCATGGGCGTGTGAGGTGCCGGTGTCGATGGCGACGACCCCGGAGTCGCCGACGATGAAGCCCGAGTTGCCGATGCGTCCCTGGTTGTGTTCGTCGGCCACGCCACCGGTGCCGGGCACCATGTAGACGCCCGGCCCGATTTCCAGCGGCCGGCCGGGGCGCGGCTCCGGCAACAGTGCGCAGCCGGCCAGCCAAGGGGTCAGCACACCCGCGCCGAGCAGCAGACGGCGTTTCACGAAGCCCCTCACGTCGAGGCGCTAGCGGCGCTCCGCGAGCAACTTCAGGTTGGCCAGGCCGGCGCGGTAGACACCGGTGATCGCCGCGACAGCCGCCTCGTCGTTCTGGTCGGGCGGCGGGTCGTTGTTCGGGTGGCCGCGGTAGAACGCGCCACGCCATTCGACGATGGCGCCGGCCCCCTCGCTGCGCACGCTGAGGGTCGAGGTGTAGTTGGTCACCGGCAGCGCACCGCCGTCCTTGGCGCGGTAGCTGTACTTCATGCGCGCCGCGTCGTGGCTCTCCAGTGCCTCGGTCATCGCGCCGCCGCCTTTCAGCTTGAGCTGGCGGACCGAGCCTTCTTCATTGCCTTTGTCGGCTGCGCTGGCCTCGACGGCCGGATGCCAGTCCTTCAGCGCGTCGAAGTTGCGAATCAAGCCCCACACCTTGTCGGCCGGTGCGGCGATGGTCACCTGCTCGACCACCTTCTGGCGTGTCGGCCCGTGCGCAGCGCTGGCACCGGCCAGGCTGGCCAGCACGGCAAAGGCCAGCAGGTGGCGGCGTTGCATGGTGTTCATCGTGGGGTTCCTTCTCCAATGGGGTTTCGAGGTTCAGGGGAGGGCCGGTGGGGCGCCGATGAAGGCGCCGAAGCCGCGGCTGTTCACGCCGGTGGCGATGCGCCGCAGGCTGCGCCCGGTGGCCGCGTCGAGCACGCTCACGTCGTCGTCCATCCAGTTCACGACATAGACCCGATCGCCATGGGAGGCGACGCCTTCGGGGTAGCCGAAGCCGCTCAGCGTGCGCTGGACCGTCAAGGTCCTGGCGTCGATCACGCTGACACTGTCAGCGTGCTGGTTGGTGACGTAGAGGAGCGTGCCGTCCTGGGTCAGCGCGGCACCGTAGGGCGCGCGTCCGACCGGGATGGTGACCACGACAGTCATCGAGCGGGTGTCGACCACCGAGACGCTGTCACTCTGCACGTTGAGCGCGAAGAGGCGCTGGTGGGGCTCGTCCAGCAGCAGTGCGAACGGATGCGAGCCGACCTTGACGCGTGCCTTCACGCGGCGCTCGGGCACATCCACCAGGGCGACACTGTCGTCGTCACGCTCCGCCACGAACACGCTGCGGCCATCGCTCGCCACCGCAACGCCTGCCGGTGCCTGGCCGACCGCGATCTCCACCGGCTCGGCGCCGCGCCGTTCGGTGTCGAGCACCATCAGCCGGTGGCGGTACCAGTCGGCCACGTAGAGGTGCCGGCCGTCGGGCGACGCGTCGATACCCACCGGGCCGGAACCGGCTGGCCAGGTGTCCACCAGCTTCTGCTGCCGCATGTCGATCACGGAGATCGTCTTGCTGTCCGGGTTGCTGACGAAGACGCGGCCGGTGCGGCTGACGGCCACCACGCCTGCCGGCGAGCGACCCACGGGCACCGTGGCCACGACTTTCTGCTCCGCCAGGTCGATCACCGAGACATCGTGGCTGCCCTGGTTGGTGATGTAGGCGAACGGGGCGGCCCAGGCCGATGCGCTGGCGACCCACGGCAACGCCAGCAGGGCGGTCAGCGCGCGGCAGCCGCCCGGGCACCACGGCCACCTCATCGGGGCGCCGCTCTCAACGCCTGGCTGGCGTCGAAGCGCAGCTCGCGCGAATCGGTCACCGAGGCGCTCAACTCGCCCGCACCCCGGGGTGCGAAATAGAAACGGAAGTAGGGGTTCTCGCTGATCGAGAAATCCACATCGGCCGACAGCACGGGCCGGCCCGCATAGCTCACATCCACCTTGCGAACGAAGTGCGCCGGCGTGTACTGGCGGCTCGCCTGGTCCATGGCCAGACCGGAGTGATTCGGGTGGTCGATCAGCAATTGAGCGGCGACCGGCTCACGGCCGTTCAGGTCGCCTTCGACCTGGAAGCTCATGCGCCCCAACGTGGCCAAGGCGGCCGCGGCATCGCTGGCCGGCGCGGCGGAGCACCCCCCGGATGCCTTGACGAAGCGCGTGGTCGCGTAGAGCTGGCCGTCGCTCATCTCGGCGATGGCGCGCACGTGCGAATACTCGTCGACGCGAACGCGGGTCTCGATGTCGGCCCGGCCGCTGTCCGGCGTGAACTGGAAGATCGCCGAGATCGGCGACGGGTTGGCGTCGATGACCAGGTAGAGCCGGCGCACATGGCGCTCGGGCGTCACCAGAGTTCCAGGCCGGATGGCAATCGGGACGACCGCCGCGTTGATGGCCCGGGCGGGCGCCTCCAGCGTCAGTTGCTCGGGCGTGGCCGCGTTGATCACGCGGTTCTCGAAGAGGCTGGCACGCACCTTCTGCCAGACCGCGCTGGCCTGCGGGTCGTCGGTTGGCGCCAGCATGGCCGCAGGCGCGCCGGCAGCCAGGGTCGCGAGAAGCAAACCGAGCAGGCGCTGTGCAAAGGTGGGCATGGCAGGCTAACGAGGAGCGATGAAGCAGGCCTTCTGCACTTTCTGCTGAAGCTCCCGATACCGCTTGATCTGCGGTTTGATGGTTTCGTTGTCACGCAGTTCCCCGCCGCGCTCGCCGCCAATGGAAATCGCGTTGACCACGGTGACCATGGTCACGTAGTCGTCGAACTTGACGTCGCCAGCCATGTTGTCCAGTGCGCAGGAGCACTTGTTGACCATCTCGTAGTACGGCCCGGGGTTGTTGCGCATGCAATCCTGCACGTAGAGGACGCGGTCCACCGTCGGGAAATCGTTCGCCTGGGCCAGCCAGGGCAGGGCGAGCAGGGCACAACCGAGCAGCGCCCGGCAAAGTCTCATCATCGGGTGCTCCACGGGCTTCATGGTTTCTTCGCCACGACGGTGGCGTCGTCGAGCAACATCTCCTCGGCCAGCAAGGGGGCGGCGCCGGGGGTGGCACCCTCGATGCGGGTGCGGACGGCCAGCACGCCACCGGGCACGGCCTTGGACATCGTGAAGACGTACTGCTTGTTCACGAGGCTCTCGAAGCGCGCGCGCATCGGGTCGTCGACATAAGGGGAAATCGTGATCTCCTGGGCCGCGACCAACTTGCCTTGATACGGCAACGAGACCTCGCGGATCCGGGCGCCGCCATAGATGGCCATGCGGATGCGCTTGCGAAAGTAGTTCGCCTGGCCTTTGGTCAGGCGCGCCATCTCGCGGATGTCGCGTTCGAGGAAGTACAGGATCGACGGGTTGCCTTCGGCTGTCTCGACCTCGGGCAGCGCCAGGTGGCGGGGGCCACCCAGGAAGTCGGCATCCGCCGTGCAGCAGACGCCGTCCGCTCGGGCGCGCAGGCGGACATCCACCTTGTCGGTGAAGGCCTCTTCCAGCGTTCCGCTCTTGGCATAGCGGTAGCGCAGGGTCAGCGGCGGGCGCAGCTCCGCCAGGTGGTTGGTCATGAACAGCGAGCGCTCCGCGGCCGAAAAGTCATCCGCGGAACGGGCCGAGGTGGCCGCGAGCGCGGCCACGGCGAAACAAAGCAGGCGTCTGGACAGCAAGGACATCATGGGTGGGTGCAGTTTCGTGAGACAGGGCGTTTCGAGCAGTCGTAGGCGTGCTGTGCTTCGGGCAGGCGGCCGAGGTGTTCGAGCGCCACACCGAGCAGCGACCAGGGTTCGTCGTCGTCGGGCTCGGCGCGAGACCAGTCGGTGGCCATCGCCAAGAGCTCGGCCCAGCGCCGATCGCGCAACAACGATGCCGCTTGCATGAAGCGGGGCTGCTGCTTCTGTGGCAGTTCCCAGTAGGCCAGCAGGCCAGGCTCCATGGGCCGGACCGGACGAAACCGGTCGGTCGCAGTGGCGTCCATCATTTTCTGCACCCACTCGCTGGGCGCCGCGAAGTAGTGCGACAAGCCGCCTCGCAGGCGAAACGTCAGGATGCCGACCAGCCTGCCCTGGTCGTCGAACAGGCCGCCACCACTGGCGCCCGAGCTGAACCAGTTGTCGCTCTGGATCACCGGCGCGCCGTCGTGCCGATGCAGTCTCACCACTTCGCCGCTGCTGCTCTGGATGCCGGTGCCACCGGTGTAGCCGATGGCGGTGACTGCCTGCCCGGCCGCCAACCCATCGGCGCGCCCCCAGGGCACCGCCGGTGCCTTCAGCCCGGGCACCCGCAGCAGGCACAGATCGCGCGACACGTCGCTTGCCTGGGTGGCAGCCACCCAGCGCAGGGCGCCTTGAACGATGCGAACCTCGGTGGCGTCGCGTGTCACGTGGCAGTTTGTCACCACGGTATCGTCGCCGACGACGACGCCCGAGCCCAGCGAGAAGCCACCTTGAACAGTGGGTGCCTCGATCCGCAGCACGCTGGCACCCAGGCCGACCAGCGTGGCCCGGTCCAACGCGGCAAGCGCAGGCCGGGCCGCAGCGCATTCGGCCAGGAGCAGCAGCAAGGGCAGCAGGCGGTTCATGGCAGCCGTTGCCGCGGCTCAGGGTTTGGGCGAGGCGTACGATTCATCCACCAGCGGCACACCGAACTCGGTCAGGATCGCCGTGATCTCGGGTTGCTTGGTGTCGATCAGCGTCTCGATCTGCTGCTTCCACTCGCGTTCGCCATGGCGCACGCCCATGGCCATCTGGTAGTCGAACCGGACGCCGGGCTCCGAGCGCATCGGCACGACAGACATCGCAGGCGACTTGATCCGCTTGGCAAAGTAGCCGGCGATCGGGCCCCAGACGATGGCCACGTCGATCTTGCCCGTCGCCAGATCCTTTTCGATGATCTCGCCGGGGTACTGCTGTGGGTCGGCGTTCATGGTCTGGTACGGCACGCCGTTGGCGACCAGGCCGTGCTTGACCAGCCAATCCGATGCGGGGGACCGGTCGTAGATGCCGATGCGCAGCTTGGACAGGCGCGCCGGGTCCAGCCCCAGGAAATCACTCGACGAGCGCACCTGATCGAGGCCCTTGCCCTGCGGAAACACCATCGCGTAGGTGGAGCGGTAGTAGGGCTTGGTGACTGAAACCTGGTCGTAGCCCACGGGCACGCCCATCACGATGTCGCACGGGAAGTCCTGCCCGGGCAGCTTGTACCGCAGCGTGTTGCGGATGAACGCCAGCCGCTGCGGAAACGAGTAGTACGTGGCCGGCATCCCGAGCGCCTTGCCGAACAGCTCGGCGATGCGGTTCTCGATGCCCTCGCCCTGTTGGTTGGAGAAGGGCAGGTTGTTCGGGTCCTGGCAGACCCGCAGCGCCTGGCGTGGCGCAGCCTCGTCGGCCGCGAGCGACGGCAGAGGCAGAAGCGCCGCCAGACAAGCACCCGCCGCGTGGCGCCAGGCGGGACAGAGGCGCCGTGTTGAGGTCATTTCTTTTCTTCGACCTTGGCGCGGGTGATCGCACCGTCCGAACGGCCCTTCAGGTACGCGTAGAGCTGGTCCATGTTGTCCATCACGACCGGGCTGTTGCCAAAGCTCTGCATTCCTTTTTCGAGCCGGCCGTTGGTGACAGTCTTGACGAATTCTTCCTTCGTCAAGGTTTTCAGGCTGGTGACCAGCGAGGGGCCGACCAGCCCTTCCTGGTTGGCGCCGTGGCAGCGGTCGCAGGCCGCAGCGCGCCAGGCGCGAAAGCCCTTCATGGTTTCTGCGTCCACCTTGAAGCCGTCGTCCACGGTGTACAGAGAGGTCTTGACCTCGGCAGCGTTGACTGTCGCGATGGCCACGCCGGCGAAGAGGGCGAGCGTACACAGCGTTGTCGTGCGAAATTTCATAGATCCGTCTTCCGAGTGCAGGGTCACAAAAAAGGGAGTGGAGGAATCAAAAGGGGGGAGGGCACCCAGCCGAGCACCGTCCCCCATGTGATCCGCCGCGGCAGATCCTTCTAACGCGCGGCGGTCAATCTCGTTGTCAGTTCGGCAGCGCGAACACGGTCAGCGAACCACCGAGCTCGGTGTACTGATTCAGTTCGCGGTAGCCGCCCACGGCACCCAGGCCGTCGGTGTCCTTCTCGAGGCCAGCCGCCATGCCGATGCCGGCCCAGCCGCCAATGCCGGAGAAGACGCCGAGGTACTGCTTGCCCTTGTGCTCATACGTGAACACGTTGCCGATGATCCCTGAGGGTGTCTTGAACTTGAAAAGTTCCTTGTTGATGTCCTTCGCATCCACACACTTCAGGTAACCCTCGAGCGTGCCGTAGCAAGACAGGCCGCCCGCGGTGTTGAGCGAGCCGCTCCACACCGAGAACTTCTCGGCCTTGCTCTGCACGATCTTGCCGGTGCCTGCGTCCCAGGTGATGTAGTTGCCCATGCCGCCGTGGCTTCCCGGAGCCGGGAACATCGACAGCGTGGCACCCACGTACGGCTGGCCTGCGGTGTACTCGACCTTGAACGGCTCGTAGTCCATGCAGACATGGTTCGTCGGCACGTAGAAGAGCTTGGTGTTCGGGTCGAACGAGGCCGGCTGCTGGTCCTTGCTGCCCAACGCCGCCGGGCAGATGCCCTTGGTGTTGACGTCAGGACCGTTCTGCGCGGTGGAGTACTTGGCCACCACCTGCGGACGGCCGGTCTTCATGTCGACGTGCGTGGCCCAGTTCACCTTCGGGTCGAACTTCTCGGCCACCAGCAGGGCACCGTTGGTGCGGTCCAGGGTGTAGCCGAAGCCGTTGCGGTCGAAGTGGACGAGTGCCTTGGTCGGCTTGCCCTTGACGTTGATGTCCGCCAGGATCATCTCGTTGATGCCGTCGAAGTCCCACTCATCGAACGGCGTCATCTGGTAGACCCAGTTGACCTTGCCGGTGTCGACATCGCGCGACCAGATCGACATCGACCACTTGTTGTCGCCCGGGCGCTGTGCCGGGTTCCAGGTCGACGGGTTGCCGGTGCCGTAGAACATGGCGTTGAGCGCCTTGTCGTAGCTGTACCAGCCCCAGGTGGTGCCGCCACCGATCTTCCACTGATCGCCCTTCCAGGTCTTCAGCGACGAGTCCTTGCCGACCGGTTTCATCGCGCCGTCGGTCCAGGTCATGGTCTTGTCCGGGTCCATCAGCATTTCGCTGTCGGGGCCCACGCTGTAGCCCTTCCAGGCCGGCTTGCCGTCGCTCAGGTTGTAGGCGGCAATGAAGCCGCGCACGCCCCACTCGCCACCGGAGATGCCGGTGATGACCTTGTCCTTGAAGACGTGAGGGGCATTGGTGTTCACCGCACCCAGCTTCGGGTCGCCGTTCTTCACCGACCAGATCAGCTTGCCGGTCTTGGCGTCCAGCGCAATCAGGTTGCTGTCGGCCTGCTGCAGGATGACCTTGCCTTCGGCATAGGCCAGGCCGCGGTTGACCGTGTCGCAACACATCTGCGGGATTACCGCCGGGTCTTGCTTCGGCTCGTACTTCCAGAGGATCTTCTGGGTGTCCAGGTCGATCGCGAAGACCTTGTTGGGGAAGGGTGAATGCAGATACATCTTGCCGTCCACCACCAGCGGCGAGCCTTCGTGGCCGCGCAGCACGCCGGTGGAGAAGGTCCACGCGACCTGCATCTTGCCGACGTTGCCGGTGTTGATCTGCTTCAGCTTGCTGTAGCGCTGGTTGAACATGTCACCAGCCTGCATCGCCCAGTTCTTCTCGTTGGCGATGTTCTTCTCGACGTCCGCGTTGGCCAGGGCCAAGCTCGGAAGTGCGAGCAGTGCCAGCCCGACACGCGACCAAGCGGGCCGATACGATTGCCCAGAAATTCGCATTGCTGTCTCCTTGTTGAATAGACCGGAGCCCTGCCGCACAACGTCATCCGACCAACGAACCCCAAGCGCGGCATCGAGAACTCGGCGAGCACCCTTCCGCAATTTCTGCGCCCGGATTGGCGGGCCACCGTCCGCCCGCGGATTCGCCGTCGGTCTCACCGGGCATCGCGAGGTCGCCGGCCTGCCCACCTCGTCGTTCACAGCATGGGCCGCCCCGATGGCGGCTTCGAAAAATGGCCCCAGGTCGCCCTGGCCGAAGGGCGCCATGTATAGGGAAAGTACCAGTGAAAACACCTCTTCCGACGGTGAGCCCGAGCGGCGACAGGCAGGCCGTTGCCAAGGTGCGCCGAAAGCGTTGCATCCGCATCGGCACAAAGTGTTTCATCGCCAAGGTCGAGGCGTCTCGCCGGACCTGCGGGTAATCCAGGAGCTCCCATGGCGGCCATGACATCGGCCTGCGCAGCGGCCCGGCGATTGCTAGGTCAGGGTGGCCGGACACCCACCCGAGGCGGGGTCTGATGGCACCGTCGCCGGCCCCAACCAAGGACGCCGCATGGAGCGAAACGACGCGTTGCTGACCGACTGGCGCCAGCGCGCCCTGGGCCTGGAGGCCGAAGTGGCCAAGGCGGTGATCGGCCAGGCCCGCGTGATCCGCATGGTCAACACGGCCGTGTTCGCCCGCGGCCATGTGCTGCTGCAGGGCGACGTCGGGGTGGGCAAGACGACTCTGCTGCGGGCCTTCGCGCGGGTGCTGGGCGGCGACTTTGCGCGCGTCGAGGGCACGATCGACCTGATGCCCAACGACCTCGTGTACTACACCCACATCGGCAGGGACGGCCGGCCCGCCGTCGATCCCGGGCCGCTGATCAGGCACGGCGAGAGTCTCGCGATCTTCTTCTTCAACGAGATCAATCGCGCGCGGCCCCAGGTGCACTCGCTGCTGTTGCGGGCGATGGCCGAGCGCAGCGTCTCGGCGTTCAATCGCGACCACAGCCTGCCCCACATGCTGGTGTTCGCCGACCGCAACCGTGTGGAGCGCGAAGAGACCTTCGAGATCTCCTCGGCGGCGCGAGATCGCTTCATGATGGAGGTCACCATCGACCCGCCGGCCACGCAGGACGATCGCCGCCAGCTGATGTTCGACCCGAGGTTCCACGACACCGATCGGCTGCTGGGCGAACTGGCTGGCGCGATGGTTGTCCACCAGGAGCTGAATGCCGTGTCGGACATGGTGCAGCGCAGCATCGCCGCCTCGGATGCGCTGCAGGCCTATGTGCTGGCGCTGTGGCGGGCCACCGCCGCACCTGCCGAGTTCGGGGTGCACGTGAGCGATCTCGATGTGTCGAAGCTGATGCTGGCCGGCGCCAGCCCGCGCGGCATGAGCATGCTGCTGCGCGCGGCACGGGTGACGGCCTGGCTGCAGGACCGAAGCTACGTAACCCCGGAAGATGTGCAGTCGGTGTTCGTCGAGAGCATCGCGCACCGCCTGTGCTACCAGCCGGTGTACGAGATGCGACGCCACGAGATTTCGGGGCCCCTGATTGCTGGCATCCTGCACGGCGTCGCCGCGCCCTGAGCCGCGCAGAGCAGGCGCCATGGACGTGCACAAGGAGATCCACTACCGCGTCGGCGGGGCCGTGCGGGGCCACTTCCCGGGGCGGCACCGCAGCACGCGCGGCGACAGCGGCTTCGAATTCCGCGGCCATGCTGCGTTGATCGACGCGCCCGACCCACGCCGCCTCGACCTGCACGCCAGCCTGCGCGACCCGATGGGCAACTGGCTCGTCCGCGTTCACAGCGAGCGCCAGTCGATCCCGGTCACGATGGTGGCGGATCTGTCGGCGTCGATGGGCTTCGCGGGCACCCACGCCAAGCTCCAGGTGATGGCCGACTTTGCCGAGAGCCTGGCGTGGTCGGTCTGGCGCAATGCCGACAGCTTCGGATTCATCGGCTGTGACACGCGGGTGTGCGAGCAGTTCCTGCAGCCGCAGACCCGGGTGCGCGGGGTCGGCGGCAGCATCGCGAGCGCCTTGCGCAGCCTGCAGCCCGGGGGCACTTCGGCGCAGGGGCTGCTCGACGCACACGGGTACCTGGGCCGCCAGCGCGCGCTGGTCTTCCTGCTGTCTGACTTTCATCTGCCGATGGAGTTCGTGGCGGCGGTGCTCGACAGCCTGGCAGCGCACGAGGTGGTGCCGGTGGTGCTGTGGGATCGGCTGGAGTTCGGCCTGGGGCCAGCACGGGGGCTGGCTCATGTGGTCGACCCCGAGAGGGGACAGCGCCGGCTCGTCTGGTGGCGGCCGGCCTTGCGGCAGCGCTGGCTGGCCGTGCAGCGGGCGCGGCGCGAGGCCTTGGTGCAACTGTTCAGGTCCCGGCGTCTCGGCCCGCTCTTCGTCGAAGGCGGGTTCGACGCCGACGCCGTCACCCGGTACTTCCATTCATGAGCCGGACCGTCGCCTGCGGGCAATCGCTGGCCGCGGCCCTGGCGCTGTGTGGCGGTGTGGCCGGCGCGGCCACCGTGGCCACCGCCACGGCGCAGGAGCCGCGCGCCTTCGGCTACTCGGTCGGGGATGTGGTGTCGCGGGTCGTCACCGTCCAGGTACCGACGGGGCTGGAGCTGGACGCCACGTCGCTCCCGCAAGGCGCCCGGCGCGGCCAGGCCATCGAGTTGCGACGCGTCTCGAAGAGCGACTTCTGGCAGGCCGATGGACGGCGCCACGAATTGACGCTGGAGTATCAGGTCTTCCTGTCTCCGCCTGAGGTGCGCACCCTGGAGCTGCCGCCCGTCTTGCTGCGCCTGAAAGGATGGCCGCGCGACGAGGAACTGCGCATCGACGCCTGGCCGCTGACAGTCGGGCCGCTGGCGCCGGTCGAGGCGCGGCTGCGGGAGGGGCTTGGCGAGATGCGGCCCGATGCGCCAGTGCCGTCGATCGACACCTCGGCCGCTCGGCTGCGGCTGCTGGCCTATGGTGCGGCCATGCTGCTGCTGCTCGGCTACCTGGCCCACGTGTACCTCGGCCTGCCCTGGGCCGCGCGGCGGCGGCGCCCGTTTGGGCTCGCCTGGCTGGCGCTGCGCGGCTTGCCTGCGCCAGCCCCCGCCGCTCAGCGGCATGCGGCCTATCGGCGGCTGCATGAGGCGCTGAACCAGACGGCGGGCCAGGTCGTGTTCGAGCCGGACCTGGACCGCTTCCTGGCCGGCCACCCTCAGTTCAACGGCCTGCGCGACGAGTTGCTGCTCTTTTTCCAGCGCTCGCACGAGCAGTTCTTTGCGGGCGCCGGCACGCCCGCTGCAGACCAGGACGCCTGGCTGCTCCGGCTCTGCCGCCAGTGCCGTGACGCGGAGCGAGGGGCCGCGTGAGCTTTGCCAACATCTGGGTCTTGTGGCTGCTGCCACTCGCGCTGCTGGCCTGGCTGCCCGGCGCCGAGCATCCGCTTCGCAATGCCTTCGTGGCGTTCGTGCCGCGCGACCGCGCGTCGATCGTGCTGCATTGGGTCTTGCGCCTGGCGGCAATGCTGGCGCTGGTTGCCATCGTTCTCGGGCTCGGTGGCCCGTACCGGCCCGAGTACGTGATCGAGCGGGTGGGCCAGGGCGCCGAGATCGTGCTGGTGGTGGACCGCAGCCGCAGCATGGACCAGGGGTTTGCAGGCGGCAGTACCACGGGCCCCGCGCCCCTCAAGAGCACGGGCCCCGAAGCGCTGGACTACTACTCGCGGCTCGCCAACGCCCGCGAGCGCGACCCGAAAGGCCAGGCGGCCCGAAAGCTGTTGTCCGAGTTCGCGGCCAAGCGACCGGACGATCGGTTCGGCATGGTCGTCTTCAGCACGGTGCCGATGCGGGTGCTGGATTTCACGCAGAAGCAGGACGTGATCCAGGCGGCCATCACCGCGGGCAACATCGGGCGCGGCCTGTCCGAAACCGACATCGCGTTGGCGTTGCTGGCGGGCTTGTCGTACTTCGAGGACCGGCCCTATACCGGGTCGCGCATCGTGTTGCTGGTGTCCGACGGCGGCGACCAGATCGACCCCGACGCGCGCGAGCAGATCCAGCGCCTCGTGCGCAAGCACCGGGCCGCGATCTACTGGATCTACCTTCGCTCTCTCAACAGCCCCGGCCTCATGCTGGAGAGGGGCGAGGCGCCGGCCAACGTCGACGTCGTGCCCGAGTACGCCCTGCACCGCTACTTCGGATCGCTCGGCGTGCCCTACCGCGCCTACGAAGCCGAGAACCCGGCGGCGCTGCAGAAGGCGATCGACGATCTGGACCGCCTCGAAAACCTGCCCATCGTCTACCAGGACATCGTGCCGCGGCGCGATCTGTCGCCATGGGCCTATGGCGTGGCGCTGTCGTGCGTGCTGCTGCTGCTCGCGGCCCATGCGCTGGAGATCAAGCGATGGGCCTAGCGACTCCCCGGCGTACGCGGGTCGTCTTCGCCGCCCTGGCGGTGCTGGTGCTCGTCGCGGGCATCGACGCGGCCAGGGCCTGGCGCCTGCACCGGCTGAATGCGCTGATTGCGTCGGGCCCATTGCAGACACCGGCCGTCGACGCCGTGCCCGAGCTGCAGTTCGCATACGCCCAGGCGCTGGCGGCCAGCGGCGCCATCGACGCGGCCTTGAAGCACTACCAGGCGCTGCAGGGCGATCAGCGCCTCAGGCAGGCGGCGCGCTACAACAGCGCCAATCTGCTGCTGCGCGAGGCCATGCGGGCCCGCGCCGGACCCGAGCCCGGCCAGGCGATTGCGCTGGTCGAGCTGGCGAAAGAGCTCTACCGCGACGTGCTGCGCAACGACCCAGGCCACTGGGACGCGCGCTACAACCTCGAGCGCGCCCAGCGCCTGCTGCCGGATCCCGAAGAGGCCGACGCCGATCTTGCCCAGGAACCGCGCAAGGCAGAGCGCGCGGCGACCACCATGCGCGGGTTCTCGCCGGGCTTGCCATGAATGCGTTCAGCCGGGCCTGGAGCCGTGGGTTGGCCGGCGCATGGGCCAGCGTCCGGCGCGACCGTGACCGATGGTTGCTGGGCAGCGCTGCACTGGTGCTCGCGGCAAACTTCCTGGAGCCGGGCCTGCAGATGGAGCAGCCCCTGTTCGAGCACGTCGTCGTGCTCGATGTGACACAGAGCATGAACGTCACCGACCAGGAACTCGCGGGCCGGCCCGTGTCCCGCCTGGCATTCGCGAAGCACATGCTGCGCCACACCCTGCTCAAGCTGCCCTGCGGCTCGAAGGTCGGGTGGGGGGTGTTCACCGAGTACCGCTCATTCCTGCTGCTGGCGCCTGTCGAGGTGTGTGCCCATCTCGGCGAGTTGCAATCCACGCTGGCCCGCATCGACGGGCAAATGGCCTGGAGCGGCAACAGCGAGGTGGCCAAGGGGCTGCACAGCGGCATCGGCATCGTCAAGCAACTGCCGCAGAAGCCCTCCCTCGTCTTTGTCACCGACGGGCACGAGGCGCCGCCCTTGAACCCGCGGCGCCGCCCGCCGTTCGACGACAAGCCCGGCGACGCGACGGGCTTGATCGTGGGTGTGGGTGGCCTGTCGCCGGCCCCCATTCCGAAGACCGACCCCTTGGGCCGGCCGCTCGGTTTCTGGCGTGCCGACGACGTGTTGCAAAGCGACCCGTTCAGCCAGGGCCGGGGCGGCAGCGTGGCGGGGGAAACGATGGTCGTCGACAAGGATGCCCCCGTGTCACCGCTGCCCGGCACCTCGCCGGGCAGCGAACACCTGTCGTCGCTGCGCGAGGGTTACCTGCGCCAGCTGGCGGGGGAACTGGGCTTGGGCTACCACCGCATGCAGGCCACTGAAGGGCCCGGCGTGGCCGACGCCCTGGCTGCGGCCATGACGCCGCTCGATCTTGCCCGTGCTGTCCAGGCGAGGGCGGATCTGCGCCCGGCCTTCGCCGTGCTCGCCTTGGCGCTGCTGCTGGCCCGCCATCTGCAGCACTGGCGAACCTCGCTGCGCGAGCGCCTGGGCACATGACCGGCGCGGGCGTGTCGCGCCGGTCGGCTGATTTGCAATCGCCCCACACTCTGCTACCGTCTGGCTTCGGTTGGCACGGGAGCACCCGGGGCACTTTGGAATGGACGATTCACCGTCGCTTGATTGTGCGAAGGCATGCAATCGGCCGGGCCTTGGGGGCAACCTGAAGGGCACCCAGTGTTCGCCGGAATGGGCCTGGTTGCCTCGCCGGATTTCGGGACTTTGCTGGGCCCCGTGCTTGATCGCACTCGGCCTGTTCCTGTCGGGTACCGCCTTGGGTGGCGCGCTGGGCCAGGCCACCGGGGCAAGCCTACCAGTGGGGTCCGCCAGCGCCGTTGCGCCCTTGGCCCAATCCACCACCCGCGCCGAGTCAGAGCAGCCACAACGCTGGCTCTGGGCCGGGTTGACAGTCACCTTGGCACTGCTGGCCAGTGCCGCTGCTCTCCTGGTTCGCCAGCGTCGCGCGCTCCAGCGGCTCGCAGCAGGCCATGCCGAGCTGCAAAGCCAACTCCGTATCCAGCGGTCCATCCTGGACAGCATGGGCGAAGGCGTGTTTGTTGCCGACGCGCAAGGCAAGCTCGTGCTCGTCAACCCGGCGGCCGAGCGCCTCATCGGCATCGACTTCACGTCGGGGCAGGTGGGCGAGCGCAGCCAGCGCTACGGGCTTTACCTTCCCGATCAGGCCACGCCCTATCCCGCTGCGGAGTTGCCGCTGGCCCGGGCCGTTCGCGGCGAGTCGTGCGACGACGTGGAGGTGTTCGTTGCCAACACGGCGCTCAAGGAAGGCCGCTGGCTCAACGTGACCGCGCGCCCCCTCGTCGACGAGGCGGGCCAGGTGCACGGGGGCGTGGCGGTGGTCTCGGACCTCACGGCCCGCAAGCGCGCCGAGGAGGAGGTTCGAACGCTCAACATCGATCTCGAGCGGCGCGTGCACATGCGTACGACCGAACTCGAACGCAGCCGCAACGCGTTGCAGGCGATCATCGAAAACGTGCCGGCCGCCGTCTATGTGAAGGATCTGGAAGGACGCTATGTGCGCCACAACGCGCGCCTCGCCCGTGTCGTCGGCCATGAAGGGGAGTCGCTGGTCGGAAAGCGCGATGACGATCTGATCGACAGTGCCACCGCCGCACGCGTGGCGGCCGAGGACAGGCAAGTGGCTGCTGAAGGCCAAGGCCTGCGTGCGGAGCATGAGAGGCCCGGCCCAGACGGCGATGTCCGCACCTTCCAGACGCACGTCTTCCCGTTGCAGGATGCCAGCGGCAAGACCTACGCGGTCGGCGGCATTTCGCTGGACATCACCGATCTCAAGCGGGCGCAGCGCGCCGCCGAGGCCGCCACCCGGGCCAAGAGCGAGTTCCTGGCCAACATGAGCCATGAGATCCGCACGCCGATGAACGCGATTCTCGGCATGTCGCACCTGGCGCTGCAAAGCGGTCTCGATCCGCGGCAGAGCAACTACATCCAGAAGGTGCATGCCTCGGCCAAATCGCTGCTGGGCATCATCAACGACATCCTCGACTTCTCGAAGATCGAGGCTGGCAAGCTCGATCTGGAGCTCATCCCGTTCAATCTCGGCGACGTGATGGACAACCTGGGCAACATGGTCGGCATGAAGGCGCAGGAAAAGGGCCTGGAGCTGCTGTTCGTCGAGCCGCCCCACCTGCCGACAGCCTTGGTCGGCGATCCCTCTCGCCTGAGCCAGGTGCTGCTCAACCTGGGCAACAACGCGGTCAAGTTCACCGAGCAGGGCGAGGTGGTGGTCTCCATCGAGGTGATGGACCATGACAGCACGTCGGTGCAGTTGCGGTTCGTCGTGCGTGACACCGGCGTCGGCATGAGCGACGAGCAGCTGCACCGGCTGTTCCAGCCGTTTGCGCAGGCGGATGCCTCCACCAGCCGCCGCTACGGAGGCACGGGCCTGGGCCTGACAATCTGCAGGCACCTGGTGCACCTGATGGGCGGCGAGATCGAGGTCGTCAGTGCGCCCGGACGTGGAAGCAGCTTCCAGTTCAGCCTGCGCCTGGGACTGCAGGCTGAGACAGTGGCCCTAGCGCTCACGCCGCTGCGCGACGGACTGCATGGAGCCCGGGTGCTGATCGTGGACGACAACGCCTGCGCCCGCGAAGTTCTGGTGTCCATGGCCACGGCGCTGAGCCTGCGTCCGGATGCCGCTGTGGATGGCCTGGACGCACTGCGCCAGGTGGCGCTCGCCGATGAAGGCGACGACCCCTATGACCTGCTGCTGCTCGACTGGCAGATGCCGGTGATGGACGGCCTGGAGTGCGCACGCCGGTTGGCCCAGCGCACGGGCGCGCGCCACGCCACGCCCGCAGTGCTGATGCTGACGGCCTTCAGCCGCGACGAGGTGCTGCAGCGCCTCGACCAGCAGCAATTGGCGGTGGGGGCCTTGCTGGCCAAGCCCATCACGCCCTCCACCATGCTGGATGCATGCAACGCGGCACTGGGCCTGTCATTGAGCAGCCCGACGCGCGCGGCGCTGCGCGAAGAGGCGCTGGACAGCCATCGGGCCAGTCTGCGCGGCGCGCATGTCCTGCTGGTGGAGGACAACGCCATCAACCAGGAACTTGCGGTCGACCTGCTGAGCGACGCCGGTGTCGTCGTCAGCGTCGCGTGCGACGGTCAGGAGGCGCTGGAACTGATCGCGCGCCAGCGCTTCGATTGCGTGCTGATGGACTGCCAGATGCCGGTCATGGACGGCTACACCGCCACCCGGCGGCTCCGCCAGCACCCGCAGTGGAAAACCCTGCCGGTCATCGCGATGACCGCCAATGCGATGGTGGGGGACCGCGACAAGGTGCTGGCGGCAGGCATGGACGACCACATTGCCAAGCCGATCAAGGTCGAAGAGATGTTCGCCACGCTCAGCCGCTGGGTCCGCCCCGACGCGCGCCACACCACCGGAGCGCCAACTGCCACGAACGCCGAACTGCCTGGCGTGCTGCCCGGCCTCGATCTCCAGGCCGGGCTCGATGGCCTGGAGGGCGATCGCAGGCTGTACAACCGCCTGCTGCGCATGTTCCGCGACCGCGAGGGCGACTTCCCCGAGCGCTTCAACTCTGCCCGCGCGGCCGGCGACATGGCCGCTGCGACGCGAATGGCACATGACCTCAAGAGCGAAGCCGGTTCGCTGGGCATGGCGCCGATCCAGCAGGCGGCGACGGCGCTCGAAGAGGCCTGCCAGCAACCCGCCGAGGAAACCAGGCTCGACGCGCTGCTGTTGGATGTCTCCCGGCGACTCGCCCCGGTGATCGAGGGCCTGAAGTCGCTGGGAAAACTATCTTGAACCCTCGAAGAACTCCCGAATGAACTCGTGAACGTTCCTGGACGGCTCGGGGGGGCCGACAGTCGTGGTGTGGATCGCGGCAAGCTTGCCGGCGGCACCCAGGCTGGCCAGGTTGCCGGAGAGCGGCATCGTGATCCAGGAGTTCCTGGTGTCGACAGTTGCCGTGACGGGCTCGTACGCGATCAGCGGGTTGGGCTTCTCCGCGGTGATCACCAGGCCGAGGTTGTGGTCCTTGGCGAAGATCCGGTCATCGGCGTTGATCTCCCAGGTCAGCTCGTACCACTTGCCCGGTACCAACTCCTTCTGGCCGTTCCAGGACTTGTGGTGGCCGAGGTCGGCCTGGGTGCGCGAGACGATGTAGGCGATGCCGTCGTTGTAGTCGACCACCCTGGCCTGGAACCCGGCCGCCTTGCGGTCGACCTTCACGCGCAAGGTGATCGTGGCGGTACCGGACTCCCGGACCGGGCCCTGAAGCTTGTCGCTCAGGAACACCAACCGGTCCCCGCGTGGCTGTGTCGGGTTCGCGACGATGGAGTCGCTCGAGTAGTCGGCTGACTGCGTGAAGCTCAGGAAGCGCTCCGCCTGGCCGACATGGGCGGTTTGCGTGGTCAACGCGCCGGCCGTCCGACCCAGCGGGTTGGAAAGTTTCAGCTTCTGGTCCACGGTGTCGGCAGGTGGCCACACCGCGTCGGTGGACCACGTCAGGTTCTCGCGCTGGATGATGGCCTGCGGCTCGTTCGGCAGCCCGTTGTCGATGCCCTGCAGGTAGTAGTCGAACCACTGCAGCAGCGGGGTGCTGTAGTTGGCACCGAACGAGAAGAACGGCTCGACGTGCTGGCCCTGGTGCAGGAAGAGCCGTCGCTCGATGCCCAGCCTGGCGAGTTCGTCCCACCACTCGCCAAACTGGCGGGTCTTCACGTTCTCGTCGCTCAGACCGTGCACCACGAAGACGCTGGCTTTGACATTCGATGCGTCCAACCGGTAGTCGCGGACTGACCACCAGGAGTTGTAGCTCCCCGTCGGGTCGTCCGACCTCGTCTGCAGACGCGGCGTCATGTCCCTGCAGAACTGGCTGCGGTAGTTGCTCACGAAGTCGTTCAGGAACCCGACGTGCCCTTCGAAGAAGGGAATGCCATTGCCGCGGGTGTAGTCGTACCAGCTGGAGATGGCGGCGACCGGCACGATGGTCGTGAGCCCCTCGACGCCGGTGGCCGCGACCGAGTTCGCGATCGTCCCGTCCCACGAGACGCCGATCATCCCGGACTTGCCGTTGTGCCATTTGGCGACCGCCTTGGATCCGTCGGCGTAGGCACCCCTGGCCCGCCCGTTGGCCCAGTCGATGACGGCCTTGGTGCCCAGCACCTCACGTTCGCCGCCGACGTCGGCGCAGCCCGTGGAGAAGTCGGTCCCGGGGAGTGCCACCGTTGCCACGGCATAGCCGCGCGGGACGAAGAAGTTGGTTTCCCACGCATTGCGGGTCCCCTGGAAGAAGTACGGCGAGGCGTGGATGATCAACGGGATCTGGGCACCCTCCGCCGTGTCCGGGCGGGTGATCTCGACCTTGATGGTGTCGACCGTTCCGTCGTGTTCCCGGTCGAAGCCGGTCTCGACGTAGACGACCTCCGTCACGGCCTCGGCCATATCGAAGACAGGCACCGTGCGGTTCCCGTCCACCCACGGACGGGCATACGAGGTTTCCGCCGAGGCGGCCGTGCCTAGCAAGGTCAGCGCGGCGCCAGCGGCAAGCCCGCTTGCGCCCAGCCGTGCCAGCCATCTCCATCGAGCGCCGGGTGGAGGAGTTGAAGCCATGTGTGCCTCCTTGGAAGAAGTGGTTGCGGCCGTGAGGCACGGATGCAGGTGACTATAGGCGAGCGACGCCGGCCGGTTCAGACCCCACGGCCTTGGCGGAACGCAACCAGCGTGCAAGGGTCGCGAACAGCTCGTCGGCCTTGACGGGCTTGGCGATGTGGTCGCTCATGCCTGCGGCGAGGGCCTTGTCACGGTCTCCCACCATCGCGTTGGCGGTCAGTGCGATGACAGGCAGGGCCTGAAGCTCGGGGCGCAGCCGCAGTGCACGGGTCGCGGCATAGCCGTCCATGACCGGCATCATGCAGTCCATCAGCACGGCGTCGACATGCTGCTGGTCGAGCATGTCCAGTGCCTGCTGGCCATCGCAGGCAACGCTGACGACGACGCCGGCGGTGCTCAACAGCCCCGTCACCAGTTCCCGGTTGATCGCGTTGTCCTCGACGACCAGCACGCGCGCGCCGTTGACAGCGGCCCGGGGGTCCGGCGGGATCTCGTGGCCGGGTACCTGCGGCGCGGGCAGGGCGGCAGGCAGGGTGCGAGCCGGTGCCTGCAGCGCTGGCGCCCCGATCTCAAACGAGAAGACACTGCCCCGGCCCTCGCCACTGTGGACCTCGATGTCCCCGCCCATCAGCCGTACCAGCTGACGGCTGATGGCCAGGCCGAGCCCGGCACCACCTGTGCGACGCTGATGCTCGGCCACCTGGGCGAATGGCTGGAACAGCCTTGCCAGCTGCGCGTCGTTCATGCCGATGCCGTTGTCCTCGACATCGAAATGCAGGCCGCCAGCGGTACTGCCTGCCTGCGGCTGCACAGTCCTTGCGCGCAACGTCACCTGTCCGGCGTCAGTGAACTTGATGGCATTCGACAGCAGGTTGAGCAGCACCTGGCGCAGCCGCTTCTCGTCGACAAGGACCACCACAGGCAGATCGGGTGCCGCCTCATAGACAAAGTTCAGGTGCTTCTCCTCCGCCTTGATGCGGACCATGTCGCACACCGTCTGCAGGAAGGCCGGCAGGTCGACCTCGATCGGGTGCAGCTCGAGCCTGGCCTTGTCGATGCGGGCCAGGTCGAGAATGTCGTCGATGAGCATCAGCAGATGCTGCCCGCTTTCCTCGATGATCTTCAGCCCTCTGGCTTGCCGCTTGGTCAATGGCTCATCGCGCCGCAGGATCTGCGCGAACCCGAGAATGCCATTCAACGGGGTGCGCAGTTCGTGGCTGATGTTCGCCAGGAAGACGGCCTGTGTCTCGCGGGCGGCCTCGGCAGCGTCGCGTGCCGCGATGAGATGCCGCTCGGCCTCCCTGCGCAAGGTGGCGTCGCGGATCACGAGGACGACCAAATTGCCAGTGCCCGAAGTCACCGGGTTGAGCGATACCTCCACCGGCGTGGTCGATCCATCTCGGTGGCGCGCCAACGCGTCGCGCGCCATGCCGGGAACGGCGCCGGGGCTCCAATCGAAGTCGGCCAACAGCGCGTCCCCGGGCTGGTCGGCCGCTTGCGCATGGGACAGGCCGAACATCCGCTCCGCGGCGCGGTTCAGTTGCAGCACCCGCCCGCCCTGCAGCACCACAATGCTGTCGGCAGTGTTGTCGATGATCGCGGCCAGGCGTTGCTGCTCGGCCTCGAGCTGCGTGCGGGTCGTTGCCAGCTGACGGCGGTCACCCAGGAAGCGTTCCACCGCGCGCGCCATCGCGCCGATTTCGTCGTGGCCTTGCACGGCAACATGCGGTTGTGGATCGTTGTGCTCGTCGACGGAGAGCAGGCTGCGGCTGACTTGCTGCAGCCGCGACATGACGTGCTGGCCGAGAAACACACGCGCGATGAGCCAGGCGGCCACCAGGCTGAAGGCCAGCCAGGCGACCACCCAGTACGCGCTCCTTTGCGACGCGTCGACGACGCGCAGGACGGCCGCCTGATGGGCCTGTGCGAGCCGATCCGATTGCTCGCGGGCGGACTTCGCCAATGCCTGCGCGTGGACCTGCATCTCGTCGCGGTAGCTCCTCAGTGCGGTGCTCGCCGACACATCCGCAGGGCCGGGTCGTGCCGCGGCATCGCGAAGCTGTGCCAGGACATGGGCCGAGCTCCGGAACAGCTGGCTGGACTGGTGCAGATCGAGCACGGACACGTCCTCGCTGACCGCCAGCCGTGCGGTCAGTTGATCGAGCGCATCGAGTTCGCTCAGGATCTGAGCGTAGGTCTGGCGGGCATCGGCCCGGGAATCGGCTGTGACCATGCGTTCGGCCAGCAGTTCGATCTGCAAGGTCCGTTGCTGCAGGTCCTGGGTGTTCTTCGCGCGTGCGAGCTGTTCCTCCGAGAACCGGCGCGCCGCATTGCCGGTGGCGAACAGGGCAAGGAAGGCGGTCGCGCCGCCGACGACGATGAGTATGGCCATGGCCGACAGCGCAACGGCGAACTGCGCACGCAGCGAGTGCGGCGTGAGCCGGCTGAGCAGGGCGGCCCATCTCTGCGACGAGTGGGCTCGCATGGCGAAGAAGCCTTGCCCCATGTCAGCGTCGATTCCAGATCCGCAGGTAGATGTCCCGATAGCCGTTCTCCGGATCGTAGACGAACCGGGAGCCGCCGTCCGAGCCGACATTCTGACCAGACACGAGATGGACCGGCGCGACGAAACCACTGACCGCCTGCCCGGCAAAGAGCCGGTTCAACTCGTCGATCACCTGCCAGCCCTGCAGGTTCAGCGGCTCGGCCACCGTGCCGGTCTGGTAGGTCCCAGCGCGGATGCGCATGAACGCCGACGCACTGCCGTCGCCTGCCGACAGCAGGCTGATCGCCCGGTTGGGCAGTGCTGCCTCGATCAGCACCGGCACCGCATAGTCGAAGTAGATGTCGTTGATCGCCAGCGCATGCGTCCAGCGTGACCCGTGCGCCGCCAGAAGTTCCCGGGTCACCGCCGGCATGCGAGCCGCGCTCTCCGAAATGGCGACATCGCGCACCTCGAGCAGCGTACAGCCACTGCACTGGCGAATCACCTCGGCCATGGCCTGCGCCTTGGCGGTCGCGATGGCGAACCGCGAATCGGTGAAGACCACGACACCGGCCTTGCCGGACGACTGCGCCACGGCTGCCAGCGCCGTCGTGCGCGCGACCGCGATCGGGTCGGTGGTCACGTTCATCGCCACGGAGGTCCCCGCGATGGCACCCGGGCGTGGGCCCGCGTGCCAGCCGACCACCGGCGGCAGGCGAGGGCTCGCCTCCCGCAGCGCGGGTTCGAGCTCGTGAGCGTCTGAGCCGCAGATCACCAGGCCGTCGGGGCCGGCGGCCACGGCGTCGGCCACCGCGCGGCGGCGGCCGTCTGCCGTACCGCCCGCATCGACGATGCGCACCTTCCAGCCCATCGAGTTCGCAGCCTCGCGGATGCCCTGGGCAACCCCAAGGACGCCGCCATTGCGAAGGTCTTCAGCCAACACCGCGATGGTCTTGCCAGGTGCGGCAACCGGCCCGGACCTGGGGCCGGTCCAGGCCGGCGAGCGGGTCGATGCGGATTCGATCGCCCGACGGGCGTCGTCCACAGCGTCGGCCGTCGCCAGGCCTGGCAGCAGCGCACACAGAGCGCCTGCAAGCAGCGCACAGCGGGATGTGTGCCCAGGACCAATCGCCACGCCACGATCAATCACCACGCCCGTACTCCTTGAGCTGCCCCCGGCCGGCCGGCTTCTGTTGACAGTCGCCTGCAGCGCCGGTGCGCGCCATTGTGCGCCGCTCTGGGTGAACGCAGCGAACTTCGCTCCGATGGGCGGCTCGATCCAGCTCGGGGTCAGGCGGCCCTGGTTGACGGTGTCTGGCGGCTGCCGGCACGCGGCGGCCGCTGAATGCGGGGGAGATGGCTGGCCAACATGCGAGCCACCGTTCGCGCCACGGCCTTCACGTCCATGGGTTCGTCGAAGATCATCTCGACCGTCGCGTAGATCAGCTCCACGACGATGCGGCTGACGAGCTTCAGTTCGGCCGAGTTGGCCTTGGGCAAAGCACGGGCCAGCAGCAAGGCCTGCTCATGGGTGACGGCAGCGTGTGATGCCAACCGGACCTGCTGCAGCGCCGGCACCGCGCGCAAGGCCCGCATGATCCACACGCCGCCCACGGTTTCCACCGTCACCTGGTAGGTGTCGAGGATCAGCCCCTCGACTGCCCGCTCCACACGATCGATGCCGCCGCTGAAGACCTCCAGCGTGATCCAGTGGCCGACCCGCTCGTTCTGGCGCTGCATCAGGCGCTGCCCCAGTTCGCACAGCAAGGCGTACTTGTTCGGGAAGTAGCGGTACAGCGCCGGCGGCGACAGCCCGGCACGCTCGCAGACCAGGTTGGTCGACAGCCGCTCGATGCCGACGTCGGCCAGGGTCTGCGCCGTCACCGCCAGGATGCGCTCGTAGGTCTCGGTTGCGCGCTGCTGTGCGGGCTGCTTCTTGGTCGTGAGCGAGGGTGGGGGCTGTCCGCTGGGGTGCTTCGGGCGCAGGTCGTGGGGCATCAGGGATTGTCCGAGCAAACTCGCCGGCTTAAAACGGTAGTGATGACTATATACTTGCCATGGCCACTTGTCGCATGGCTCGTCCCGTGAAGTCCGCTGCCACCTTGATCCCTGCCAACTCTTTGCCGCAAACCAAGCCGGGCCGCGCCACGGGGCTCACTGGCGCATGGTGTGCCACCGGTGGAGCCCAGGTCGTTGTCTCGGTCGCGCCCGGCCACTGAGATGCGCCCAGCGCCAGAAGCCCCGGCCTGCGCGCCTGACAGGCGCCTCGTGCTGGCCGTCGACTTGGGCACCTCGGGCTGCAAATGCGCCCTGGTGTCGCTGGACGGTACGGTCCACGCGTGGGCGTTCCGCGCGGTCAAACTGCACGTACAAGGTGCGCTGGCCGAACAGGACCCGCAGGACTGGTGGACGGCCCTTCTTGCGAGCGCCGGCGAGATCCTCGCTGGGGACGCCGGCCTGCGCAGCCGCGTGGTCGCGGTGTGCTGCTCGACCCAGACCGAAGGCACCGTGTGTGTCGACCGCCTCGGCCAACCCCTAGGGCGCGCGCTGACCTGGCTCGACTCGCGCGGCGCGGCCGCCATGGCGCGCCGCGTGCGCGGGCGCGGCCCGAACATCGAAGGCTACGGGCCGCTGAAGCTGTGGCGCTGGCTGCGGCTGACCGGCGGCGCGCCGTCGTTGTCGGGGCGTGACTCGGCCGGGCACATGGCCTACATCTGCGATCACGAACCCGAGCGCTACGAGCGAACCCACCAGTTCCTGAACGTACTCGACTACCTGAACCTGCGCCTGTCGGGCCGCTTCTGCGCGACACAGGATTCGATGCTCACCGCCTGGGTCACCGACAACCGTGACCTGCGGCAGGTGCGCTACGACGCCGGCCTGATCCGCCTGCTCGGCATCGATGCGGCGAAGCTCCCCGAACTCGTGCGCTCGACCGACATCCTCGGGCCGGTGCTCCCCGAGGTGGCGCAGGCGCTGGGCCTGAGCCCGGCGACCGTGGTCGTCGCCGGCGCGGTCGACAACTCGGCCGTCGCGGTCGGCGCGGCGGTCGGCGATTACGAGACGCACCTGTACCTGGGCACCTCGTCGTGGCTGGGCGCGCATGTGCCGTCGATGAAGACCGACGTGCGCCACAAGATCGCCGCCATACCGTGCGCAGTGGACGGGCGCTACCTCGCGATGGCGCTGCAGTCCACGGCCGGTGCGAACCTCTCGTTCCTGCGCGATCGCATCCTGTACCACGCCGATGAGCTGGCCAGCGACGAGGAGCACCCCGCGGTCTACGAGATGCTGAACCAGATCGCGGCACGTGTGCCGCCGGGTGCACGTGGCCTCATCTACACGCCGTGGCTGCTCGGCGAGCGCACGCCGGTGGATGACCCGCGGCTGCGCGCGGGGCTGCTCAACCTGTCGCTCGAGCACTCGCGCGAGGACATCTTCCGCGCCTTCCTCGAAGGCGTCGCGCTGAACACGCGCTGGATGCTCGAGCCGTTCGCACGCCTGTTGGGCCGCGATGCCGGCACCATCACGGCGGTCGGCGGCGGGGCGCAATCGGACGTGTGGTGCCAGATCATGGCCGACGTCACCGGCCAGCCGATCCGCCAACTCGCGAGCCCGATCCAGGCCAATGCGATCGGCGCGGCGTTCATCGCCGGCGTGGGCCTTGGCGCCTTGAAGTTTGGCGATCTGGGCCACCTGAGGCGGGTGCGTCGAACCTATGAGCCGGCGAGTGCGCTGCGCCGCCTGTACAGCGACAAGTTCGAGACCTTCAAGGAAGTGCGCACCCGGCTCGCGCCGCTGTATCACCGGATCAACGCACCATGAACACGCTGCCAGTCCGCCGAACCGTCGTCGACCTGTGCCTCGAACTCTCGCAGCGCGGCCACTTCTCCGGCACCGGCGGCAACATCGCGCTGCGTGTCGATGCCGATCACATGGCCGTCACGCCCTCCGCCACCGACTACCTGACGATGACACCGGCCGACGTTTGCGTGCTGCGCCTGGCAGACCTGATGCAGATCGAGGGTGAGGGCGTGCCGTCGGTCGAAGCCGGCCTGCATGCGCGCGTGCTCCGCGCTCGGCCGGACGTGCAGGCCAGCATCCACACCCACCAGCCCGTGGCCAGCGCCTGCGCGCTGCTGGGGCAGCCGCTCGAAGTCCCCGCCGGTGCGCTCCGGCTTTCGCTGGGAAAACGCGTGCCTGTTGTCGGCTATGCCCCGTCGGGCTCGCGTTGGCTGTCGTCCAAGCTGGCGCGTCAGCTGCGCCGCGACACCAACGCCTACCTGATGCTCAACCACGGCGCGTTGTGCTGCGGCACCAGCACCTCGGCCGCCTTGCAGGCGGTCGAGGATCTCGAGACCGTGTCGCGCACGCATCTCCTGCAGCTGATCCGTACCCGCGCCGAGCAACAACCCGCCCTCCGGACGGCCCTGCAACGCGTCACCGACGCGCTGGACGCACGCTGAGCCCGCCCCCACCCCGCTACCCTCTTGACGCCCCGCCAACTCATGAGCGACCTCGCCCCCGTCCACACGGCCGCTTCGGCCACTGGGTTGCGCCCCGCCATCTCGGCCTGGCCCGATGTCGGCAAGCTCTACCGCCGCTTCGATGATCTCGTGAAGCAGCCGATGCGGCCCATTCGTGCGGACAAGATGCCGCAGGTGATGCGCTACTTCGACGAGCGCTGCCAAGGCTCCAGGCGCCTGGCCGAGCGCGCCGCGGCGGTGATCCCCGGCGGCGTTCAGCACAATCTCGCGTTCAACCACCCGTTCCCGCTGGCCATCGCCCAAGCCGAGGGCGCGCACCTGACCGACGTGGACGGCAACCGCTACACCGATTTCCTGCAGGCCGGCGGGCCGACACTGCTGGGCTCGAACCACCCGGTGGTGCGCCAGAAGGTCAACGAGGTGCTGGATTCGTGCGGCCCGGTCACCGGCCTGCTGCACGAGTACGAGGTCAAGCTGGCCGAACTGGTGTGCCAATCCATGCCCTCGGTCGAGATGGTGCGCCTGCTCGGCTCGGGCACCGAGGCGGTGATGGGCGCGGTCCGCCTGGCGCGTGCCTACACGAAGAAGAAGTGGATCATCAAGGTGGGCGGCGCCTACCACGGCTGGAGCGACCAGCTCGTCTACGGCATGCGCCTGCCCGGTACCGGCCGCATGGAGGCGACCGGCATCCCGCGCGGCGCCACCGGCAACACCCAGGAGTGCAACCCGAACGACCTCGACGCACTGCGCCGCAAGCTGCAGCTCAACCGCCTGCGCGGCGGCACGGCGGCGGTGCTGCTCGAGCCGCTCGGGCCCGAGAGCGGCACGCGGCCCGTGCACCCCGAGTACAACCGGCAGGTGAGGGCGCTGTGCGACGAGTTCGGCGCCCTCATGATCTTCGACGAGGTGGTCACGGGCTTCCGCGTCGGCATGGGTGGCGCGCAGGCCTACTTCGGCGTCTTGCCCGACCTCACGGTGCTGGGCAAGTGCCTGACCGGTGGCTACCCGATGGCCGGCGCGATCGGTGGCCGCAAGGAGGTGATGATGCTGCTCGTCGGCGGCATCGGCACGACCGCGCGCCGGGCCTTCGTCGGCGGCACGCTGTCGGCCAACCCGCTGTCGTGCGTGGCCGGCTACCACGCGCTGCTGGAGGCGCAGCGGACCGACGCCGCCGGCGTGGCCGGGCGCGCCGGCGACCGGCTGTGCCAGGGCCTCGAAGGCATCATCCATCGACTCGGCCTGCCGTACGTGGCCTACAACATGGGCTCGATCGTCCACCTGCAGACCTCGGGCGTCCTGCTGCTGGACACGAGCAACATCCTGAAGCTGTTGCGCGTGAAAGGCGAGGCGAAACAGCGCAAGCACATGATGGAGGAGATGGGCGCGGCCTACACCGCGCACGGCCTGGTCACGCTGGCCGGCAGCCGCATCTACACCAGCCTGGCCGACACCGACGAGGTGATCGATGACGCGCTGAATCGATTCGAAGACGTGTTCAAGCTGGTCTGACGCGATGACGACCGACGAGTTGCTCCGCCAACAGTGGCTGGATCTGCGCGGGCGCCTGCAGGCCAGGGGCTTGCTGGCGAGCGAGGGCGCCAGCCTGTCGCTGCGCGTCCCGGCAACCGATGCGATGTGGTTCGGCCTCGCGGGCGACACGGCACCGCAACGGGTACCGCTGCGTGCGGCGTCCGGCGACAGCGAGGTTCACGCCGCAGCCTACGGCGCGCGCGCCGATGTGGGGGCGATCGCCGTGGGCGGCGCCGGCTTCGGCCGCTGTCTTGCGGATTTCAACGGCGTGATGCCGCAGGCCTTCGACGAACAGGCGCGCCATCTGGGCCCGATGGGGCCTGCCGCGGCTGCCGTGCGCGAGGTCGCCGCATCGCTGCGCAAGGGGGGCAATGCGCTGTTGGTGCAAGGCCGGCCGGTGTACCTGGGCATGACCGCGACGCGCCTGGCGCTCAACGCCGAGCTGTTCGAGAAGTGCGCCAAGGCCTATGTGCTGGCGGTCGCCGGTGGCGGGCGCGTGCGGCCCTTGCCCTGGATCGTGCGCCTGGTGGCCAACCGCCGGCTGCACAAGGACGAGGCGCGCGCCGCACGACGCTTCGCACAAGGCCTGCTGCCCGAAGAGGCCAAGGGCTACTGAACCAGATCACGCCACGCAGGGATACAGGGAAGCCGCAGATGCCGATGAACCACGCCCCGGAGATCAGCCCCCGACAAGTCGCCGCCGCGCTGGCCATCGGCGCCATGGGCGTGCTGATGGTGGGCATCCAGCCCATCCTGCTCGGCGAGCTGGTCGAGGCGAAGCAGGTCAGTCTCGAAGGCGTGGGCATCGTCGCGATGGCGGAGATCGTGACACTGGGCCTCGGCGTCGTGCTCGGCAACGCGCTGCTGCCGTGGTCGCGGCTGCGGCTCATCACCATCGTCGCCGCGCTGCTCGCCTCGGGCCTGGATCTGCTCACCCTGCTGGCCACCGGCGACGGCGCGATGACCGCCGTGCGCGCGGCCGCCGGCCTGGCCGAAGGCGTGTTGATCTGGGGCACAACCGGCGTCGTCGTGCGCACCGCGAACTCGCCTCGCGTGGCCGGCATCTTCTTCGTCGCGCAGACCCTCGCACAGGCGGCGCTCGGCGCGCTGTTGGCGAATGCCGTCATCCCGCACTCGGGCTGGCAGGGCGGCTTCGTGACCCTGGCCCTGTTGACGCTGCTGCCGTGCGCACTGGCGTTCGTGCAACCGCCCCGGCTGGCGCCGCTGGCAACGGCGGCGGTGTCGGGCTTTCGGTGGTCGGCTGCGACCCTGCTGCCGTTGGTGATCGCCTTCTTGCAGCTGGCGACGCTGGGGTCGTTCTGGGCCTACCTCGACCCGCTGGGCAGGGCCGCCGGCTTCGATGCACGCGGCGCCCAGACCTTGATCGCCGCGGTGCTGGCGATGCAGGTGGTGGGCGGCAGCGTCGCCTCGTTCGCGGTGCGGCGCCTGGCCGTGGTGCCGACGCTGGTGGCGTGCTCGGCCGTGCTCGCCGCCACGACCGCCACGATCCACCAGCTGCCGGGAGGCAGCACGCTGAACTTCGCGCTCGGCTGTGCGCTGTTCGGCTTCGTGTGGCTGTTCATGCTGCCGTTCCACCTCAGCCTGGCGCTTCGTGCCGATGCCAGCGGCCGCCTCGCGGGGCTGGTGCCGGCCGCGCAGCTGCTGGGCAGCGCGTTCGGGCCGCTGACGGCGTCGTTCATCGTCGAAGGCGAGAACGCCGCTGCCGTGCCGCTGCTCAGCGCCGGCTTCGCGATCGGCGCCGCGGTGTTGCTGCTTGCGCCGCGCCGCGATGGGCCGCGGCCGCTTCACCGCGGCGTCAGGTGATGACGCTGATCTGCCAGGGCACGAATTCGTTCTGGCCGTAGCCATGCAGTTCGCTGCGCGATCGCCGGCCCGAGGCCGTCTCGAGCAGCAGCTGGAACAACTCGGCGCCAAGCTCCTGGATGCTCTTGGTGCCATCGAGCACCTCGCCGCAGTTCAGGTCCATGTCGTCTGCCTGCCTGCGCATCAGCGCCGTGTTGGTGGCGAGCTTGACCGAAGGCGAGGGCGCACAGCCATAGGCTGAACCTCGTCCCGTGGTGAAGCAGATGAGGTTGGCCCCGCCCGCCACCTGCCCGGTGGCAGAGATCGGGTCATAGCCAGGTGTGTCCATGAATACCAACCCCCGCGCCTTGACCGCCTGCGCGTACTCGTAGACCTCGGTGAGGTTGCTGGATCCGGCCTTGGCAATGCCGCCCAGCGATTTCTCCAGCACCGTCGTCAAGCCGCCGGCCTTGTTGCCGGCTGACGGGTTGTTGTTCATCTGTGCGCCATTGCGGCCGCAGTAGTCCTCCCACCAGCGGATGCGCGCGACGAGCTTGTGGCCGATCTCGGCGGTCTGCGCCCGCCGCGTCAGCAGGTGTTCAGCGCCGTAGATCTCGGGCGTTTCCGACAGGATGGCCGTGCCGCCATGGGCCACCAGCAGGTCCACTGCGGCGCCCAGCACCGGGTTGGCCGAGATGCCGGAGTAGCCGTCGGAGCCGCCGCACTGCAAACCGATGACCAGGTGGCTGGCAGGCACGCTCTGGCGCTTGACCTCGTTGGCCCGCGGCAGCAACTCCTGGACCAGCTCGATGCCGCGCGCGATGGCCTTGGTGGTGCCCCCTGCATCCTGGATCGTGTACGAGCGCAGCGTGCCCGAATCCTTCAAGCCCTGTGTGGCCAGCAGTTTCGGGATCTGGTTGGTCTCGCAACCGAGCCCGATGACCAGCACGCTCGCAAAGTTGGGGTGGCAGGCATAGCCGCCGAGCGTGCGCTGCAGGATCTCGAGGCCCTCGCCCTCGGAATCGATGCCGCAACCCGTGCCGTGGGTCAGTGCCACGACCCCGTCGACCAGCGGGAACGCTGCCAACGCTTCGGGATGGATGTCACGCCGGAAGTGATCGGCAATGGCGCGCGCGACCGTCGCCGAGCAGTTCACCGAGGTCAGGATGCCGATGTAGTTGCGCGTCGCCACGCGGCCGTCTGCACGCACGATGCCGTCGAAGAAGGCCGGCTGGGGCGCAGGCACGGTCTTGCGGGTTTCGGCCCCATAGGCGTAGTCGCGCTCGAACTCGCCCATCGCGATGTTGTGCGAGTGCACGTGCTGCCCGGGGCGGATGGCCTGGCTGGCGAAACCGATGATCTGACCGTAACGCCGCACGGCCTCGCCCGGCTCGACCTGGCGTGTGGCCATCTTGTGGCCCGGCGGAATCAGCCCGGACACGGTCGTGCCTTCCGCGGCGATGACGGTCCCCGACACCAACTGGTCCAGCGAGACGACGACGTTGTCATCGGGATGGAGGCGGATGACCCGCACGCCCGGGGACGCCACGACCTGGCCGGTGGCTTGCTCTTCGATGGGTGACAGCATGGCGGACGCTCCGTGGGTTCAATGAGGTGCAGGCGGTTCCGGGAAGGAGCCGCGCTGCAGCAGGTCCGAGAGTTCTTGCCAAGTCGGCAGGCCGTCGCAATCGCCCGGGAACTGCACCACGCGGGCGCCGATCACGTTGCCGCGCGCGGCGGCCTGTTCGGTCGACAGACCTTGCAGCAAGGCGCTGATGACGCCGACGGCGAAACCATCGCCTGCGCCGACCGTGTCGACGACCCTTGGCACCAGCCATCCAGGCACCGTGCCATGGCCATCCGGGCCGGCGTAGTACGCCCCCTCGGCACCGAGCTTGACCACCACCCGCTGCGCGCCACGTTCACGATAGAAGTCCGCGATGTCCTCGGGGCGGTCGCGGCCCGTGAGGAGGCTGCCCTCGGCCAGACCGGGCATCACCAGATCCGCCTGGGCCGCGAGCTGGTTCACGGCCTCGACCATGACCTGCCGCGAGGGCCACAGTCTCGGTCGAAGGTTCGGGTCGAACGACACGCTGCGGCCGCTGGCCCGTGCTTGCCGCGCCATCTCTTGGACGAGTTCCCGCACCGCCGGGCCCAGCGGCGGGCTGATGCCCGTGAGATGCAGATGCCGGGAGCCTGCGCAGTAGGCCGCGGGGTGGTCGGCAACGCCCAGGTGGCTGGCGGCGGAACCGCGCCGAAAGTACTCGATGCGCGGGTCGGTGCCATCGGTCTCGAGCGACTTGAGCATGAAGCCGGTCGGGTGGTGGTCATCGACCTCGACCTGTGATCGATCGATGCCCTCCGCGTCGAGGAAGCCGAGCAGGTACTCGCCAAAGCTGTCGCGCCCGACCTTGCTGACATAACCGACCCGGAGCCCGAGGCGGCTCAGACCCACCGCCACGTTCAGCTCCGCCCCTGCCGTGGCACGTCGAAACTGCTGCACGGTGGCGAGTGCGCCCGGCTGCATGGCGCAAAACAGGACCATGGCCTCGCCCATGGTCACGACATCGACGGGCAAGGCCGCGCTCATGATGTCGCCTGCGCCAACGCACGGCGCAGCCGTGGCTGGGCGATTCCGCACTGCAACTGGTCGGCCAGCGCCACGACAGGGCCCAGGCGCCGCTGCACCTTCTGGGCATGGTTCTGTGCGATGTCGGCGATGCGGTGATCGAGGAACGGATTCAGCAGCCGCTCCCGCAGGTCGACGAGGTAGGCCTCCGCATCCGCGCGCTGCCCGAGCGCGTCGAACACTGGCAGCACCTCGTCGGCCCAGAACGCTTCGAGTTCGCCGCGCAGTGCCTCGTCGTTCATCGCCTCTTTCACGGTCTCGCCCTGGGCGCGGCCGTCGAGCAGCCAGCGTTCGGCGAGAAAGGTGTGGCCGGCGTTCAGCAAAAACAGCTTCAGCCGTTCATGGCGCTCCAGGTCATCGGTGAGCACGATGGCTTCGTGCACGCAAGGAAGCACCAGCCCGGGTTGTCGTTCGATGGCCCACAGCGCATAGGGCTCGGCCACCGCGCCGACGGGCTCCAGCGCCTCGGAGACGATGCGGTCCACCAGCGAGTTGGCCCAGACGCAGTGGGCACCGAGCCAATCGATGAAAGCCGCGTCCAACGCCCACTGCGTGGCCATCGATCGGACCACATCGCGCAGGACATCGCCATTGCGCTCGATGAGCTCGCAGGGAAAGATGGACAGATCGGCTGCAGGCCGGGTCGACCACCGGTGGTGCAGCAGCACCAGCAGCTTGGCCGGGAAGCTGCGTGGCACGCGGGACAGTTCGCCGATCAGCGCCGGGCCATCGCTTTCGTCGAGCTGGTAGCCGCGGTCTGCCGTGTTCGACACGATCACCCGCACGTCGGCGGCCACAGCGTCGCACAGCTCCGGCCAGTCGGCCTCCGCCTGCAGCGCCTGCCGTACCGCGCGGCAGCTGACGGTCTCGTCGACGCGCTGGCCGCGCCGCAGGCCACGGATGCGCACCGGGTAGCCGCCACCGGCGGCCAGCGCGGCCACCCGCGCGGCGCTGGCCGGGTTGCGGGTGGTCTGAACCACGGTGATGCCGCCGACGGCCTGGCCCGCCTCACCACGGTCGAGCGCCTGCGAAACGAAGAGGTCGACATGCGCCTGCAGGAAGCGGCTGGTGCCGAACTGGAGGATGGCCTGGCCCATGGCGATCAGCACTCCACGATGGCTTTGACAACGCCTCGCGCAGGGTCCAGCAGATTCTTGAAATCGGCGGGCACATCGGCGAGGGTGAGGCGGTGCGTGTTGAGTGCCGCATCGGGGATGTGGCCGGCACGCATGGCGTCGAGCACGGCCTCGAAATCCTCGGTCGTCGCGTTGCGGCTGCCCAACCATTTTCGAGCGATCTTCGCCGAGGGCGCCGCGCGCATCAGGATTTCCTCCATCCGGAATTCC
>JADMKA010000266.1 GCA_018780145.1 Vitreoscilla sp. | reverse complement strand
CTTGCGCATCATGATGCAGCCCTCGACCACCAGCGGTGCGGTGGCGAAGCCGAACTCGTCAGCGCCCAGCAGGGCACCGATCACCACGTCACGGCCGGTCTTCATCTGGCCGTCGGCTTGCACTCGCACGCGGCCGCGCAGGCGGTTCAGCACCAGAGTCTGCTGCGTCTCGGCCAGGCCCAGCTCCCAAGGCGTGCCGGCGTGCTTGATGCTCGACCACGGCGAGGCACCCGTGCCGCCGTCGTGCCCGGCGATCACCAGGTGGTCGGCCTTGCACTTGGTGACGCCGGCGGCGATGGTGCCCACCCCCACTTCCGACACCAGCTTGACGCTGACGCTGGCGCGCGGGTTGGCGTTCTTCAGGTCGTGGATCAGCTGCGCCAGGTCCTCGATCGAGTAGATGTCGTGGTGCGGCGGCGGGCTGATCAGGCCGACGCCGGGTACCGAATAGCGCAGCATGCCGATGTAGTCGCTGACCTTGCCGCCGGGCAGCTGGCCACCCTCCCCAGGCTTGGCGCCCTGGGCCATCTTGATCTGGATCTGGTCGGCCGAGACGAGGTACTCGGTCGTCACGCCAAAGCGGCCCGAGGCCACCTGCTTGATCTTCGAGCGCAGGCTGTCGCCATCCTTGAGCACGTAGTCCGAGGCGATGACCTTGGCACCGATGACGTCAGACACCTTGGTGCCCGCCGTGATGGGGATGCCCTTCAGCTCGTTGCGGTAGCGCGCCGGATCCTCGCCGCCCTCGCCGGTGTTGCTCTTGCCGCCGATGCGGTTCATGGCGATCGCCAGCGTGGTGTGGGCCTCGGTGGAGATCGAGCCCAGCGACATCGCCCCGGTGGCGAAGCGCTTGACGATCTCGGCAGCCGGCTCGACCTCGTCCACCGGGATGGCCTGCGACGGGTCGAACTTGAACTCGAACAGGCCGCGCAGGGTCAGGTGGCGCTTGCTCTGGTCGTTGATGAGCTGCGCGTACTCCTTGTAGGTGTCGAACTTGCCGGCACGGGTGGCGTGCTGCAGCTTGGCGATGGCATCCGGCGACCACATGTGGTCCTCGCCGCGGGTGCGCCAGGCGTATTCGCCACCGGCGTCGAGCATGCCTTCGAGCAGGGGATCGTCACCGAAGGCGGCGCGGTGGTTGCGCAGGGCCTCTTCGGCCACCTCGAACACACCGATGCCCTCGACCTGCGTGGCGGTGCCGCGGAAGTACTTGCCCACCATGTCGCGGTTCAGGCCGATGGCCTCGAACAACTGCGCGCCGCAATAGGACATGTAGGTCGACACGCCCATCTTGGACATGATCTTCGACAGGCCCTTGCCGATCGCCTTGACGTAGTTGTAGATGGCCTTGTCGGCCGACAACTCTCCCGGCAGCTGCTGGTGCATCTCGGCCAGGGTCTCCATCGCGAGGTACGGGTGGACCGCCTCGGCGCCGTAGCCGGCCAGCACCGCGAAGTGGTGCACCTCGCGCGCCGAACCCGTTTCGACCACCAGCCCGGCGGTGGTGCGCAGCCCCTCGCGCACCAGGTGGTGGTGGATGGCCGACAGCGCCAGCAAGGCGGGGATCGCCACCTGGGTGCGGCTGACGCGCCGGTCGCTGATGATGAGGATGTTGTGGCCGCTCTTGATCCCGTCCACGCTTTCGGCGCACAGCGACGCGAGCTTGGCCTCGATGCCTGCCTTGCCCCAATCCAGCGGGTAGGTGATGTCGATCTCGTAGGGCTTGAACTTGCCGCCGGTGCACTGCTCGATGTTGCGCAGGCGAGCCATGCCTTTGAAATCGAGGATGGGCTGCGAGACCTCCAGGCGCATCGGCGGGTTCACCGCGTTGATGTCCAGCAGGTTGGGCTTGGGGCCGATGAAGCTGTTCAGGCTCATCACGATGGCCTCGCGGATCGGGTCGATCGGCGGGTTCGTGACCTGGGCGAACAACTGCTTGAAGTAGTTGTACAGCGGCTTGTTCTTGTCCGACAGCACTGCCAGGGGCGAATCGTTGCCCATGGAGCCGATGCCTTCCTCGCCGGCGGTGGCCATCGGGGCCAGCAGGAACTTGATGTCCTCCTGCGTGTAGCCAAAGGCCTGCTGGCGGTCGAGCAGGGTTTCCGCATGGGCCGGCGCCGGCACGTCGCCGGGCTCGATCGAATCCAGCCGCACGCGCACGTTGTCGATCCACTGGCGGTAGGGCCGGGCGCTGGCGAACTGGTTCTTCAGTTCCTCGTCATCGACGATGCGGCCCTGCTCCAGGTCGATCAGGAACATCTTGCCCGGCTGCAGGCGCCACTTCTTGACGATGCGGTTCTCGGGGATCGGCAGCACGCCGGACTCGGAGGCCATGACCACCAGGTCGTCGTTGGTGACGATGTAGCGGGCCGGGCGCAGGCCGTTGCGGTCGAGCGTGGCGCCGATCTGCTTGCCGTCGGTGAAGACCATCGCCGCGGGGCCGTCCCAGGGCTCGATCATGGCGGCGTGGTACTCGTAGAAGGCCCGGCGGCGCGGGTCCATCATCTCGTGCTGCTCCCACGCCTCGGGGATCATCATCATCGCCGCGTGGGCGAGCGGGTAGCCGCTCATCGTGAGCAGTTCCAGCGCATTGTCGAAGGTGGCGGTGTCGGACTGGCCCTCGAAGCTGATCGGGTAGAGCTTCTTCAGGTCGTCACCGAGGACCGGCGAGCGCATCACACCTTCGCGGGCGCGCATCCAGTTGAAGTTGCCCTTGACGGTGTTGATTTCGCCGTTGTGCGCCACCATGCGGTAGGGGTGCGACAGCGGCCACTCGGGGAAGGTGTTGGTCGAGAAACGCTGGTGCACCAGTGCTAAGGCGGAGACGGCGCGCGGGTCGTGCAGGTCCTTGTAGTACTTGCCGACCTGGTCGGCCAGCAGCAGGCCCTTGTAGATGATGGTGCGGCAGCTCATGCTGGGCACGTAGTACTCGCGGCTGTGCGTGAGCTTGAGCGCCTGGATGGCCGCCGAGGCGGTCTTGCGGATCACGTAGAGCTTGCGCTCCAGCGCGTCCGGCACGATCACGTCGGCGCCGCGGCCGATGAAGACCTGGCGGATCACCGGCTCGGTCAGGCGCACGGTGGGTGACATCGGCATCTCGGCATCCACCGGGACGTCGCGCCAGCCCAGCAGCACCTGGCCCTCGGCCTTGATGGCTCGCTCGAGTTCCTGCTCGCAGGCCAGGCGGGAGGCATGTTCCTTGGGCAGGAAGATCATGCCGACGCCGTACTCGCCGGGCGGCGGCAGCACCACGCCCTGGGCGGCCATCTCGACGCGGAAGAAGTCGTCCGGGATCTGGATCAGGATGCCGGCGCCGTCGCCCATCAGCTTGTCGGCACCCACCGCGCCGCGGTGATCCAGGTTCTCCAGGATCTTCAGGCCCTGGGCGATGATGGCGTGGGCCTTCAAGCCCTTGATGTGCGCCACGAAGCCGACACCGCAGGCGTCATGCTCCTGGGCGGGGTCGTACAGGCCGTGGGTGGCGAGCGATTGGATTTCTTCTGCGGACGCGGGGCCCGGCGTGGCCTGGGACATGGCACGCTCCTCGACTGTGGCTGGAGATGCCGCGAGGGTAGGGGAATTCCCGCGGGCCGACAAGTGGTTTTAAATAGGGTCAGATACTATTAAAAGTCACAAGCGATTAGTCTGACAGTTTATTGGGGACAGTCTCATGGCTCACTGGTGGCCTTGCGGGGTCTGCCACGGCGGCGTGGTGTGAAGGAGCGTTGGGCGATTCGCTCCAACTCGGCCATCGCGCCCGGCTCGGCCAGCGGGCGGCTGCCTCGCAGGCAACCGGCGATCAGGTCGGCTTCTGCCTGTCCAACCCCTTGTTCCACCCAGGCTCGGTAGGCGGCTTCCCTTTCGAAGGGTGTGTTGCCGAGGCCCCAGTAGGCACTCGGCTCGGTGATCAGAGGGTCCGCCCGGGCACCCAGATGGTGCGGCAGGCTGGAGATCCCCGTGTCAAGCAAGGCCGAGGCCACCCCCCGGTTCTGCGGCAGGCACTCGATGTAGCGCATCACCCGCAGCACCATCGCAGGTCCGGCGACCACGTGGGCACGAAAGCGCCCCTCCCACAAAGTTCCGCTGCGCTGGTGCCGGGCGTTGAAGGCCGCCACATAGCGGCGGCCCAGGCTCTGCATGCATCGGCTCAACCCGTCCGCCGCTATCGGCGTGGCCAACAGATGGATTTCATTCGGCAGGAGCGCATGGGCATGCAGCGTGAGCTTGTGCTCACTCATTGCATTGCGGAGTTGTTCCAGGAACCGGGCCTGGTCGTCACTGTCCAGGAACACCAACTGCTGGTTGTTGCCGCGGATCTGGAGGTGGTGGGGGTAGCCCGGCAGTGCCAGGCGAGCTTGTCGCGCCATGGCGACAGTCTATCGGGAGCGTCAGCCTGTCCCTGTTTTGCGGGCACCCGGTGCACACCGGAAGCTCACTCAGGGAAGAGCCGCTGGCCAGTCAGGCGTTGATGTTCGCGGATGGCGAATCGGTCGGTCATGCCGGCAATGTAGTCCGCCAATCTGCGCGAGGGCTCGCCCACGCCGGTCGCCTCGGCCGGCCACTCGGCGGGCTTGGCGCGGTAGATCGAAAACAGATCGGCGACCACCTGGCGGGCCGCCTGGGCCTTTTCGGTGACCTGGGGATGGCGGTACAGCGAACCAAAGAGAAAGCGCTTCATCTCGGTTCCGGCCTGCCGCATCTCTGGACTGAATTGCACCAACCGAGGCTGGGCGCGCGCCTCGTCGGCACTCTGGGGAGCAGCAAGGTCGATCGCCGCACGGGAGGCTTCGATCAGGTCATAGACCTGGGCTGACAGCATCCGCCGCACGATCTCGGCCACCAGGCGGCGTGGTGGCAGGGACGCCAGCCGGGGGTGCTCGGCCAGGGCCGACTGGTGATGCGTCTCGAACAGCGCGACTTCCCGCAACTGGCCCAGCGTCAGCAGGCCAGAGCGAAAGCCGTCATCCACATCGTGCGCGTTGTAGGCGATCTCGTCGGCCAGATTGGTGAGTTGAGCTTCCAGGCTGGGGCTGTGCCCCAGCACAAAGCGTTGCCCGACACCGGCGGGTTCCTCGATCTCCCAGCGCCGGGCCAACTCGATCGGGCAGCGCTTGAGGATGCCCTCGCGGGTCTCGAAACTCAGGTTCAGCCCATCCCACGCGGGGTAGCGTTGTTCCAGGCGATCCACCACCCGCAGGCTTTGAAGGTTGTGCTCGAATCCGCCATGCGGGGCCATGCAGGCGTCGAGCGCATCCTGGCCGGCGTGTCCGAAGGGTGTGTGCCCGAGGTCATGGGCCAGGGCAATGGCCTCGACCAGGTCCTCGTTCAAGCCGAGGCTGTGTGCCATCGAGCGCCCGAGCTGGGCCACTTCAAGAGAGTGGGTCAGGCGGGTCCGGAAAAGATCGCCTTCGTGGTTGAGGAAGACCTGGGTCTTGTAGACCAGCCGGCGAAAGGCCGTGCTGTGGACGATGCGATCCCGGTCGCGCTGAAACGCGCTGCGCGTTGGCGCCGGCGGCTCGTCGATGCGCCGGCCCCGGCTGAATGCAGCATGGCAGGCCCACGCAGCCAGCCCAGCGTCACGGGCGTGGGGCACGAAGCCGCTCACGCCGCCACCCCCTCAGGCGCAATGCGCCTCGATGCAGGCCGCCACCAGCGCGTCGGGCGCGGGCCGCACGACTGCCGAGCCGAGGCCGTCGATCAGCACGAATCGGATGTCGCCGGCCTCGGATTTCTTGTCCACCCGCATGTGACGCAAGTAGTCGTGCGCGCCCAGGGCGGGGCCGCGGACCGGCAGCCCGGCACGTTCGATCAGGCGCGCCAGCCGGATGGTCAGGCCGCTCTCCGCGAGACCCAAGCGCTCGGACAGGTCGGCGGCCATCACCATGCCCGCGGCGACCGCTTCGCCGTGCAGCCAGACCCCATACCCCATGCCCGCCTCGATGGCGTGGCCGAAGGTGTGGCCGAAGTTCAGGATCGCGCGCAGGCCTCCCTCGCGTTCGTCGATGCCGACCACCTTCGCCTTGATCTCGCAGCAGCGGCGGATGGCGTGGGCCAGCAGGGCCGGGTCGCGCGAGCGCAAACCGTCCATGTTCGACTCCAGCCAATCAAGGAAGGGCGCGTCCGCGATGGGCCCGTACTTGATCACCTCGGCCAGGCCGGCGCTCAGTTCACGGTCCGGCAGCGTGTTCAGGCTGTCCAGATCGCAAACCACCCGGGCCGGTTGGTAGAACGCACCGATCATGTTCTTGCCCAGCGGGTGGTTCACGGCGGTCTTGCCGCCCACCGACGAATCGACCTGCGCCAGCAGCGTCGTGGGCACCTGCACGAAAGGCACGCCTCGCATGTAACAGGCGGCGGCAAAGCCCGCCATGTCGCCGACGACACCACCACCGAGCGCAAAGATCACGGTCTTGCGGTCGCAGCCTTCGGCGAGCAGCCGATCGAAGATCAGGTTGAGGGTGGCCCAGTCCTTGTGGGCCTCGCCGTCAGGCAGCACCACTTCGTGAACCTGCCGGTACTGCGCCTGCAGCTGGCTGCGGAGTGCCTGTGCGTACAGCGGCGCGACGGTGGTGTTGGTCACGACCATGGCGTGAGCGGCCGCAGGCAGGCCGTACCAGGTGCCGGCATCGCCCAGCAGGCCTTGCCCGATGATGATGTCATAGGACCGTTCGGCCAGCGTGACCTGCACGCGCTCCCGAGTGGAGAGGACAAGAGATTCGGCGGGGTTCATCGGCCGCCAGTGTAAGCGGCACGATGCTGCCTAGGCGGCTGGATCCAGGCCCGCGAGCTCCAGCTGCATGGTCAGCAGATTCACCAGGGTCGGCACCGACGTGCGGCCCGTGTCGATGATGTAGCCCGCCACTTCGCGATAGAGGGGATCGCGCACCCGGTACAGATCCTTGAGCTTGCGCAATGGATCGCCGCCCTGCAGGAGCGGGCGTTGGGTGTCGCGACGCAGGCGCCGGGCCAAGTCCTCCGGCGACGCGCGCAGGTAGACAACCTGATTGCCCGGCCGGCTCAGCGACACCCGGTTGGCTTCACGCAGGACCGCGCCACCGCCAGTGGCCAGCACCATGTGGTCTTCACCCGAAAGGCGAGACAGCACCCGTTGCTCGATCGCCCGGAAACTGTCCTCGCCGTGCTGTTCGAAATAGGCCCGGATCGAGCCGCCGATTTCGTTCTCGATCTCGGTATCCGAGTCGGCGAAGCGCCAGCCCAGATGGCGCGCCAGATGGCGCCCAGCCGTGGACTTGCCACAGCCAGGCATGCCAACCAGGACGACGGTCACTTCGTGCAGGCGGCCCCGGAAACAGGCGCCACATCCGTCGTGATGTTCACGGCGAAGGTCGTGCCCAAACCAGACGGCGAGCGGGTGGTGATGAACAAGGTCCCGGACGTGGCATCAGTGAACTTGTAAGCCACCACCGCCGAAGTCGCCTCAGACGAGTCCGGCACCGGCGAGCCGCCGCCGACAGAGGCCGAAATGCCGGTCGTCGCCGACACGGTCACGGTGGTCGCCGCCGACATTGGATTCAGACGGATCGGGTTGGTGTCGCTCACCAGGAAGCTGAGGCTGCCCTGACCGGGCATGTTGTACAAGCCGCCATTCCCCATCAGGAAGTAGGTCCTCTTGATTGTTGCACCGTCGACCACGAAAGGCGCAGCCAACTTCTTCGTCTCGAGGTCCGGGTCGTCGATCTGGGTGACGTAGTCGACGTCTTTGTTCGAGGTGAATACCTCGTAAGTGGCGCAGCCGCTGTCGATCTTGGTGCCGCTGGCCACCGTGGTCGAGTCGAGCAGGCCCGCACTCTCGCGGTACCACATCAGGCGGGACGCGGACGACGACAGCACGGTCTCGGCAGCCCGGCGTACATAGGCCCGGCCCCAGGCGCCATCACAGGTGCTCGCGCCCACCGAAGGCGTGGTTTGGTTCAGGCCCAGCACATTGCCTGGGTAACTGGTTGGTGCGTTGACGCAGGTCGTGCTGCCAGTGATGTCCAGGGAGATGTACTGATCCTTGCCCGCCTCGTAGGTCTTGGAGTAGCGGCGGCTCAGGAAGATGTCTCCGAGATCCTGGTAAAACTCGCCCGAGTCGTAGACGTTGTCGCCGTCCGTGTCGAGGAAGGACTCTTCGCCGAGCGCATACGCCACAACCGTGATGCGCCCGTTGCCGGGACGAGGGTCGGACGACTGGAACTGCGACGTGGCACTCGCCAGGCCGTTGCTGACCGTGGTCTGCCGGATGGCCTCGACCTGGCCGCCCTCGCTGACAAAGTTGATCGAGGTGCCTGCAGGTACAGGGTTGGCCAGGCGGTCCGAGGCGATGATCTTGTAGGTGTTGGCGGTGCCGTCGATGTTGTAGCCCTCGATGTTGTGCGCACCTTGCGACAACGAGAAGTTCAACTGCGACGGCAGGCCGACAGCCACGCTCAGATTGCTCGACACGGTTGAGATATTGGTTCCGGCCAAGGTGGCCTTGACACGAACCGGAGTCGGCACCGTGCCTGAGCGAATCCGCACGGTCACCTCACCATTGGAGTCGCTCGGCTTGGTCACTGCGACCGTGCCTTCGTCGAGTGTCAGGCCGCCGGTCAGCGTGGTCGGTTCGAGGATGACATCCTTCTCGGGCAGGGGAAGCCCGCTCTGGTCCTTGACCAGGAAGGTGACGATCGACTCTTCGGTAAAGCCCGAGCCCCGCAGGTAGATGGTCTCGGGTGTGGCAGACACGAAGCCTAGGCTGCTGGCCGTGGGCGTGGACAACGCGATATCGAGCGTCGCGGACGTGGTGGTGCCGGTGATGGTCACCGTCACCGTGTCCGACTCGTCGGTGGCGCCGCACTGGTTGTCCTTGTAGGTGAACGTGGCCGTGCCGTTCGTCGTCGTCAGGGTCGTCGGCGTCAGGCTCGCCTTGCCTTTGCTGGTGCACAACGAGGTGATGGACATGGCCACCGGCGTGCCGCTGGTCACGCCAGCAAGCTGAACGGACAACGCCGTTTGCCCATAGGCGCTGAGCTGGCCCGTGCCGACGTCCGACGTGAAGGACGCGATCGACACATCCGTGGAGGTGATCTGGAACCCGACGAATGCAGACAAGCTGGCGCCATCCACCGTCGTGATCGCCAGGACCTCGTCGGCGCCCGATGTCGAACTGGACACTGGGTACAGCGCCACGGAGGCCTGACCCTGGTCATTCGTCAAGGCCGAGGGCGAGCTAAAGGTTCCCAAGCCACGAACGGTGGAGAACGCCACCACTGCATTGGGAACCACCGCGCCATCGGCATCACGCACGGTGACCGAGACGGTCGCGGGGTTGGTCGCTGTCACCGTCTGCGAAGAAAGTACCACCACCAGTTCGGCAGCACCGCCGCCGGCACCCTCGACGACCTCAAAGGCCTTGGTCCGTGTCACACCGCCCGAGGTGGCCGTCACGGTTATGGTGCGCGGCGAAAAATCATCACCGAAGCCCACAGTGGCCGCCAACAGGCCATCGGAGTTGGTGGCAGCGGCATCGGCCGTCACCACACCGCCGTTGTCGGCATTGACCACAACCTCGGCGTCACTGACGACTTGGTTGGAGCTATTCACGGCGGTGATGGTCACCTCGATCGGCTCGGTGGAGCCGTTGGCCAAAGTTAGCGCGCTGAGCGCGATGCGCAGGTCAGCCACTTCCGAGGAGCCGGTACCGCCCCCACCGCACAACACACAGTCACCAGCGTCGCCACCGCCACCGCCACAGGCTACGAGTGTGGAGGCCGCCAACAGGGCGAGGGCCCAGGCCTTGATTCGTCGAAACATTGAGAGCTCCAGAATTCGTCAGTTCCCCGCGCTTAGCGCGCCGAGGAGCGATCCGTCACCACCTTGGGTGTGATGAAGATGAGCAGTTCAGTACGGTTGCTCAGTTTGGATGTGTTCTTGAACAGGTTGCCGAGGTAGGGGATGTCACCCAGGAAGGGCACCTTGTTCACCTCATCACGGTCGGTCTGGCTGAAGATCCCGCCGATGACCACCGTGCCACCGTTCTCGACCAAAACCTGCGTCTTGACGTGCTTGGTGTTGATGGCCGGACCAGCGGGCGTGTTGTCGCCGCGGCTGTCCTTGTTGACATCTACATCAAGGATGACGTTGCCCTCGGGGGTGATCTGCGGCGTGACCTCAAGCTTCAGCGACGCATCGCGGAACTGAATCGAGGTGTTGCCCGCCGAGCTCGCCACCAGGTAAGGAATCTGCTCACCCTGCTCGATCTTGGCCTTGACCTGGTCGGCCGTCACGACGCGCGGGCTCGACACGATCTTGCCCTTGCCTTCGGCCTCCAGCGCAGACAACTCCAGGTTCAGGAACCGGTTCGCCGTGGCGCTGAACAACGACAGAGCGAACGTGGCCGGGCTGCCGGTGCCGAGCGTCGCCGCAGGCAAGTTCACGAACTGGGTATCGTTGTAGCTGGTGGCGGTGTTGGGCGTCTGCAGGGTCTGGACGCCGACGTTGCTGTAGTTGCCGCCGATGTTCAGGTAGTTGCCGCTGCCCACCGAGTAGCCCGGAGTCCCGCCACGCAGGCCGCGCAAATCGGAGCTGCCCAGTTTGACCCCCAGGGCGCGGCCGAACCGGTCGTCAGCCTCGACGATGCGCGCCTCGATCAGCACCTGGCGAACCGGGATGTCGATCTTCGCGATCATCACCGAGACCTCCTCAAGCTTGGAGGGGATATCGGAGACGAACAGCTGGTTAGTGCGTCCCTCCGCCAGCACAGTGCCGCGCTGCGACAGAATGCGTACGTTGTTGTTGCCCGAGGATCCGGTGGCGCCCGCGCTCCCGCCGCCGCCGCCCGCAAGCTGGCCGAGCAGCGCACGTGCGATGTCCTCGGCCTTGGTGTAGTTCAGCTGGAACGATTGGGTGCGAACCGGCTCCAGGTCGGCGATCTTCTTCTTCGACTCGAGATCGACCTGCTCCTTGGCAGCGAGTTCGTCCTTCGGTGCAATCCACAACACATTGCCGGACTTGCGCATGCCCAGGCCCTTGGCCTGCAGGATGATATCCAGTGCGTGGTCCCAGGGGACGTCCTTCAGGCGCAAGGTGACGTTGCCGGTCACGGTGTCGCTGGTCACCACGTTGAAGTTGGTGAAGTCG
>JADMKA010000103.1 GCA_018780145.1 Vitreoscilla sp. | reverse complement strand
AGTGCCACCTCAACACCTGCCCGGTGGGCGTGGCCACGCAGGACCCGGTGCTGCGTGCCAAGTTCAACGGCAAGCCCGAGCATGTCGTCAACTACTTCTTCTTCGTGGCCGAGGAAGCGCGGCAGCTGATGGCCCAGCTGGGCATCCGCAGGTTCGACGACCTGATCGGCCGCGCCGACCTGCTGGACACCCGCAAGGCGATCAGCCACTGGAAGGCCAAGGGTCTGGACTTCAGCCGGGTGTTCCACCGCCCGCAGGTGCCGGCCGATGTGGCGCGCTTCCATGTCGAGGCGCAGGACCATGGCCTTGACCGTGCACTGGACCGCAAGCTGATCCAGAAGTGCCGCGACGCCATCGAGAGCGGCGAGAAGATCCAGTTCATGGAGGATGCGCGCAACGTCAACCGCTCGGTGGGTGCGATGCTCTCGGGCGAACTGATCCGCCGCCGCCCCGAAGGTCTGCCGGACCACAGCATCTTCATCCAGATGGAGGGCACGGGCGGCCAGAGCTTCTCGGCCTTCCTGGCCCAGGGCATCACGCTGTACCTGATCGGCGAGGCCAACGACTACACCGGCAAGGGCCTGTCGGGCGGCCGCGTGGTGGTGCGCCCGAGCATCGACTTCCGCGGTGACGCGACGAACAACATCATCGTCGGCAACACCGCGCTGTACGGCGCCACCAGCGGCGAGGCCTTCTTCCGCGGCGTGGCCGGCGAGCGCTTCGCGGTGCGCCTGTCCGGCGCCACCGCGGTGGTCGAGGGCACGGGAGACCACGGCTGCGAGTACATGACCGGCGGCACGGTGGCCGTGCTCGGCAAGACCGGCCGCAACTTCGCCGCCGGCATGTCCGGCGGCATCGCCTACGTGTTCGACGAGGATGGCAAGTTCGCCCAGCGCTGCAACACCGCGATGGTGACGCTGGACAAGGTGCTCGGCAGCGCCGAGCAGGAAGACACCATCGACCCGGCCATCTGGCACCGCCAGCAGACCGACGAGGTGCTGCTGAAGAAGCTGATCGAGGACCACCACAAGTGGACGGGCAGCCTGCGCGCCCGCGAGATCCTCGACCACTGGGCCGATTCGCGCGCCAAGTTCGTCAAGGTCTTCCCGACCGAGTACAAGCGCGCCCTGGGCGAACTGCACGCGACGCAGGAAACCAGTGCCGCGATCGGCAAGGCGGCCGATAGCAAGAAGACGGGCAAGGCCCTGACCTCGAAGTAACCACCGAACAGAGCACCCCATGGGAAAAGTCACCGGCTTTCTTGAATACGAGCGGCTCGAAGAGGGCTACGCGCCCGTGCCGCAGCGCCTGAAGAACTACAAGGAGTTCGTCATCGGCCTGGCTGCCGACCAGGCCAAGATCCAGGGCGCGCGCTGCATGGATTGCGGCACACCGTTCTGCAACAGCGGTTGCCCGGTCAACAACGTGATCCCGGACTTCAACGACCTGGTCTACCGTGGCGACTGGCACAACGCGATTCGCGTGCTGCACAGCACCAACAACTTTCCCGAGTTCACCGGCCGCATCTGCCCCGCACCCTGCGAGGCGGCGTGCACACTGAACGTCAACGACGACGCGGTGGGCATCAAGTCCATCGAGCACGCCATCATCGACAAGGCTTGGGAGGAGGGCTGGGTCAAGCCACTGCCGCCGAAGTCGAGAACCGGCAAGACCGTGGCCGTGGTCGGCTCGGGCCCGGCCGGACTGGCGGCGGCGCAGCAACTGGCGCGCGCGGGCCATGCGGTCACCGTGTTCGAAAAGAACGACCGCGTCGGTGGCCTGCTGCGCTACGGCATCCCCGATTTCAAGATGGAAAAGACCCACATCGACCGCCGCGTGGCGCAGATGGAGGCGGAGGGCGTGGTCTTCCGCACCGGCGTGATGGTGGCGGAGCTGCCCAAGGGCAGCAAGGTGACCAACTGGGCCAAGAGCAGCGTTTCGCCAAAGGAACTGCAGGCCGAGTTCGACGCTGTGCTGCTGGCCGGCGGTGCCGAGCAGAGCCGCGACCTGCCGGTACCGGGCCGCGACCTGGAGGGCGTGTACTTCGCGATGGAGTTCCTGCCCCAGCAGAACAAGATCAACGCCGGTGACAAGCTCAAGGGCCAGTTGCGCGCCGACGGCAAGCACGTCATCGTGATCGGCGGCGGCGACACCGGCAGCGACTGCGTGGGCACCAGCAACCGCCACGGCGCGGCCAGCGTGACCCAGTTCGAGCTGATGCCGATGCCGCCCGAGCAAGAAGACAAGCCCCTGGTCTGGCCCTACTGGCCGATCAAGCTTCGCACCTCCTCCAGCCACGAAGAAGGCTGCCAGCGCGAGTTCGCCATCGCCACCAAGGAGTTCCTGGGCGAGAAGGGCAAACTGACCGGCCTGAAGACCGTGCGGGTCGAGTGGAAGGGCGGCAAGATGACCGAGGTGCCCGGCTCCGAGCAAACCCTCAAGGCCGACCTGGCGCTGTTGGCCATGGGCTTCGTCAGCCCGGTGGCCAGCATCCTCGAAGGCTTCGGTGTCGAGGCCGACGTGCGCGGCAACGCCAAGGCGCCCACCGAGACGGCCGGCGCCTACAAGACCAACGTGGGCAAGGTGTTCGCGGCCGGCGACATGCGGCGCGGCCAATCGCTCGTGGTCTGGGCCATCCGCGAGGGCCGGCAGGCCGCGCGCGCGGTGGACGAGTTCCTGATGGGCGCCAGCGTCCTGCCCCGTTGAAGCGCCTACCATAGGCCGGCTGCGCTTGTGGTGTTTCTGCCTCGTGACCGGTCGTGCAGCGCGGGCAAAGCGCCCATGGCGGTGAAAACCCCATGCGAGAATGCTCGGGAAATCCCTGCCCGAGATGAGCGACAACTTCATTGAGATCGATCACGTCACGTTCGGATACGACGCCAGCCGGACGATCCTGAATGACCTCAGCCTGCGCTTCCAGCGCGGCAAGGTCACCGCCGTGCTGGGCGGCTCCGGTTGCGGCAAGACCACGTTGTTGCGCCTGATCGCCGGCGTTCATGCCGCCAACAGCGGCCGCGTGGTCGTCGACGGCGAGGTCGTCGACGTGCGCGACCGGGCCCAGCTCTATCGCCTGCGGCGGCGCCTGGGGATGCTGTTCCAGTTCGGCGCCTTGTTCACCGACCTGACGGTCTACGAGAACGTCGCGTTCCCGATGCGCGAGATGACCGATCTGCCTGAGGCGCTGATCCACGACCTGGTGCTGATGAAGCTCAACGCGGTCGGCCTGCGTGGTGCCTCGCATCTGAAGATCAGCGAGGTTTCGGGCGGCATGGCGCGGCGCATCGCACTGGCCCGTGCCATCGCGCTGGACCCCGAGCTCATCATGTACGACGAGCCCTTTGCCGGGCTGGATCTGATCTCGATGGGCGTGGCCGCCAAGCTGATCCGCACGCTGAACGACGTCACCGGCGCCACCTCGCTGGTCATCTCGCACGACGTGCCCGAGTGCATGGCCATCAGCGACTGGGTGATCCTGTTGGCCGGGGGAGGGCGTCTGGTCGCCCAGGGCACGCCGGCCGAGTTGATGGCCAGTACCGACCCCGAGGTGCGCCAGTTCGTGCGCGGCGAGCCGGATGGCCCCGTCAAGTTCCACTACCCGGCCCGCGAGATGGCGGACGATTTCGGCCTGGGGGTGCTGCCGTGAACGTCCTGGCATTGATCGGAGCACGCGCCTTGGCGGTGTTCCGCGGCTGGGGCCGCGCGGCACTGTTCTTCCGCGATCTGCTGTCGGCCGTGCCGGCCTCCTTGCGCCGCTTCGGCCTGGTGGTGACACAGATCCATGCCATCGGCAACCGCTCGCTGGTGATCATCCTCGCGTCGGGCGCAGCGGTCGGCTTCGTGCTGGCGCTGCAGATGTACTACGCGCTGGTGAACTATGGGGCCGCCGAGTCGCTGGGCCTGGTGGTCAACCTGTCGCTGGTGCGCGAGCTCGGGCCGGTGGTGACCGCGCTGTTGTTCGCTGGCCGTGCCGGCACCTCGCTGACCGCCGAAATCGGCCTGATGAAGGCCGGCGAGCAGATCGCAGCGCTGGAGTTGATGGCCATCGACCCGCGCCAGCGGGTGCTGGCACCGCGCTTCCTGGCCGGGCTGGTGTCGATGCCGCTGCTGGCCATCCTGTTCTCGGCGGTCGGCATCCTCGGCGCCTGGCTGGTGGCGGTCGGACTGATCGGCATCGACCCGGGCAACTTCTGGTCCATCCAGCAAAGCGGGGTCGACGTCTGGCGCGATGTCGGCAACGGCGTCATCAAGAGCGCCGTGTTCGGTGTCATCTGCACCTCGGTCGCGCTCTACCAAGGCTACGAAACCGAGGCCACGCCGGAAGGCGTCGCCTATGCCACCACGCGAACCGTCGTCATCTCGTCGCTCGCGGTGCTGGGCATGGACTTCATACTCACCGCGCTGATGTTCTCGACGCGCTAAGGATCCTCACGATGAGCAAAAAGAGCATCGAAACCCTGGTCGGCCTGTTCGTGGTGCTGGGCGTGGCCGCCTTGTTGTTCGTGTCGCTGAAGGCCGCCAACCTGGCCAGCTTCAGCAACGGCGAGAGCTACAAGCTGCAGGCCCGCTTCGACAACATCGGCGGCCTGAAGGCCCGCGCGCCGGTGCGCTCGGCGGGGGTGGTGGTCGGCCGCGTCACCAAGATCGCGCTGGACGCGAAGACCTACCAGGGCGTGGTCACGCTGGAGATCTCGCAGGGCGTGGAGTTCCCGAAGGATTCGTCCGCCAAGATCCTCACCGCCGGCCTGCTGGGCGACCAGTACATCGGCATCGAGCCGGGGGCCGACGACAAGAACTTCGCTGCCGGCGATGTCATCAAGCAGACCCAATCCGCTGTCGTGCTGGAGAACCTGATCGGCCAGTTCCTGTTCAACAAGGCGGCCGACGCGGGTACCGAGGCGGGGGACAAGAAGTGAGCACCGTGCGCGGTGCCATCACGCGTGGCGTCGCCCTGGCGCTGATGGCGGGCGGCCTGGCGCTGCCGGTGTTCGCCCAGGACGCTGCGGCGTCGGCGCCCGCACCAGCAGCACCGTCGAAGAAGGACCCGTTCGAAGGCTTCAACCGCTCGGTGTTCTCGTTCAACGAGGCGGTGGACGCCGCCGTTCTGAAGCCGGTGGCACAGACCTACCGCGACGTGGTGCCCGAGTTCGTTCGCACCACGGTGGACAACGTGTTCGGCAATGTGGCCGACGTCTGGTCCACCGTCAATCAGCTGCTGCAGGGCAAGCTGGAGAACACCTTGCGCATGGGATTCCGGGTGGCCACCAACACGGTGCTGGGCTTCGGCGGCATGCTGGACATCGCCACCGAGGCCGGGCTCGATCGTCAGTCCGAGGATTTCGGCCAGACACTCGGCCGTTGGGGCATGCCGCCCGGGCCTTACCTGGTGCTCCCGGTGCTGGGGCCTTCCACCGTGCGCGACACCGCGGCGTTGGCGGCCGACTTGCAGGCGGGCGCCACCCAGTACATCGACGACGGCACCGGCACCCTGGTCGGCGTGACCCTGCTGCAGATCGTCAGCACCCGTGCCGGCCTGCTGGGTGCCAGCAAGGTGCTGGACGATGTCGCACTGGACAAGTACAGCTTCCTGCGCGACGCGTACCTGGCGCGCCGGAAGAACCAGGTCTACGACGGCGACCCGCCGCCCGAGCCCGAGGAAGAAGACCCCGAGGCCAAGCCGTGAGCGGCGTGCGCGCCGCAATTTGTCACCGGCCCGCTGTGAACCGCGTGCCGGCCTGCCGCGTTGATGGTTGGCGCGCCGGCTGGGCCGGCGCCTGACGCCAGATCGAAAGGATCCCTGAATGTTGAGCTCGTCGATTTCTCGCCGCACCGCCTCCTGGCTGGCCGCCGCCCTGATGGCGGCACCGTTGCTCGTGCGTGCCGACATCACCGCACCGGACGCGCTGATCAAGCAGATGTCCACCGAGGTGATCGACACCGTCAAGTCCGACAAGGCGATCCAGGGCGGCGACATTTCCAAGATCATCACGCTGGTCGACACCAAGGTGATGCCGAACGTGAACTTCCAGCGCATGACCGCCTCGGCCGTGGGCCGCCATTGGCGTGCCGCCACACCGGACCAGCAGCAACGCCTTCAGGGCGAGTTCAAGACCCTGCTGGTGCGCACCTATTCCGGCGCGCTGACGCAGGTGAAGGACCAGACCGTGCAGCTCAAGCCGTACCGCGCCGGTGCGGACGACACCGAGGTCGTCGTGCGCACCGAGATCAAGGGCAAGGGCGAGCCGATCCAGCTCGACTATCGCCTGGAGAAGAGCCCTGCCGGCTGGAAGATCTACGACGTGAACGTGCTGGGTGTCTGGCTCGTGGAGCAGTACAAGAGCAGCTTCGCGCAGGAGATCGGCGCCATCGGCATCGATGGCTTGATCGGCAAGCTGGCCGAGAAGAACAAGGCCGCGAGCAAGGGCTGATGGCCAGCACCGACACCCTGGCGTTGCCGGCCCAGTTGACGCTGCCCGAAGCTCGGGCAGCGCTGGAGACGCTCGAAGCCGCGATCGCCGAAGCCAGCGGCCCGGTGACCATGGATGCGTCCGCGCTGACGCACATCGATTCGGCCACGCTGGCGGTGCTCCTGCAATGCAGGCGCAGTGCGCAGGCGCGGCAGCTGGGCTTTTCAGTGCAGCACGCGCCGCAGCGGCTGGTCGACCTGGCCAGGCTGTACGGCGTGGAAGACCTGCTCGCGCTGGCTTGAGTGTTCTCTATTCCGGCTGCGCGTAGCGGCGGGTGCGAAGGTTGCGCTTGATCTCCTGCAGCACCGGCCGCAGCCCCGGGCCCAGCCTGAGCGCGACGCCGGTGGTCAGGATGTCGATGATCATCAGGTGCAGCATGCGCGAGACCATCGGGCTGTAGCGGTCGAAGTCTTCCGGGTGGTTGGCGGCCAGCAGGATCTGCCCTGAGCCCAGCGCCAGGTTGGCCAGCGGTGAACCGCTGGCGGTGATCACGATCAGCGTAGCGCCCTTGCGCTGGGCGATCTCGGCCACGCCGATCAGGTCCTGGCTGCGGCCGGAGTTGCTGATCACCACCGCGCAATCCGCCGGCTTGAGCATGGTCGCGCTCATCACCTGCACATGGCCGTCGCTCATCGCAGCGGTGTTCACGCCCAGGCGGAAGAACTTGTGCTGCGCATCCTGCGCCACGATGCCGGAGTTGCCCACGCCGTAGAACTCGACCCGCCCGCCCTGCTGGGCGGTGGTGACCAGCGCGGCCATGGCGCGTTCGAAGGTGTGGCCGGTGGCGTCGTTGCGGTACTTCAGCAAGGCGCTGACGGCGTTGTCGATGACCTTGACGATCAGGTCGCCGGGCTTGTCGTCTTCGTCCACCGAGCGGTGCACGAAGGGCACCCCCTCGTTCACCGTGCCGGCCAGCTTGAGCTTGAAGTCGGCCAGGCCGTCATAGCCCACGCTGCGGCAAAAGCGCACCACGGTCGGCTTGCTGACGTGCGAACGCTCGGCCAACTCGGTGACCGGCATCGACGCAAAGCTGCGCGGATCCAGCAGCACCAGCTTGGCCACCCGCTGCTCGGCGGGCGGCAGGGCGGGAATGGAGGCGCGGATCCGGTCAAGCATGATGATGTCGACCCCTCGCCCCATGGGTACATGGTGCGATCCCGCGAGGGGATCGGGCCTTGCTCGGGAGCGGCCCAGCGCTGCGGCCTGCAGGGGTTTCGACCGTCATCATTGTTCCTCGGCCCAGGCGAAGCCGTCTCGGGCGACCATGGCGCTGGAGGCGGGCGGGCCCCAGCTGCCGGCGGTATAGGTCTTCAGGTCGCTGGGGTCGGCTTCCCAGGCGTGCAGGATCGGCTCCACCCAGCGCCAGGCCTGTTCCTGCTCGTCGCTGCGGACAAACAGGTTCAGGCGCCCGGCGATTGCATCCAGCAGCAGGCGCTCGTAGGCGCCGACGCGCTCGCTCGGGAAGGCCTTGTCGAAATCCAGGTCCAGCGACACCGGCGACAAGGCTTCGCCTTGGGCCGAGCCCTTGGCCGCCAGCAGGTGCAACTCCAGGCCATCCTCCGGCTGCAGCTTGATCACCAGCTTGTTGGCGCGGCTGGAGCCCGGGAAGATCGGGTGCGGCACCTCGCGGAAATTGACCACGATCTGCGCGTCGCGCGCCGCCAGCCGCTTGCCGGTGCGCAGGTAGAAAGGCACGCCGGCCCAGCGCCAGCTCTGCACCTCGGTGCGCAGCGCGACGAAGGTCTCGCAGGCACTGCCAGGCGGCACCTTCACCTCGTCGAGGTAACCCGGCACGGCCTTGCCGTCCACCGTGCCGGCCTTGTACTGGCCGCGCAGCACGTCGCGCGCCACGCTCTCGCGGGTGAAGGGTTTGAGCGACTTCAGCACCTTCAGCTTCTCGTCGCGGATCGCGTCGGCGTCGTTGGACGACGGCGGCTCCATCGCGATCATCGTCAGCAACTGCAGCGCATGGTTCTGGATCATGTCGCGCAGCGCGCCCGTGCGGTCGTAGAAGTCGCCGCGGGTACCCACGCCGATCGACTCGGCCAGCGTGATCTGGATGTTGGCGATGCTTTCGCGCCGCCACAGTGGCTCGAACAAGGCGTTGGCAAAGCGCAGCGCCATCAGGTTCTGCACGGCTGGCTTGCCGAGGTAGTGGTCGATGCGAAAAGCCTGTCGCTCGGAGAACACCGAACTCACCACGCGGTTGATCTCCTGCGCGCTGGCCAGGTCGTGGCCCAGCGGCTTTTCGAGCACCACACGCACCTTCGGGCCGTTCAGCCCGGCAGCACCGAGCTGTTCGCAGATCACCGGAAAGAGGTGCGGGCTGGTCGCCAGGTACAGCACCGCGGTGTCGGCGCCACGTTCGTCGAGCCAGGCCTTCAGGCCAGCATAGTCGGCCGGCTGGGACAGGTCCATCCGGCGGTAGTGCAGCAGTGCGGCGAAGCGGTCGAACTCCTCGTCCTTGGGGCGCTTGGAGCTGTCCACCTCGGAGAACCGCTCACGGATGAACTCGCGGTAGTCGGCGTCGGTGCGTTCGTCGCGCGCCACGGCCAGGATGCGGCCGCCCGCCGGCAGCTTGCCGTGGCGGAAGGCCTGGAACAGGGCCGGCATCAGCTTGCGCCACGTGAGGTCGCCGGTGCCGCCGAAGAAAACGAGGTCGAAGGACATGGTCAGCGATGTGAAACAAAGTTACACGCTGGATGATGCATGAGTTTCTTCCGGCGGTCAATCGATGCCCGACTGCGTAACCGGCCGGAAACCCTCGCGGTGCTTGAAAGCGGTCTAATCGCGCTGTCGCGTTGCCCATCGATTGCGGGCCGGGGCCACACCACCATGAACCAGCTCGACCAGCTCAAGGCCTACACCACCGTGGTGGCCGACACCGGCAACTTCAAGCAGATGGCGCAGTACGCGCCGCGCGACGCCACCACCAATCCGTCGCTGATCCTCAAGGCGGTACAGCAGCCGGACTACGCGCCGCTGCTCACCGACACCGTGGCCGCGCACCGCGGCCGGCCGCTGGCCGAGATCGTCGACGAGGTTCTGGTGCGCTTCGGCCGCGAGATCCTCAAGGTGGTGCCCGGCCGGGTCTCCACCGAGGTCGATGCGCGCCTGTCCTTCGACACCGCGGCCACCATCGCGCGCGCCCAGCGCCTGATCGGGTTGTACGAGGAAGCCGGCATCGGCCGCGAGCGCGTGCTGATCAAGATCGCCTCGACCTGGGAGGGCATCCAGGCGGCGCGTGCGCTGGAGCGCGACGGCATCCGCTGCAACCTCACGCTGTTGTTCAGCTTCTGCCAGGCCGTGGCCTGCGGCGAGGCGGGCGTGCGCCTCATCAGCCCGTTTGTCGGCCGCATCTACGACTGGTACAAGAAGCAGGCCGGTGCAGCCTGGGACGAGGCCGCGATGTCCGGCGCCAACGATCCGGGCGTGCGCTCGGTGACGCAGATCTTCAACCACTACAAGCACTTCGGCATCGAGACCGAGGTGATGGGTGCGAGCTTCCGCAACACCGGCCAGATCGTGGCGCTGGCGGGCTGCGACCTGCTGACCATCAGCCCCGAGCTGCTGGCGCAGTTGCAGGCCAGCGAGGCGCCGCTGTCGCCAGCGCTCGACGCCCAGGCCGCCGAGGGGATGGACCTGCGCGCCGTGACCTACCACGAGACCTCGTTCCGCTTTGCGTTGAACGAGGATGCGATGGCGACCGAGAAGCTGGCCGAGGGCATCCGCCAGTTCGCCGCCGATTCCGCCAAGCTCGATGCCCTGATACAGGAGGCCTGACATGGCTGCCAACCCCGCTCCGCGCGCCGACGAGACCGTCTCCTGGGCCGCGCTGCGCGGCCACTTCGAGGGCCATGGCCGCGGCTTCGACCTGCGCCAGGCCTTTGCCGACGACCCGCGGCGCTTCGAGCGCTTCGCACTCGGTGCGCCGGAGATCTTTGCCGACCTGTCCAAGAACCGCTGGGACGAAGTCACCCGCCGCCTGTTGGTCGAGCTGGCCGAGGAATGCCAGCTGGGCGCCCGGCGTGACGCCCTGCTGGCCGGTGAGCCGATCAACACCACCGAGGGCCGCGCCGTGCTGCACACCGCGCTGCGTGCCCCGCGTGGTGCGGGCCCCTTCAGCACCGATGTGCACGAGGTGCTCGACCGTCTGCTGGCCTACGCCGAACAGGTGCGCGACGTGGCCCGCAGCGGCATCACCGACGTGGTCAACATCGGCATCGGGGGCTCGGATCTCGGCCCGCAGATGGCCGTGCCGGCGCTCGACGCCTATTCGCACCCCGGCCTGCGGCTGCACTTCGTCTCGAACGTCGACGGCCACGACATCACCCCGGTCTTGCGCCGGCTGAAGCCCGAGACGACCTTGTTCATCGTCGCCTCCAAGACCTTCACCACCCAGGAGACGATGGCCAACGCGCAGGTCGCGCGCGAATGGTTCCTGTCCCAGGGTGGCACCGACACCGCGCGCCACTTCGTCGGCGTCACCACCAACCTGGCGGCGGCGGCGCAATTCGGCATCACCGACACCTTCGGCTTCTGGGATTGGGTGGGCGGCCGCTACTCGCTGTGGAGCGCCATCGGCCTGCCGGTGGCCATCGCCATCGGCGCCGAGAATTTCCGCGCCTTCCTGGCCGGTGCGCACGCGATGGACCGGCACTTTGCCGACGCGCCACTGGCGGCCAACCTGCCGGTGCAACTGGGCCTGCTGGATGTCTGGTACCGCAACTTCCATGGTTTTGGCAGCCGCTCGGTGGCGCCCTATCACCAGGGGCTGAAGCGCTTCCCGGCCTACCTGCAGCAGCTCGAGATGGAGTCCAATGGCAAGGGTGTGGATGCGGCAGGACGGGCGCTGCCTTTCGCCACCAGCCCGGTGGTGTGGGGCGAGCCCGGCACAAACGGCCAGCACGCCTACTTCCAGATGCTGCACCAGGGCACCGACGTGATCCCGGTCGAGTTCATCGCCGTGAAGACCCCCACCCACACCCATGCCGGCCTGCACCAGAAGCTGTTGGCCAACTGCCTCGCGCAGAGCCAGGCGTTGATGCTGGGCAAGAGCGCGGCCGAGGCCGCGGGCGAGCAGGCACCCACCGCGTCGAAGACGCTGGACCGCGACGTGCTGGCGCGCCACCGCAGCTTCCCCGGCAACCGGCCCAGCACCACGCTGATGCTGGAGTCGCTGACGCCGCGCTCGCTGGGTGCGCTGATCGCACTGCACGAGCACCGCGTGTTCACCAGCGGCGCGATCTGGGGCATCAACAGTTTCGATCAATGGGGGGTGGAACTGGGCAAGGCCCTGTGCAGCCAGTTGCTGCCTCGCTTCGACAGCGGCGACGCCGCCGGGCTCGACGGCTCCACCGCCGGCCTGCTGGCGCGCCTGCGCGGATGAGCACGCACGGCATCGAGGCCGTCGTCTTCGATTTCGCCGGTGTGCTGTTCGACTGGCAGCCCGCGGCCTTGCTGGCGCGCGTGCTGCCAGCGCGTGCCGGCACGCCCGAATCCGCCGCCCACTGGGTCGGCGAGATCTTCCAGGCCTATGGTGGCGACTGGGGCGATTTCGACAGCGGTTTGGTCGAGGTCCCTGCCCTGGTGTCCCGCATCTCGGCCCGCACCGGGCTGCCACCAGGCGAGGTGCGGGCGGTGGTCGACGCGGTGCCGCCCTCGCTGGCACCGCTTGGGGCCACGGTGGAACTGCTCCGGCGGGTCAAGGCGGCCGGCTGGCCGGTGCACTACCTGTCCAACATGCCCGAGCCCTACGCCGCGTACCTGGAGCGCCATCACGCCTTCATCGGCTGGTTCGACAGCGGCGTGTTCTCGGCGCGTGCCAAGGTCAGCAAGCCCGATCGGGCGATCTATGGTCAGCTGGAGGAACTCAGCGGTCGCCGGGCTGCGGGCCTGCTGTTCATCGACGACCACCGGCCGAACGTCGAGGCCGCCCGTGCCCTGGGGTGGCAGGCGGTGCACTTCACCGACGCGCCGACGCTGCAGGCCGATCTGGTGCGGCTCGGGCTACTCAGCGCCTGACCCGGCCCGCGCGGCGCGGGCGCGCCGCCACTGCCGGTCGCTCGTGAAGCCTGCCCAGTGGGCCACCTGTTGGCGCGCCATGCCCGCCGCGATGGCGTCGTCGGCCCGGGCCAGCCGCACGGCCTGCACGAAGTCTTGCGGCGACAAGCCGGCATGGGCCTGGAACAAGCGGCCCAGGTGGCGCGGCGTGACATGGGCCACCGCGGCCAGGCGCTCGGCTGTCCACTCGGCTGACGGCTCGGTGGTGACCGCAGTCTGCACACGCTGCACCGCCGGGTGCAGGTGGCTGCGGTGGCGCAGCAGCGGGGACAACTGCGGATCCTCCGCGCCCCGGCGGTGGAACACCACCATCACCTGGGCGACCGCCGCCGCCACTGCTTCACCCGCGTGGCCGGCGATGCACTGCAGCGCCAGGTCGATGCCGGCGGTGATGCCGGCGCTGGTCCACACCGGGCCATCCTGCACGAACAGGCGGTTCGCATGCACCTGGGCCATGGGGGCGATGCGGGCGAGCTCAGCCAGCAGTTCGTGGTGGGTGGTGACCGCGCGGCCAGCCAGCAGGCCCGCATCGGCCGCCAGCAGCGCGCCGACGCAGACGGTGAGCAGGCGGTGCGGCGTGTCGGCGGCCAGCAGCGCCGGCGCCACCACCTCGGCCAGCCACTGCCGTGCCTGCAGCCAGGGCCCCTCGCGGCGGACGACCTCACCCGCCTCGCCGGGCCGGCCGAGCAACACCACCCAGGTCGGTGAGGCCAACCTGGCCGGTAAGGGTTGCAGGTCGGCGAGCAGCAAGCCCACGGAGGAACGCGCTTCGCCCTGCGGGCCGGCGAAATGCATCTCGAACGCCGCCGGGTGGCCTGCCTGGCGCAGTTGCTGGTTGGCGAGACGGAAGGCTTCGGCCGGCCCGGCCAGATCGAGCAGCAGGGTCTCGGGCAACACGACGAACAGCACCTGGACCGGTTCCACGCGCGGCGCGGCCTGCAGCTTCATGCGCGGGCCAGCGCCTGCTCGACCGTGGCCAGTGTGGCGAAACGGCCCGCCAGCACGGTGGCGGTGCGCTCGCGGATCAGCGCGGCCGGCAGCGGCGCGCCGCCTGGCGTGGTCATGTCGAAGGTGAGGGTGGCCTCGGTGACGAAGTCGACCTCCCAGCCTTCGTCGCTGGCGTGCCGCGTGGTGGTCTCGCAGCATTGCTCGGTGCGGATGCCGGCGACGATCAGCCGGCGGATGCCCTGCTGGTGCAGCCAGATGCTCAGGCCGGTGCCGACCAGCGCACTGTGGCGGTGCTTCTCCACCGAGAGCGCGGGGTCGAACGGGCGCAGGCCGTCGAGCGGCCGGATGTGGCCGCTGGCGTGGGAGAACGGGTTGGCGGCCTCGTCGGGCCCGTCCGTGTGGGACACCCGCACGATCGGGATGCCGGCGGCCTGGCAGCCGGCGATCAGCGCATTGCTGCGTTCGAGGAAGGCTTCGGCGTCGGCGCCGTTCCAGTAGGGCCGGTGGCGGAAGGACTGCTGGACATCGATCAGGAGCAGGGCAGTGTGGGGCATGTGGGGGTCCGGTCAGGTTGCGATGGGGTCATCTTCGGCCACGTCACACCTCTTCACCAGCCCTGCAACGGACGAGAACAGGTCAGATGCGGACATCACCCTGCGGCGAGAAATCGCTCTGCCAGCCGCACCCACAGCGCCGCCCCCGGCGCGATCAACCCGTCATTGAAGTCGTAGTTCGGGTTGTGCAGGGTGCAGGGGCCCATGCCGTGGCCGGAGACGCGGTGGCTGCCGTCGCCGTTGCCGATCACGAAGTAGGCGCCTGGCTTGTCCAGCAGGAAGTAGCTGAAGTCCTCGGCTGTCATGGCCGGCTCGAACTCGAGGGTGTTGGCCTCGCCTACCAGCTCGCGCATCACGCTGCGCAGGAAGCCGACCTCGGCCGTGTGGTTGATGGTGGGCGGGTAGTTGCGGTGGAAGTCGAACTGCACGCTGGCGCCGAAGGCCGCGCCGGTGTGCTGGGCGATCTCGCGCATGCGGCGCTCGATCAGGTCCAGCACCTCCAGCGTGAAGGTGCGCACCGTGCCTTCGATCTCGCAGGTGTCGGGCACCACGTTGGTGGCCTCGCCGGTGTGGATCATCGTTACCGAGATCACGGCGGCGTCGGTGGGCTTCTTGTTGCGGGTGACGATGGTCTGGAAAGCCTGCACCATCTGGCAGGCGACCGGCACCGGGTCGATGCTGTTCTGCGGCTGGGCGGCGTGCGAGCCACGGCCGGTGATGGTGATCTTGAACTCGTTGCTCGACGCCATGGCGGGCCCGTCGCAGACCGCGAACTGGCCGGCGCCCATGCCGGGCCAGTTGTGCATGCCGTACACGGCGTCCATCGGGAACTTGTCGAACAGGCCGTCCCTGATCATCTCGCGCGCGCCGCCGCCGCCCTCTTCGGCGGGCTGGAAGATCAGGTAGACGGTGCCGTCGAAACCCCGGTGCTTGGCCAGGTGGCGCGCGGCGGCCAGCAGCATGGCCGTGTGGCCGTCGTGCCCGCAGGCATGCATGCGGCCCGGGAACCGGCTGGCATGGGCGAAGCGGTTGTGCTCGGTCATCGGCAGCGCGTCCATGTCGGCACGCAGGCCGATGGCCCGCGGGCTGCTGCCGGACTTGACGATGCCCACCACGCCGGTCTTGCCGAGGCCCCGGTGGATGGGGATGCCCCACTCAGTCAGCGAGCGGGCCACCAGATCCGAGGTGTGGACCTCCTGGAAGCAGAGTTCCGGATGGGCATGGATCTCTCGTCGCAGCGAAGCGATCATGGCCGCATCGGCCTGCAGGTCGTCGATCAATGGCATGGCACGCTCCAGGGTGCGGGGGATGTTACCCGCGTGCCGGGTGCTGTGACATCATTCGCCGATGAGCCAGAGGACCGTCCACGCCGCCTGCCCGCACGACTGCCCCGACACCTGCGCCATCCGCGTCACGGTGGAGGGCGAGCGCATCGTCCGCATTCAGGGCGACCCCGATCACCCGCCGACCCACGGCGCGCTGTGCACCAAGGTTTCGCGCTACGCCGAGCGGGTGGATCACGCCGAACGGGTGCTGACCCCGCTCAGGCGCGTCGGGCCCAAGGGCGCCGGACAGTTCGAGCCGGTGGGCTGGGACGAGGCGCTGGGCGACATCGCCGCGCGGCTCGCGGCCATTGCCGCCCGCGACCCGGAGGCCATCGTGCCCTACAGCTATGCCGGCACCATGGGCCTGGTGCAGGGCGAGAGCATGGCCGCGCGCTTCTTCCACCGGCTCGGCGCCTCGCTGCTGGACCGCACCATCTGTTCCGCCGCAGGTGGCGCCGCCCTGCAGGCCACCTACGGTGGCAAGGTCGGCATGCACCTGGAGCATTTCGCCGAGAGCCAGCTGATCCTGATCTGGGGCAGCCACTCGATCGCCTCCAACCTGCATTTCTGGACCTTCGCCCAGGCCGCCAAGCGCGCTGGCGCCAAGCTCATCGCGATCGACCCGCGCCGCACCGAAACCGCCGAGAAATGCCACCAGCACATCGCCCTGCTGCCCGGCACCGACGGCGCCCTGGCGCTGGGCCTGATGCACGAGCTGATCGCCCACGACTGGCTGGACCACGACTACCTGGCCCGCCATGTGGACGGCTGGCCGGCGCTGCGTGAGCGCGCGCTGCAATGGCCGCCCGAGCGAGCGGCGGCCGAGTGCGGGCTGACGGCCGACGAGGTGCGCGGCCTGGCGCGTGACTATGGCCTCACCCGGCCGGCCGCCATCCGCCTGAACTACGGCATGCAGCGCGTGCGTGGCGGCGGCAATGCCGTGAGGCTGATTGCGTTGTTGCCTTGCCTGACAGGCGCATGGCGCCACCGCGCCGGCGGCCTGCTGCTGTCCTCCTCCGGCTGGTTCAAGGCGGTGCGCAACGACGCTGCGTTGCAGCGCCCCGATCTGCTCGGCACGCGCCGGCCGCGCACCATCAACATGAGCACCATCGGCGACGATCTGCTGCGCCCGGCTTCACCTGATTTCGGCCCGAAGATCGAGGCGCTGGTGGTCTACAACAGCAACCCGGTGGCGGTGGCGCCCGAGTCGCCGAAGGTGGTGGCCGGCTTCCGGCGCGAGGATCTGTTCACTGTGGTGCTGGAGCACTTCCTCACCGACACCGCCGACCATGCCGACTACGTGCTGCCCGCCACCACCCAGCTCGAGCACTGGGATGTGCACACCAGCTACGGCCACACCTATGCCCTCGTCAACGAGCCCGCGCTGTCGCCGCGCGGCCAGGCGCGCTCCAACTGCGAGATCTTCCGGCAACTCGCTGCGCGCATGGGATACCGCGAGCCCTGCTTCGCCGACGACGACATCGCGCTGTGCCACCAGGCCTTCACCGATGCGATCGACTTCCAGCAACTGCGCGCGCAAGGCTGGCAGAAGCTGGGCGTGCCCGAGGCGCCCTTCGCCGATGGCGGCTTCCCGACACCCAGCGGCAAGGCCTGCGCCGAGGGCGCTGGGGTGCCGCTGCCCGACCATGTGCCGAACTACGAGAGCGTGGCCAGCAGCCCCATGCTGGCGCGCCGCTACCCCTTGGCGATGATCTCGCCGCCGGCGCGGCACTTCCTCAACTCCAGCTTCGTCAACGTCAAGAGCCTGCGCGACATCGAGGGCGAGCCCATCGTCGAGATCCATCCCGACGACGCGGCCGCGCGCGGCCTGGCGGACGGGCAGGGCGTGCAGGTGGTCAACGACCGGGGGGTCTACCACTGCACCGCGCGCATCAGCCCGCGGGCCCGCCCGGGCGTGGTCAACGGACTGGGGGTCTGGTGGCGCAAGTTCGGCCGCAACGGCACCAACGTCAATGAGCTGACCCACCAGCGCCTCACCGACCTGGGCGCTGCGCCGGCCTTCTACGACTGCCTGGTCGACGTCCGGCCGCTGTGAGCCGATGCGCTGGCGGGTGGCGGTGATGGCGAGCCTCGGTGGTCTGGCCACGTTGTTGCTCGCCGCCGCGGGCACCGTCTGCCTGACCAGCGGCTGCGCCGACATCGGCTACCTCGCCCAGTCCACCCACGGGCACCTGAGCCTGCTGGCCAGTGCCCGGCCGGTGGACGACTGGTTGCGCGAGCCCGAAACAGCCGAGGCGCTGAAGGCGCGGCTGGTGCTCGCCCAGCGGCTGCGGGACTTCGCCGTCACCGACCTGAAGCTGCCGGACAACCGCAGCTACCGCAGCTACGCCGATCTGAAGCGCCCGGCCGCCGTGTGGAACGTGGCGGCCACGCCCGAGCTGTCGATGAAGCTGCAGACCTGGTGTTTCCCGGTGGTCGGCTGCGTCGGCTACCGGGGCTACTACGATCCGGCCGCTGCGCAGGCCGAGGCCCAGGCGCTGCGCGAGCGGGGCCTCGAGGCCACGGTCTACCCGGTGCCGGCCTATTCGACGCTGGGCAAGATCGAGTGGCTGGGCGGTGACCCGTTGCTCAACACCTTCATCCAGTGGCCCGAGACCGAACTGGCGCGCCAGATCTTCCACGAGCTGGCACACCAGGTGGCCTTCGCCGACGGCGACACGGAGTTCAATGAGTCCTTCGCCACCGCGGTCGAGCGGCTGGGCGGCGAGCGCTGGCTGGAGCGGCACGGATCGCCGGAGTTGCGCACCCAGCAAGCCCGGCTGGAACAGCGCCGCGCCGAGTTCCGTGCGCTGACGCAGCGCACCCGCGCCCAGCTCGATGCCGTGTACCGCTCGGAGCTGCCCGACGACGCCAAGCGCGTGCGCAAGGCCGAGCTGATGGCGGCGATGCGCACCGACCACGCCGCGCTCAAGGCCGGGGCCTGGAACGGTTATGCAGGCTACGATGCCTTCTTCGACAAGGCCAACAACGCCTCGCTGGCCATGCAGGCCGCCTACCTGGACAGCGTGCCGGCCTTCGTGGCGTTGTTCGAGCAGCAGGGGCGGGATTTCACCCGCTTCTACGCGGCCGTGCAGCACCTGGCGGGCTTGCCGCGGGCGCAGCGCAACGCCACACTCGCAGCCTTGGCCCCCTCACCCTCTCACTGAATCTCCCAGACGCCATGCCAGACATCCGCATCCGCCGCGACCACACCCTGGGCCTTGAACGGGCTCGCAAGGTGGCCTGGAAATGGGCCGAACATGTCGAGCAGAAGTTCGACATGGAATGCACCGTGCTGGAAGGCGAAACCAGCGACACCGTGGAGTTCAAGCGATCCGGCGTGGCCGGCACGATGATCGTCACCGGCGACCACTTCGCGGTGCACGCCAAGCTCGGCATGCTCATGGGGGCCTTCTCCGGCCAGATCGAGAGCGAGGTCGGCAAGCAACTCGATGCCGCCCTGGCGAAGGAACAGGCCAAGGCGAGCAAGAAGGCCTGAGTGGGGCACCCGGCGCCAGGAGTACCTGGCGCCACCCGCCGAGCGGGTGCTCGGGTCGCTACTTCAGCGACTCGATGAGGTCGATGTATTCCTGCATCGCCTCGTCGGCGGACTGGCCCTTGATGGCGTTCCACGCGTCCCACTTCGCGCGGCCGACCATGTCGCCGAAGCCCGGTCGCTTGCCCTCGGCGTCGCCAGCGGTGGCCTGCTTGTACAGGGCGTAGATCTTCAGCAGCGTCATGTTGTCCGGCTTTTCCGGCAACTGCTTGCTCTCAGCCACGGCGGTCTCGAATCGGGCCTTCAGGTCAGCCATTGGGAAGTCTCCAGTGGGTAAAGTCAGAGTTGACGGGGCGGATATTAACCAGCATCGTCAGCCCGCCGAATCTTCGATCTAGAGGGAGTTCCCCATGTCCGACAGCCCTGCTGTCCACACCGAGCGCATGTCGCGCGTCGACACCGCCTGGTTGCGGATGGACAACGACGCCAACCTGATGATGATCGTCGGCGTCTGGCTGGTCGAACCGGAGCTGCGACTCGACGAGGTGCGCGAGCGCGTGCAGGAGCGGCTGCTCAAGTACGACCGCTTCCGCCAGAAGGTGGTCGAAGACACCATGGGCGCCACCTGGGTCGAGGACGGCAGCTTCGACATCGCCGACCACGTGCTGGGCGAGGACCTGATCCTGCAGCCCGGCCAGACCCCGATAGAAGCCTTGAAGGTGCGCGTCGGCCACCTGGCCGCCACCCCGCTGGCGGCAGACCGGCCGCGCTGGGAGATCCGCCTGGTCGAACGGCTCGATCCGGGCCGCAGCGCGCTGGTCATCCGCATCCACCATTGCATTGGCGACGGCATTGCCCTGACCTCGGTGATGCTGTCCATCACCGATGGCGGCAAGCCGCCGCCTGAACGCAAGCACCGCGAACCCGAGGGCGAGCACGACTGGGTCACCGATCTGCTGAAGCCCGTCACCGACCTGACCATCAAGGCCATCGGCCTGACCGGTGACGGCATGGCCAAGTCGGTCGAGTTGATGGCCAACCCGGTGCAGCCGCTGGCTGGTGGCATGGAGGTCGCACGCGTCGGCTACCAGGTCATCAGCGACGCCGCGGCGATGGCCTTGATGCCCGACGATTCGCCCACCCTGCTGAAGGGCAAGGCCACCCCCGGCAAGCGCGTCGCCTGGGGCGAGCCGCTGCCATTGGAGGAGGTGAAGGCGGTGGGCCAGGCCTTCGGCGCGTCGATCAACGACGTGCTGCTGACGGCGGTGGCCGGTGCCATCGGCGACTACCTGCGCGCCCATGGCGACGACCCCACCGGCAAGGAGATCCGCGCGATGGTGCCGGTGAACCTGAGGCCGCTGGACCAGGCCTGGAAGCTGGGCAACAAGTTCGGCCTGGTGCCGCTGGTGCTGCCGGTGGGCATCGCCAACCCGATCGAGCGGTTGGGCGCGGTGCGCGCCCGCATGAACGACCTGAAGGGCGGCTACCAGCCGGTGATGGCCTTCGCGCTGCTGGCCGTGGCCGGCCTGCTGATCAAGCCGATGCAGGACGCGCTGCTGAACCTGTTCGCCAAGAAGGCCACGGCGGTGATGACCAACGTGCCGGGCCCGCGCGAAGAGCTGAAGTTCAACGGCCGCACCATCAAGCAGCTGCTGTTCTGGGTGCCGCAAAGCGGCGACATCGGCGTGGGCGTCAGCATCCTCAGCTATGCCGGCGGCGTGCAGTTCGGCCTGATCACCGACGATGTGCTGTGCCCCGATCCGGACGACATCATCGCCCGCTTCCGCCCCGAGTTCGACAAGCTCCTCTACCTGTCGCTGATGCTGCCCTGGGCGGACCAGGCCTGATCGTTCGCTGTCGCTCGAAGGAGTGACTGCGCGCCGGCGGGGCGCGCCTACACTGCGCCGCATGGATCCCATCTCCGTGGTCATCGTCGAGGACGACGAGCGTTTCCGCGCGGCCTTCACAGCCGTCGTGGCCGAGGCCCCGGACTTGCACTTGGCCGGGGCCGCGGGCGATTTGCCCCAAGGGCTGCAACTGCTGCGCGAGCAGCGGCCCGACGTGCTGCTGGTGGATCTGGGCCTGCCCAGTGGCAGCGGCATCGAGCTGATCCGCTTCGCCCATGACCACCTGCCGCAGACCGACGTGATGGTCATCACCGTGTTCGGCGACGAACCCCATGTGATGGCCTCGCTGGAAGCGGGCGCCACCGGCTACCTGCTGAAGGACAGCGGCGCCGCCGATCTCACCGAGCAGATCCGCGCCCTGCGTGCCGGCGGCAGCCCGATCAGCCCGGTGATCGCCCGCCAGCTGCTGCTGCGCCTGGCGCCCGATCCGGCGCCGACGGCCGCGAGCGAGGCGCTGCTGTCGGCCCAGGAGCGCCAGGTGCTGACGCTGTCGGCCAAGGGCTTCAGCTTCGAGGAGATCGCCCGCATGCTGGGCGTCTCGCGACACACGGTGATGACCTATGTGAAACGCAGCTACCGCAAGCTGCAGGTGCACTCGAAGACCGAGGCGATCTACGAGGCCCGCAAACTGGGGCTGGTGCGTGACTGACACCGGCCGGGCCTGGCGGCTGCATCTGGGCTGGGCCGTGTCGTTGCTGGCCGCGCTGGGCGTGGCGCTGGGCTTGTTGGGGTCGGGCGCACCGCCGGCTGGTGGTGCACCGCCCCAACAGTTTGAGCTGGCGTGGGAACACAGCCTGCCCTTCGACGACAGCCGGCTCGAAGCGGGCAGCCTGCACACGGCACGGCCCGAACTGCCTGCCCCCGAAGACCCGTCTGCCTGGCGGCCGGTGGAGCTGCCACACCGCGAGCCGGCCAAGGCGCCACCGTCGGCCGATGCGCCCGAGCCCTTGCGGGTCTGGTGGTACCGCGTGGCCTACACCGTGCCGGCCGGCGTCGAGGGCCCGCTGGCGCTGTACGTGCCGCGGGTGGGCGGTGGTGCGGCCCAGGTCGTCGAGCACGATGGCCACCGCTGGCTGCTGCGCTGGGACGGGGCGGACCGCTGGCGCGAGCAGTGGAACCGCCCGATCCTGGTCGACCTGGGCCGCGCCCCGCCCGCCGGCCAGACGCTGCAGCTGGCCGTCGGGCTGATCCGCCAGGACGTCGGCTCGCACCGCATCGCCCGGATCAGCGTGGGCCCACGCGAGGCGCTGGCCTTCCGTGACAGCTGGCGCCGCCAGCTCCAGCTCACCGCGCCGCAGGTGGGCTCGTTGACCTTCCTGGCGTTGGGCCTGTTCTCCTTCCTGTTCTGGTTTCGTCGCCGCAGCGAGCAGGCCTACCTGCTGTTCTTCTTCAGCTCGGTGGTGTGGACATTGCGCAGCCTGCACTACTACATCGACTTCCCGCGTGACGAGACCGCCCTCGTCTGGTTCTGGTGGGCCACCAACGCCGCCCTGTCGTGGGTGATGATGCTGATCTACCTGTTCGCCTTCCGGTTCGACCCGCGCAGCTACCCGCGGGTGGAGCGGGCGCTGGTGGTGTTCGTGCTGGCGATGTCGGTGGCCACGATGCCGATGCCGTGGTCGCCGGTCGCCTCGCTGATCGTGCAGCACCTGTGCAACAGCGCAGTGGCGATCGGCATCACCGCGTTCCTGAGCGTGCTCGCCTGGCGTGGCGGCGGGCGCGAGTTCCGCGTCATCGTTGGCGCCCTGTGGGTGTCCGAGGTGTTTGGCGCGCACGATCTGCTGCTGGTCGCCGGCTGGGTCGGGCCCGAGTCGATCTACCTGCTGCCCTTCGCCACCGTGCTGGTGCTGCTGGCCTTCCTGTACGCGGTGCAGCGGCGCTATGCGCAGGCCATCGACCAGGTCGAGGGTGCCAACCAGCGGCTGGAGCAGCGCCTGGCCGAGCGCGAGGCCGAGCTGCAGGCCAACCACGAGCGCCTGCGCGGTGTCGAGCGTGAGCAGGCACTGCTGCTGGAACGCCAGCGCCTGATGCGCGACATGCACGACGGGCTGGGCTCGACGCTGATGTCCTCGCTGGTCCTGGTCGAGCAGGGCCGGCTGGACGCACCGGCCGTGGCCCTGCTGCTGCGCGAGTGTGTGGACGACCTGCGCCTGGTGATCGATTCGCTGGAGCCGATCGGGCATGACCTGGTGACCCTGCTGGCCTCGCTGCGGCACCGCCTCGGCCGGCGGCTCGAGGCCGCCGGGTTGGGCATGCAGTGGGAGGTGGAGGATCTGCCCCCGCTGGAGTGGCTGCACCCGCCCGATGCCCTTCAGGTGCTGCGGATCGTGCAGGAGGTGCTGACCAACGTCTTGAAGCACGCCTCGGCGCAGACCGTGCGCATCGCCACCCGCCGTCAGGGTGACGAGGTGCAGGTGCTGATCGAGGACGACGGGCATGGCTTCGACCCCGAGGCAGCCGGCGGCGGCCGTGGCCTGCGCCACCTGGCCCAGCGCGCCGCGCGTCTGGGCGGCCGGCTGGTGCTGGACAGCGCCCCCGGCCGGGGCACTCGCATCCAGCTTGACCTTCCATTGCAGCGCGGTTTGCGGGCCTGACGGACAATCGCCGCAGCACCACGCTTTGCCTGGCCCGCGCTTCCCCCATGCTCCAGCAACGTACCCTCAAATCCCTCACCCGCGCCGTTGGCGTGGGCCTGCACAGCGGCCAGAAGGTCGAGATGACGCTGCGCCCGGCGGCACCGAACACCGGCATCGTCTTCCGCCGGGTCGACCTGCCCAACCCGGTGGACATCCCGGTGCGGTTCGATTCGGTCAGCGAGACCCGCATGGCCTCGACCATCTCGCCCGGTGGCCAGCCCGGTGGGCCGAAGGTGCAGACCATCGAGCACCTGATGTCGGCCTGTGCCGGGCTGGGGCTGGACAACCTCTACGTGGACATCACGGCCGACGAGGTGCCTATCCTCGACGGTTCTTCGGCCAGCTTCGTGTTCCTGCTGCAAAGCGCCGGCATCGAGCTGCAGAACGCGCCCAAGCGGTTCCTGCGGGTCAAGAAGACGGTGGAGGTGCGCGAGGGTGAAGGACCCAGCCTGCTGTGGGCACGCCTGGAGCCGTATCACGGGTTCAAGCTCACCTTCCAGATCGATTTCAACCACCCGGCTGTCGACGCCACCGGCCAGCAGGTGAGCTTCGACATGGGATCCGGCCGCTACAAGCAGGAGATCGCCCGCGCCCGCACCTTCGGCTTCACCAAGGATGTGGAGGCGATGCGCTCGCGTGGGCTCACGCTGGGCGGCAGCATGGACAACGCCATCGTCATCGACGACTACCGGGTGCTCAACAGCGACGGCCTGCGCTACGACGACGAGATCGCCAAGCACAAGATTCTGGACGCCATCGGCGACCTCTACATCGCCGGCTCGCCGCTGCTGGCTGCCTACACCTCGTTCAAGGGCGGCCATGCGCTGAACAACAAGTTGCTGCGCACGCTGTTGGCCGACGCCAGTGCCTTTGACTACGTCACCTTCGACGACGAGAAGCTTGCCCCGGCGGGTTTCGCCGAGCTGGCGCCGGCCTGGTGACGCGCGTGCCCTCCCGCCCATGCTGATCTTTCGCCTTGTCTTCGGCCTGCTGTTGCTGGCCGGCATCCTCTGTTTTGCGGCGTCGATCCTGACCGGCCAGGCGCACTGGCGCCAGCGCGGGCTGGTGATCGTCAAGTGGACGGTGCTGGCCGGCCTGGGCATGGCGGCGGTGCTTGTGCTCGAGCGGCTGGCCCTGCTGCTGTAATGCAGCTCGACGTCTTCCGGGGCCTGGCCGCCCTGTTGATGGTGTTGAACCATGCGGGCTACGCCTGGCTGGCCGAGCAGCACAGCGGCGCCGGCTTCACCGGGCTGGTGGTGTTCGCGGGTGGCTTTGCCCCGGTGCTGTTCTTCTTTGCCACCGGGCTGGGCATGGGCTGGTCGGGCCAGCGGCGCGCCATGGACAGCTCCCTCTGGGCCAAGGCCGGCCTGCTGGTGCTCGCCGACGCCCTGCTGAACTGGAGCCAGGGGGGCTGGTGGGGTGTCAACTTCTTTGGCTTCACCGCCTTGTCCATGGTCGTCGTGGGGCTGGTGCGGGCCCGTGCCCAACCGGTGAGGGCGGCCGTTCTGGTGCTGGCGCTGGTGCTGCTGGCCCGCTATGGCCTCGTGCCCTGGCTGCGGGCGGCGTCCGAGGCCAACGCCTGGGTCGGCTTCCTCACCGGCATCCATGGGCGGCCGGCCATCTCGTACCCGGCTGGCCCCTGGCTGGCCTTCCCGCTGTTGGGCTTCATCCTGGCCTACCTCGCGGCGGGGGCGCGTGTCCCGGGCTGGCTGAGCACCCGTGGGCTGGGCGTGGCCGCGCTGGCTTGCACCCTGGTGGCGGGCGGGCTGGTTCTGTACCGCGGCGCGGCGCTGCACCGATGGAGTTCGGTGTCGGTCGCCTACTTCCTGTTGTCGCTCGGCGTGTTGGCTCTGTTCTGGTGGGCCGCCGGCTGGCTGGCCCGACAGGAGCGCGCCTCCTCGGCGCTGGCGCTGCGCGGGCCGGCCAGCCTGCTGGTCGTGCCCCTGCACTATGCGGCGATCGGCCTGCTGGCCGGTGTGTTGCCACTGCCCCTGCTGCCGGCGGGTTGGCTGGCTGCGGTCGTGGCCCTGTGCGTGACCGTGCTGTGGGCTTGCCGCCGCCTGAGCCTGGCCTTCAGCGGCCCGCTGCCGGGGGGCTGGCCGCTCCTGGTGATGCTGGCGGTGCTGACGCTGGGCTGCCTGGCCTGGCGCGGTGCGGGCCTGGTCACGCTGTTGCTGGCCTGCGTGGGCCAGGTCGCAGTGGCCTGGCACCTGGCGGCCGGTGCCGGCTACGCACGCAAGCCGGCGATGTAGGCCTGCACGGCCACCTGCCCGACCTGGCCCAGGTCGAACTGGTCCGGCGCCATGGTCCAGTTGTGCATCAGGCCGTCCACCAGTGCGAACAGGCCGGTGGCGGCCTCGGCCGCCGGCAGGCCGGCCGGCACCTGGCCCCGCTCTCTTGCCATGTCGATCACCCTGGCGAGCGCCTTCTGGTAGCGCAGGATGCTTTCGAGATGGCGTTCGCGCACCGGGGCGAGTTCGTCGGTGTACTCGGTGGCGTGCATCGCGATGTGGAACACCCGCTGCAGATCCGGGTTGCCCGTCAGTTCGCGCAGCGGCAACAGCGCCATGTCGGCCAGGTGAGCCAATGGGTCCGGGTGCTGGAGGGCCTCGGCCTTGGCGGCGTCGAGCGACATCTCGCAGGGCAGCAGCACGCGGTCCATCATGGCCATGAAGATCTCGGCCTTGTCCTTGAAGTGCCAGTAGATCGCGCCGCGGGTCACGCCCGCCTGGGCGGCGATGTCCTGCAGCGAGGTGCGCGCCACGCCACGGGCCCGGAACACCGCCTCGGCGGCGTCCAGGATCTGGTGGCGCGTATCTTGCGCGTCGGCTTTCGTCCGGCGAGCCATCAAAGACCCTTCTCATTCAACATACATTCACGATTGTATGTATACTCCATCCAAACCGCAATCCCGCCCCGCCCAAAGACCTGATCTTGCTACCAGCGAGACGCAGGCAGCGGGTGCTCCGCCAGCCGAAGGATCTTCCATGGACGTGCCCGTGTCGCCCGAGCCCTCCCGCCGCTTTTCCACCCGCACCCAGTCGTTCCGGCAGGCGTTGATTTCGCGCCACGCGTGGCCGGTGGTCACCTTGGCGGTGCTGGGGCTGGCTGTGGTGTCGGCATTGACCGGTTGCGGCCCGTCGGCCCCGGGTGCCGGCGGCATGGGGCAGATGCCGGCGCCGCAGGTCGGCGTCGTGACCGTGAAGCCCGCCGGTGTAACGCTGGCCACCGAACTCCCCGGCCGCCTCGAGGCGGTGCGCACGGCCCAGGTGCGCGCCCGGGTCACCGGCGTGGTGGTCAAGCGCCTGTTCACCGAAGGCAGCCTGGTCAGGCAGGGCCAGAGCCTGTTCGAGATTGACGCCGCGCCTTACCGGGCGGCGCTGGACAGCGCCCAGGCCAGCCAGGCCAAGGCCGAGGCCGGCCTGGCCCAGGCCCAGGCCACGCTGGAGCGCAATCGGCCGCTGGCCGAAGCCCGGGCCATCAGCCAGCAGGAGTGGGTGGCGACGCAAGCGGCGCAGAAGCAGGCCGCAGCCGACCTGGCCTCGGCCAAGGCGGCTGTCACCCAGGCACGCCTGAACGTGGAGTACGCGGCCGTGCGCGCGCCCATCAGCGGCCGCATCGGCCGCGCCCTGGTCACCGAGGGAGCCCTGGTCAGCCAGGGCGAGGCCACGCTGCTGGCCACCATCCAGCAGGTCGACACGCTGTACGTCAACATCACCCAGCCGGCGGCCGATGCGCTCCGTCTGAAACGGGCCGTCCAGGACGGCAGGCTGCAGGCTCCGGTATCGGCCCTGGCTCACCTGGTGCTCGACGACGGCACCGAGTACGCCCAGCCCGCCAAGCTGCTGTTCTCGGACCTGACCGTGGACGCGACCACCGGCCAGGTCACGCTGCGCGCCGAGGTGCCGAACCCGCGCGGTGATCTGCTGCCCGGCCTGTACGTGAAGGTGCGTGTCGACCAGGCGCGCAGCGAGAGCGCGATCCTGCTGCCGCAACAGGCGGTCACCCGTGGTGCCGGCGGCGACACGGTGCTGGTGGTCGGTGCCGACAAGCAGGTCGGCCCGCGCACGGTGCAGCTCGGTGGCGCGCGTGGCAATGAGTGGGTGGTGCTGGGTGGCCTGAAGGCCGGCGACCAGGTGGTGGTGGAAGGCTTCCAGAAGATCCGCCCGCAGTCGCCGGTGAACCCGGTGCCGTGGAGCCCGCTGGGCAGCGCTTCGGGCGCGGCTTCGGCCCCGGCCTCGGCCGCCAGCCGCTGAGCCCGGGAGACGACACATGGTTTCGCCTTCCCCCGCCGCGACCCCCTCGTCGCACTTCTTCATCGACCGGCCCATCTTCGCCTGGGTCATCGCGCTGTTCATCGTGGTGCTGGGCGCGGCCGCCATCACCCGGTTGCCGATCGCGCAGTACCCCACGGTGGCCCCGCCCGCGATCGTCATCAGCGCCGCGTATCCCGGCGCCTCGGCCAAGGTGCTGGAGGACAGCGTGCTGGCCGTCATCGAGCAGGAGCTCAGTGGCGCGCCTGGCCTGATCTACATGGAGTCCAGCGCCGACGCCAGCGGCGCCGGCAACATCACCGTCACCTTCGAGCCGGGCACCGACGTGTCGATCGCCCAGATCGAGGTGCAGAACCGCCTGTCCCGGGCCACGCCACGGCTGCCCAGCGCCGTCACGCAGCAGGGGGTGCGCGTCGACAAGGCGCGCGCGAACTTCCTGCTGTTCGTGATGATGACCTCGAAGAACCCGGCCTACGACCCGGTGGCGCTCGGCGACTACGCGGCGCGCAACGTCGTGCCCGAGCTGCTGCGCGTGCCCGGCGTCGGCCAGGCCACGCTGTTCGGCACCGAGCGGGCCATGCGGGTCTGGGTCGACCCGGCCAAGCTGGTCGGCTACGGCCTGTCGACGGCCGATGTCAACGCCGCCATCCGGGCGCAGAACCTGCAGATCTCGGCCGGCAGCATCGGCGGCCTGCCCAACGTGGCCAGCCAGACCCAGTTCGCCACCATCACGGTGAACGGCCAGCTCGGCACGGTCGAGCAGTTCGGCAGCGTGCTGCTGCGCACCAACACCGACGGCTCCAGCGTGCGGCTGAGGGATGTCGCCCGCATCGAGCTGGGCGGCCAGTCCTACGGCAGCTCCTCGCGCCTGAATGGCGTCACCGCCACCGGCGTCGGCGTGCAGCTGGCACCCAGTGGCAACGCGCTGGCCGCCGCCACCGCGATCCACAAGCGCATGGCGGAGCTGAAGGCCTACATGCCCGAGGGCGTCAGCTACGACGTGCCCTACGACAGCTCGAAGTTCGTCCGCATCTCGATCGAGGAGGTCGTCAAGACCCTGGCCGAGGCGATCGCCCTGGTCTTCGTGGTGATGCTGGTGTTCCTGCAGAACATCCGGTACACGCTGATCCCGACCATCGTGGTCCCGGTGGCGCTGACCGGCACCTTCGCGGTGATGCTGGTGATGGGCTTCTCGATCAACGTGCTGACACTGTTCGGCATGGTGCTGGCCATCGGCATCCTGGTCGACGACGCCATCGTGGTGGTCGAGAACGTCGAGCGCATCATGGCCGAAGAGGGCCTGGGGCCGGTCGAGGCCACGCGCAAGGCCATGGGCCAGATCACCGGGGCCATCATCGGCATCACCGTGGTGCTGGTCTCGGTGTTCGTGCCAATGGCCTTCTTCACCGGCTCGGTTGGCAACATCTACCGGCAGTTCTCGTTGTCGATGGTGGCCTCGATGCTGTTCTCGGCCTTCATGGCGCTGTCGCTCACGCCGGCGTTGTGCGCCACGCTGCTCAAAGCCATCCCGCCCGGCCACCACGAGCGCAAGGGCTTCTTCGGCGCCTTCAACCGGGGCTTCAAGCGCACGACCCACGGCTATGAGTCGGTGGTGGCCCGCATCCTGCCGCGCGCCGGCCGCTTCCTCGTCATCTACGCGGTGATCCTGGGCGCGGTGGGCCTGATGTACACCCGGCTGCCGACCTCGTTCCTGCCCAACGAGGACCAGGGCTACCTGATCGTCAACGTGCAGCTGCCGCCCGGCGCCGCGCTGGCGCGCACCGAGGCGGTGATGCAGGAGGTCGAGCGCTTCTTCCTGGCGCAGCCCGAGGTCGACAAGGTGGTCGGCGTGCTGGGATTCAGCTTCTCCGGCTCGGGCCAGAACGCCGCGCTGGCCTTCGTGCCGCTCAAGCCCTGGGATGAGCGAAAGGGCCCGGAGCACAGCGCCCAGGCGCTCGCCGGCCGCGCCTTCGGCGCCCTGATGGGGGTGCGCGACGGCTTCGTCTTCCCGCTGAGCCCGCCGCCGATCCCCGAACTGGGCACCGCCACCGGCTTCAACTTCCGCCTGCAGGACCGCGGCGGCAACGGCCACGCCGCGCTGCTGGCGGCGCGCAACCAGATGCTGGGCATGGCCTCGCAGAGCAAGCTGCTGCAGGGTGTGCGCCCGGACGGCCTGGAGGACGCGCCGCAGCTGCAGCTGGACATCGACCGCGAGCGCGCCGCCGCACTGGGCGTGGGTTTCGACACCATCGGCTCGGTGCTCTCGACCTCGCTGGGCTCCACCTACGTCAACGACTTCCCCAACGCCGGCCGCCTGCAGCGGGTGGTGGTGCAGGCCGAGGCCGCGGCGCGCATGCAGCCCGAGGACATCGGGCGTCTGTTCGTGCCCAACAACAAGGGCCAGCAGGTGCCGCTGTCGGCGTTTGCCAGCACACGCTGGGTGAACGGCCCGATCCAGACCGTGCGCTACAACGGCTACCCGGCGATGAAGATCGCCGGCGACGCCGCCACGGGCGTGTCGACAGGAGAGGCCATGGCCGAGATGGAAAAACTGGCCGGCCAGTTGCCACCGGGCTTCGGCTTCGAATGGACCGGCCAGTCGCGCGAGGAGAAGCTCTCCGGCTCGCAGGCCACCATCCTGCTGGCCTTCTCGATGCTGGCCGTGTTCCTGTGCCTGTCGGCGCTGTACGAAAGCTGGAGCATCCCGGCCGCGGTGCTGCTGGTGGTGCCGCTGGGGGTGGTGGGCGCGCTGGCCGGCGTCTGGCTGCGCGGCATGCCCAACGACGTGTACTTCAAGGTCGGCCTGATCACCATCATCGGCCTGTCGGCCAAGAACGCGATCCTGATCATCGAGTTCGCGAAGGACCTGCAGGCCGAGGGCAAGGGCCTGATCGAGGCCACGCTGGAGGCCTGCCACCTGCGTTTCCGGCCGATCCTGATGACCTCGTTCGCCTTCATCCTGGGCGTGCTGCCACTGGCCATTGCCAGCGGCGCGGGCTCGGCCAGCCAGCGCGCCATCGGCACCGGCGTGATGGGCGGCATGATCACCGCCACCGTGCTGGCGGTCTTCCTGGTGCCGGTGTTCTTCATCGTCGTCAGGCGCCTGTTCCCGGGGGGGCATGAGGCCCCGCACCGCACGCCGATTGCCTCGGTGGCCACCGATGCCGCCGCTGCGGCGGCCCTGCACAAGGAGGGCCGCGAATGAACGGCCAATTGACACGGCGACTCGGCACCTTGGCGGCGGCGCTGCTGCTGGCCGGCTGCGTGAACCTGGCGCCGGACTACCAGACGCCGGCGCTGCCGGTGCCGGCCACCCTGCCGGCCGCCTCCGGCGCCCCGGCGCCGCTGCCAGCCTGGTCGACCCTGGCGCGCGACGAGCGCCTGCGGCAGGTGGTCGAGCTGGCGCTGGCCCGCAACCGCGACCTGCGCGTGGCGCTGCTCAACGTCGAGCGCAGCCGGGCACAGCTGCGCCTGACCGACGCCGACCGCTGGCCCACCGTCTCGGCGGCCTTCATCGCCAGCCGGGCACCGAACTCGCAGGGCGATCAGGCCAACACCCTGCAACTGGGCCTGCAGCTCAGCAGCTACGAGATCGACCTGCTGGGCCGCATGCGCAACGCCAGCGACGCGGCAGCGTCCACCCTGCTGGCCACCGAGGCCGGGGCGCGCAGCGCGCGCCTGGCGCTGGTGGCCCAGGCGGCCTCGGCCTGGCTGACGCTGGCCGCCGATGGCGAGCAACTGAGGCTGGCGCGGCAGAGCCTGCAATCGCGCGACGAGACGCTGCGCCTCACCGCGCTGCGCGAGAACGCGGGCGCCGCCTCGGCGCTGGAGCTCAGCGTGGCGCAGTCGCTGTCGGCCTCGGCCCGCGCCAGCGTGGCGCAGCTGGAGCGCCAGCTGGCCCAGGACCGCAGCGCGCTCAGCCTGGTGGCCGGCGGCGAACTGCCCGAGGCCTTGTTGCCCGGCGCGTCGGCGCTGTCGGACGGCGAGTGGTTGGCGGCCGTGCCGGCAGGCGCTTCATCCGACCTGCTGCTCGCGCGGCCCGACGTGATCCAGGCCGAACAGCAGCTGCGGGCCGCCAACGCCAACATCGGCGCCGCGCGCGCCGCGCTGTTCCCTCGCATCACGCTGAGCGGCAGCGCCGGGCAGGTCAGCGACACCTTGCGCGGCCTGTTCGAGGCAGGCCACTTCGCCTACACGCTGACGGCCAGTGCGGCGATGGCCTTGTTCGACGCCGGGCGCAACCAGGCCCATGTCGAGGTGGCCCAGGTCAACCGCGACGTGGCGGTGGCGCAGTACGAAAAGGCCGTGCAGACGGCCTTCAAGGAGGCCTCCGACGCGCTGCAGGCCCAGTCCACCTGGGCGGCCCAGGGTGAGGCCCAGCAGACCTTGCTGCAGGCCGAGCAGACACGCGTTCGCCTGACCCGCCTGAAGTTCGACAACGGCGCCGCCAGCCTGACCGACCTGCTGGATGCCGAGCGTTCGCTCGCCGCAGCCCAACAGGCGCGGGTGCAGGTGCGCCTGGGCGAGCTGCTGAACCGCCTGTCGCTCTACAAGGCGCTGGGCGGCGAGCCGCTCGCTGCCTCGGCTCAGCCGAGCGCCGGTTCGCCGGCACCCGGTGCCCCAACTCAGAACAGCTGAGCCAGGAAGGCCAGGCTGCGGCCGTGCGCCAGTGCGGCGCTGGCTGGGCCGTAGCTGGCGCGCGCCCAGCAGTTGAAGCCGTGCTGGGCACCCGGATAGACGTGGATCTCGGCGTCCTTCTCGGCCATCGCGTCGCGCACGGCCTCGACCGCCTCGGGCGGGATGTGGTCGTCTTTCTCGCCGTAGTGGAACTGGATCGGGCAGGCCACCTGAGGCGCCAGGGCCAGCTGGTTCTGGATGCCGCCGCCGTAGTAGGCCACCGCCGCATCGACGCCGCACAGCGCGGCCGCGTTGAAGGCCAGGCGGCCGCCCATGCAGTAGCCGATCGCACCGACCCGGCCATTGCACTCCGCCCGGGCTTTCAGCACCCCGATCGTGGCCTGCATGTCGGCCAGCACGCTGTCGGGCTGGATCGTGTTCATCAGCTCGACGGCGCGCTTCCAGTCGTCGCCGGTGTAGCCCAGCTCGATGCGCGCGCCTTGGCGCCAGAACAGGTCGGGCGCCAGCACCGTGAAGCCGGCCAGCGCGTACTGCTCGGCCACCCCGCGGATGTGCGGGTTGATGCCGAAGATCTCCTGCAGCAGCAGCAGGCCCGGGCCGCGGCCGGCCGGTGGCAGCGCCAGGTAGGCACCGAATCGGCCGTCGCGGCCGTTCACGTCGATCCATTGGGTGGTCACGGGTGAGTTCATCGTGGGTCTCCGAGGGCCCGCAGGCCCTAATAAGTCCGCCCCTTGCGGAACTGGGCGTGGGTGCGGCGGTTCAACGAGGTGGCCTGGGCCATGGCGGCAAAGGAGCCGCCGGCGTGGGCGTGGGTGATGGCCAGGCCGAGGGCGTCCGCCGCGTCCTTGCCGGGCAGGCCCGGCAGGTTCAGCAGGCGCATCACCATCTCCTGCACCTGGGATTTGGCCGCGTGGCCGTGGCCGACCACCGATTTCTTCATCTGCAGCGCGGTGTACTCTGCCACCGGCAGCCCGGAGGTGACGAGCGCCGTCAGCGCCGCGCCGCGGGCCTGGCCGAGTAGCAGCGTGCTCTGCGGGTTGACGTTGACGAAGACGATCTCCACCGAGGCGCCGGTGGGCTGGTAGCGCTCGGCCACCTCGCGCACGCCGTCGAAGATGATCTTCAGCCGGCCGGGCAGGTCGCCCTGGGCCACGGCCGCGCCGGTGGTGCGGATGGTGCCGCTGGCGACGTAGACCAGCTTGGTGCCCTCGCGCTCGACCACGCCGAAGCCGGTGCATTGCAGGCCGGGGTCGATGCCGAGGACGCGCGTCATAGCTTGAAGTACCAGCGAACCGAGTGGAAGAACACCGGGGCCGCGAACGCCAGCGGCGCCACGCGGTCCAGCAGGCCGACGGCACCGGTCACGGCAGCACGGTTGCCCCAGTAGGCCACGCCGGCGTCCTTTTTCAACGCCTTCATGACGAACTCGCCGAGCGTCCCCGCCCCACCCGCCAGCAGCCCCATCGCCAACGCCTGGGCCGGCTTGAAGGGCGTGATCCAGAACAACAGGCCGCCTGCGGCGGCCCCGGACAGCGCGCCCAGGGCCCAGGCGCGAACGGAGAACGAGCGGCTGATCGCCCGCGCCACCGGCCGGTGGCGCAACCAGCGGCTGAACGCCTCCTGCACGATCTGCGCGACGGCGGTCACGATGACCAGGAAGAACACCAGGAAGGCGCCACGGCCCGGCGCGCTGGGGAAGTTCAGCAGCAGCAGGGCCGGGGCGTGCGACAGGCCATAGACGCACACCGTGATGCCCCACTGGATCTTGGCGTTGCGCTCCAGGAAACGCTCGGGGTCACCGGCCAGCGCGCTGATCACCGGGATCGCCAGGAACACGTAGACCGGGATGAAGACGGTGAACAGGTCGAAGTGGCGGTTGCCCACCAGCAGGTACTGCAGCGGCAGCACCACGAAGAAGGCGAGGATCAGGCTGCGGTGGTCGCTGCGGCGGGTGTGGGTGAGCGTGATGAACTCGCGCAGAGCCAGAAACGAGAAGGCACCGAACAGCAGCGTGGCGCCCACCGGCCCCGACACCCAGGCCAGCCAGAAGGTCACCGCGCCGACCCAGACGGCACGCAGGTCGCGCTTGAACAGGCGATACCGTTCGATCCACTCGGGTGGATGGTTCTGCAGGCTGACCAGCAGGGCCGCCACGCTCACCAGCAGCAGCCCGCCGAAGACCAGCACGAACAGCAGGCCGATCTGCTGTTCGGTGCTCAGCTGGCGCAGGGCCTGCAACATGGTCATGCCGCTGCGGGGCGCAGGGCGACCACTGCGTCGCGCGCCCGGTCGAGGAAATCGCGCTTGTCTTCGCCGGCACGCAGCGACAGCGGGGCACCGAAGGTGACGGTACACAGGATGGGTACCGGCACCACCTCGCCCTTGGGCATGACCCGCTGCACGTTGTCGATCCAGGCCGGCACCAACTGCACCTGGGGGAAGGCCTCGGCCAGGTGGAACAGCCCGCTCTTGAAGGCCTGCGGCTCGCCGGTCTGGTTGCGGGTGCCCTCGGGAAAGATCACCAGCGAATCGCCGGCCTGCAGGGCCTGGGTCAGCGGTTCCAGTGGGTCCTGGTCGTCGGTGCGTTGGCGGTTCACGTAGACCGCGTTGAACACCTCGCGGGTGAGCCAGTGCTTGAAGGGTGAGGCCGTCCAGTAGTCCCGGGCGGCGATCGGCCGGGTGCGAGCGCGCAACTCGCTGGGCAAGGCGGCCCAGATCAACACCCAGTCGAGGTGACTCTGGTGGTTGGCGAAGTAGATGCGTTGCAGGGCCTCGGGCGGGCAGCCTTTCCAGTGCCCCTGGGCGCCGGTGATCAGCCGGGCCACGAAGGCCAGCAGCGCCCCCATCAGGTCGGCACGGCTCATGCTGGCATGGTAGCTTCAACCGGCGTGCCGACCGGCGCGCCGCATGCCGGGCATGGCACCTGCCCGGCGATTGCCGCCATACACTCGTGTACTTTGATTACGCCTTGAGACCGGGATCGTGTATGAAGCTCGGCGCATTCCGGGTGAACTCTCTTGCGATGACAATGTAGTTTTGCTACCTTACGCCTCTGATTCGACGCTCGGCCCAGGTTGGCGAGCTGCCCAACCCAGGCTGGATGAGAACAATTGCGATACCGCCCGTGCGGAGGCCCGAGCGCCCCGACCCCCCGCCCATCAGGCCTCTTGCCGGCCCGTGTGAACAAGGTTCGACCCGCATGACGGCCACCGAGATCGCCGCGACCTATCCGCGCCTGGTGGCTGATGTCGGCGGCACCAATGCCCGCTTCGGCTGGTTGTCCGGGCCGGATACGGCGGCAGAGCATGTGCGCAAGCTGGCCGTGCCCGACCATGCCGGCCCGGCCCAGGCGGCGCGCACCTACCTGGAGCAACTCGCCACCCAGCTGGGGCCGGCCTACCGTGCGCCGCGGCATGCGGCCATCGCCGTGGCCACCGCGGTGGTTGGCGACCAGGTCGACCTGACCAACAGCCACTGGAGCTTTTCCCGCCAGGCCCTGCAGTCCGATCTGGGCCTGGATGGGCTGTCGGTGCTGAACGACTTCGAAGCGCTGGCCTTGTCGCTGCCGCACCTGCGGCCCAACCAGTTGCGTGCCCACGGGGCATTGCCGGTCGCCGAAGGTGCGCTGGCGGTCATCGGCCCGGGTACCGGCCTGGGCGTGGCGGGCATGGTGCAGACGCGCTCCGGCTGGCACGCGCTGCCGGGCGAGGGGGGGCACAGCACCCTGGCGCCGGGCGATGATTTCGAGTCGGAGTTGCTGCGCTGTGTGCGGCGCGAGTTCCCGCATGTCTCGGCCGAGCGGCTGCTGTCGGGCATCGGCCTGCCGGTGCTGCACCGTGCGGTGGCCGAAGTTCTGGGCCGCCCGGTGGCTGAGCCGCTGGCGGCCGAGCAGATCATGGAGCAGGGCCTGTCCGGGGCGGATGCCGACTGCAGCCGCAGCCTCGACGCCTTCTGCTCGCTGCTTGGCAGCTTCTCGGGCAACGTGGCCCTAATGCTCGGCGCCCGCGGCGGGGTGTACATCGGTGGCGGCATCGTGCCCCGCATGGAGGAGCGCTTCTTCCGCTCGGCGTTCCGCGAGCGCTTCGAGGCGAAGGGGCGCTTTCGCGGTTATGTGGAGTCGATCCCCACCGCGCTGATCACCGACACCCTGGCCGCGCTGACCGGCGCCGCCGCGGCCATCGAGCAAGCCACCGGCTGCTGAGCCCGCCTTGCGGGCCCAGCGCACGGGCCGCGCCCAACCGACCCCGGGCTGCTTTCAGCCCAACCCTGCACTAAGACACCCGACGCCGGGTTTGGCAAGCCGGCGCTGCTGCGGCCAGGGTAAACACTGACTTCGGTGTGGCGAAAAGCGCGAAATGTAGTCACACTACATGTCTTGTAATCGGGATGTACCTCGCCGCCGAAGCTTGATCGTCGCGCCAGGGAACCTCCGTGCTTCCTGCATTTTCATCGGTAAGACTGGCCGCTCGCCGGGCGGCCGGCGCTGTCACTTAGGGATTGCCTGAGGTGGTTTGTAATCTAGTTTTAGTACAGAATTCTTTACAAGCTGCAAACTTGGCCTCTCGCTCCCTCCCTCTGCGAGAGCGCGCCAAGTTGGGCTGTGGTGCATGTGTGTTCCAAGAGCCTGAGGAGTCCCTCCATGAAAATGACCAACAAGAGGCACGGTGTGAATCCCCACGGGTTCAGGCCGCGCGCGGTGTTCCCGATCAACCCGGTGGCCGCGGCCTGCTCGGCGCTGATCTTCTCGACCGGCGCGGCCCTCGCGCAGGAAGCGGCCAAGCCGGCCGAGCAGGTGCAAACGGTGGTGGTGTCCGGTATCCGCAAGGGCATCGAGGACGCGATTTCCGCCAAGAAGAACTCCGACCAGATCGTCGAGGCGATTTCGGCGGAAGACATCGGCAAGCTGCCCGATGCCAGCGTGGCCGAGTCGATCTCGCGCCTGCCCGGCGTGGCCATGCAGCGCAGCCCGGTGTCCGGCCGCGCGCAGCAGATCAGCGTGCGCGGCATGTCGCCCGATTTCAACGGCGGCCTGCTGAACGGCCGTGAGCAGGCCTCCACCGGCAGCAGCCGCAGCGTCGAGTTCGACCAGTACCCGGCCGAATTGCTGGGCAGCATCCTGGTCTACAAGACCGCCGACGCCGGCTTGGTCGGCCAGGGCCTGTCGTCGACCACCGATCTGCAGTCGGTGCGCCCACTCAACTTCGGCCAGCGCAACATCGTCGTCAACTACCGCCAGGAGTTCAACTCCAAGGCCGAGAACAAGCCGGGCTTCAGCACCGGCAGCGGTGACCGCGCGTCGCTGTCGTACATCGACCAGTTCGCCGACCGTACCGTGGGCGTGGCGCTGGGCCTCACGCACACCAACTCCAAGGGCGGCGGCCGGCCGAACTTCAACACCTGGGGCGGCTGGGTCGCCGATGTGCCCTACAACGGCGGCACCGTGAAGACCCCGGGCGGCTTCACCACCGACATCGAAACCACCGACTCGAGCCGCGACGGCGCAATGGCCGTGCTGCAGTGGAAGCCCAACAAGAACTTCGAGACCGTCCTCGACCTGTTCTATTCGAAGGGCGATTTCTCGGTCAAGAAGCGCGGCCTGGAGGGGCCGCTGGGCGGCTTGTCGGCCGGCGCCAACGACACCGGCGGCACGCTGATCGACGCCACCATCGTCGACGGCGTGGCCACCTCGGGCACCTTCACCAACTGGAAGGGCGTGATCCGCAACCACAACGAGGATTACACCGACACGCTGAACTCCATCGGCTGGGGTTCCAAGCTGCTGGCTGGCGGCTGGACGCTGCGCTCGGACCTGTCGTACTCCGAGGTGAAGAAGGATTCCGAGCGCTTCGAGACCACCGCCGGCATCCCGGGCAACGCCACCCGCCTGGACGACACCATCTCGTTCACCGGCTTCAATGGGTCCAACCTGGCGGACGTCAAGTACACCAGCGGCCTGAACTACGCCGACCCGAACCTGATCAAGCTGACCGACGTGCAGGGCTGGGCCGGCGCCAACGGCGTGCAGGACGGCTACTACGCCAATCCGGTCACCAAGGACAAGATCTCGGCGTTGCGGCTGTCGGGCCGCACGGACCTGAGCTTCGGGCCCATCACCGCGGTTGACGTTGGCGTCAACTTCACCGAGCGCACCAAGGACCGCGTGACCCGCGAAGGTGCGCTGATCATTCCGGGCGCCCTGGATGCGAACGGCAACGTGATCGATCGCCTGGTCTTCGCCGACATGCCGAACCCGACCACCGGCGTGGGCGGCCTCACCGGCATCCCGACGCTCAACTGGAACCCGGCCGGTTCACTGGGATCGGTCTATGACCTGAACCCCTGGACCGATGCCGACATCTTGGCCAAGTCCTGGGGTGTGAAGGAAAAGGTCACCACCGGCTACCTGAAGGGCGACGTCGACACCGAGATCGCGGGCTTCCCGGTGCGCGGCAACGTGGGTGTGCAGGTCATCGGCACCCAGCAGTCGGCCGCTGGTTTTGTCGTCGACCGCACCACCTGCAATGGTGGCGCCCACTCGTGCGACTACAACACGGTCGGCAGGAGCCACAACTACACCGATGTGCTGCCCAGCCTGAACCTGACCGCCGATCTCGGTGGCGACAACCTGCTGCGCCTGGGCGTCGGCCGCGTCCTGGCCCGCCCCAACATGGAGGACATGAAGGCCACGGTGGACCCGAGCTACGACAGCACCAAGGGCTACTACACCGGCTCGGGTGGCAACCCCGAACTCGAGCCCTTCCGCGCCGACGTGATCGACCTGTCGTACGAAAAGTACTTCGGCAAGAAGGGCTACGTCAGCATCGCTGGCTTCTACAAGAACCTGGACACCTACATCCTGAAGGTCGAGCGGCCTTTCGACTACACCGATTACCTGACGCCGAACGCGCCTGCGCCAGTCGGCCCGCTGGACACCATCACCCAGGCCAACAACGGCAAGGGTGGTTCGATCAGCGGTGTGGAACTGGCAATCAACGTGCCGTTCTCGATGGCCAGCGACATGCTGGACGGCTTCGGCGTGATGGTGAATTACTCGAACACCAACAGCTCGGTGAAGCTGCCGATCACGGGTGTCAGTGGCCAGAACCTCGGCACCCTCGACATCCCGTTGCCGGGCCTGTCGAAGGAGGTCATCAACGCCCGCCTGTACTACGAGAAGCACGGCTTCCAGATCGCCGTGGCGCACCGCCAGCGCTCGGCCTACCTGGGCTCGATCCAGGACTTCCAGGACAACACGCAGCTCGCCTTCATCAAGGCCGAGTCGCAGCTGGACCTGCAGGTCTCGTACGAGTTCCAGTCGGGCTGGCTGAAGGGGCTGTCGCTGCTGGCCCAGGGCAGCAACCTGACCAACGAGCCGTTCACGAAGTACAACGCCGCCACTGGCGCGGTGACAGAGACCAAGAAGTTCGGCTCGTCCTACCTGGCCGGCCTGAACTACAAGTTCTGAGGGCGTCAGGCCCTATGCTCACGGGGGGCCTTCGGGCTCCCCTTTTCCATTCCGAATCGTAGAAGGGCGCAGGCGATGCACACCGAGCTTCTGAAGACCATCGTCATCGTCGGCGGCGGCACCTCCGGCTGGATGGCGGCGGCGGCCTTGTCCACCGCGCTGCGCGGGCGCTACCGCATCCGCCTCGTCGAATCCGACGAGATCGGCATCGTCGGCGTCGGCGAAGCGACGATCCCGATGATCCGCATCTTCAACAAGGTGAACGGGCTGGACGAGACGGCGTTCCTGAAGGCCACGCAAGGCACCTTCAAGCTGGGCATCGAGTTCGTCAACTGGGGCCGGCTGGGCGACCGCTACATGCACGGCTTCGGCAAGATCGGGCAGGATCTGTGGACGGTGCGCTTCGACCAGTACTGGCAGAAGATGCATGCGCTCGGCAAGGCCCCCGGCCTGGAGAACTACTGCATCACCCGCATGGCCAGCAAGGCCAACCGGTTCCTGCCGCCGCAGACCGATGTCCCGAACTCGCCGCTGAACGACATCGCCTACGCCTACCATTTCGACGCGTCGCTGTACGCGCGCTTCCTGCGCCAGTTCTGCGAGGCCAAGGGCGTCCAGCGCACCGAGGGCAAGATCGTGCGGGTCAGCCAACGCGAGCCCGACGGCCATGTCGATGCCGTGGTGCTGGAGAGCGGCGAGCGCGTCGAGGGCGAGTTCTTCATCGATTGCTCGGGCTTCCGCGGCCTGCTGATCGAGCAGGCGCTGAAGACCGGCTACGAGGACTGGACGCACTGGCTGCCCTGCGACCGCGCACTGGCCGTGCCCTGCGACTCGGCGCCGGCCCTGACCCCCTACACCCGCTCCACCGCCCACCGTGCCGGCTGGCAGTGGCGCATCCCGCTGCAACACCGCATCGGCAATGGCCATGTCTACTGCAGCCAGTTCGTCAGCGACGACGAGGCGGCCGGCACCCTGCTGGCCAACCTGGACGGCAAGCCGCAGGCCGACCCGCGCCAGATCCGCTTTGTCACCGGCATGCGCAAGCAGGCGTGGAACAAGAACGTGGTGGCGATCGGCCTGGCCAGCGGCTTCCTCGAACCGCTGGAGTCGACCAGCATCCACCTGATCCAGTCGTCGCTGCAGCGGCTGATCGACTACTTCCCGGACCAGGCCTTCGACCCGGTCGACGTCGCCGAGTACAACCGCCAGTCGCGCTTCGAGTACGAGCGCATCCGCGACTTCGTGATCCTGCACTACAAGCTCAACCAGCGAACCGATTCGGCGTTCTGGCAGGCCTGCGCCCACATGCCGGTGCCCGACTCGCTGGCGCACAAGATCGAGCTTTTCGCCGCGCACGGCCGCATGGTGCGCATCGACAACGAACTGTTCACCGAGGAGAGCTGGCTGCAGGTCTTCGAGGGGCAGAACCTGGTGCCCCGCCGGTACCACCCGCTGGTCGATCTGCAGCCCGAGGCCGAGGTCGTCAAGTACCTGGAGAGCGTGCGCGCGGTGATCACCAAGTGCGTGGACGTGATGCCCGACCACGCGGCCTTCATTGCCCAGCATTGCGCCGCACCTGCGGTTGCCCGGCCTTGACCAGGTCGGCGCAGAAAGGGCCGCCCATCGGGCGCCGGACGCTGCTCGCCGCGGCGGGCCTGGCGGCCTGGCCGGCGATCGGATGGCCTGCAGGCGAGCGGCCGGATGCGGCGCAGTACTTCAAGGCGCCCCAGATGGTCAGCGCCGCTCTGTCGCCCGACGGCCAGCGCCTGGCGATGGGCACGGTCGGCCCGCATGGCCGGGTGCTGTTGTCGGTCCTGGACCTGCAGTCGATGGTGCCCACGGTGGTCTACAGCTCGGACGCTGCCGACCTGGGCCGCATGGTGTGGGTCAACAACCAGCGTGTGGCCTTCACGCTGGCCGACCTCAACGTTCCTGCGGGCCAGCAGGACGCCGGGCCCGGCCTGTTCGCGGTGGATGTCGACGGCAAGGCCTTCAAGCAACTGGTCGAGCGGCAAGCGGTGTGGGCCCGCAATGGCAACGACACGCGCCGCCTCGAACCCTGGAACACCTACCTGCTCAATGGCACGACTCAGCGCGAGGGCGACGAGGTGCTCGTGGCGCGGCCAGAGGCCTACGACAGCAAGGACTGGGACTACATCAAGCTGCTGCGCCTGAACACCCGCAATGGCAGGATCGAGGAAGTCGACGGCCCACTCCACTCGGTGGGCTGGTGGGCGGATGCCAAGGGCGTGCTGCGTGTGGCCCAGACCCGTGACGGCGAGAAGGGCGCCCTGCGCTGGAACGACCCGGTCAGTGGGCAATGGCGAACCTTGACCGAGTTCAACGCGTACACCGAGGGTGGGGACTTCCAGGTCAACCGGGTCGGGGCCGATGGCCGGCTCTATGTCAGCGCCCGCCGCGGCAGCGACAAGCTGGCACTGTGGCTGCTCGACCCCGCCACCGGCGCCTGGTCAGGCCAGCCTCTGGTGCAGTCGCCGGATTTCGACGTCGACGCCGAGATCGTGGACCGGCAGGATCGGGTGCTGGGCTACCGGTTCACCATCGACGCGGAGGTGACGCAGTGGGTCGACGCCGACATGGCCGCCCTTCAACAGCAGGTGGACAAGGTGTTGCCGCGCACCGTGAACCGGCTTTCGGTGCCTTGGCAGGGGGACTCGCCATGGGTGCTGGTGGAGGCCTTCGCGGACATCCAGCCGACGCTGTACTTCCTGCACGACCGGCGAACGCGCAAGTTCACGCGGCTGGGCGCACAGCGCCCGGACATCGACGCCAGGACGCAAGCCGCTTCCGAGCTGGTGCGTGTCAAGGCACGGGACGGGTTGGAGATACCGGTCTGGGTGACCCGGCCGCGTGGCGTCGAAGCCAGGAGCCTGCCGACCGTGGTGCTGGTGCATGGAGGGCCGTTCTCTCCCGGCCCCAGCTGGCAATGGGACGAGGCGGTTCAGTTCCTCGCCGCCCGAGGGTTCGCTGTCGTTCAGCCGCAGTTCCGCGGCACGCTGGGCTACGGGCTGAAGCACTTCAAGGCCGGCTGGCGCCAGTGGGGCCAGGCCATGCAGACCGATCTCGTGGACGTGACCCGCTGGGCCATCGCGCAGGGCCTGGCCGACGCTCGCCGCATTGCCCTCGCCGGGGCCAGCTATGGGGGCTATGCCACGCTGATGGGTCTGGCGCGTGATGCCGATCTGTTCCGCTGCGGCGTGGCCTGGGTGGGGGTGACCGACCTCGACATGCTCTACACCGTCGACTGGGACGACATTTCCCCCAGTTTCAAGCGGCACGGAATGCCCCAGTTGCTCGGTGACCGCGTCGAGGACGCCGCGACCCTGAAGGCGCAATCGCCGATCACCCATGCCGCACGGATCCGCCAGCCGCTGTTGTTGGCGTACGGGGGCCGGGATCGCCGCGTGCCGCTGGTTCACGGCGAGACTTTTCGCAAGGCCGTTCAGCCGGCCAGCACGGCACTGGAGTGGGTGGTCTACGAAGACGAAGGGCATGGCTGGCGCGACCCCAAGAACCTGAACGACTTCTGGAACCGGACCGCACGCTTCCTGGACCGGCATCTCTCGCTGAACCCGCTGCCGGAGTAGTCAAACTACTCGGCATCGGCATGATATGGCCGGGCCACGCGACCAGCCCGGCTAGAAAAAGTTCTTGCAATCGATGTCAATGTGTACTTAAACTACATTGCATCATGACCCTGACGCGACGGCGATTCACCCAGCAAGGGCTCGGCCTCTCGGCGGCCCTGGCCGCCACGGGCCGGCTCGCGGCTGCTGGCCCGGAGCCCCTGGTGGTCTGGTTCACCGTCGAGGGCGCCAAGGGCATGCGCCGCGCGGCCGAGAGCTTCACCACCGAGACCGGCGTGCCGGTGGTGATCGAGACGCCCGACCCGATCGAGGGCCCCTCCAAGTTCCAGCAGGCCGCGGCCGCTGGCAAGGGGCCGGACATCTACGTCTACGCCCATGACCGGATCGGCGAGTGGGCCGCCAGCGGCCTGATCCGCGCGGTGACCCCGAACAAGCGCCTGCTGGACGACGTCGACCCGCTGGCCTGGAAGGGTTTCGGCGTGCGCGGCCGGCTCTGGGGCTACCCGTATGCGATCGAGGCGGTGACGCTGCTCTACAACAAGGCCCTGGTCGGCGCCCCGCCGAAGACCTTCGATGAGGTGTTCGCGCTCGACGCCCGGCTGCGCAAGCAGGGCCGGCGCGCCATTCTCTGGGACTACACCAACAACTACTTCACCTGGCCACTGCTGGCCGCCCACGGCGGCTATGCGTTTCGCCAGCGCAGCGATGGCAGCTACGACCCGCGCGACACCGGCGTCCACAACGCCGGCGCGCTGATCGGGGCCGAGTTGCTCGACCGCCTGGTCCGCCAGGGCCTGATGCCCGCTGGCAGCGGCTATGCCGAGATGGAGGCTGCGGTGGCGAGCGGCCAGGTGGCGATGATGATCAACGGGCCCTGGGCCTGGGTCAACCTGAAGCGGGTTGGGGTGGATTTCGGCGTCGCCAAGATCCCCGCCGTGGCCGGCCGGCCGGCCGCGCCCTATGTTGGCATCAAGGGCCTGATGATCAGCCGCAGCTGCCGGCAGCCCGAACTCGCGGCCGAGTTCATCGAGAACCACCTGCTCTCGCTGCCCGGCCTGCGCGCCATCGACCAGGCCGAGCCCATCGGCGCGCCGGCCAGCCGTGCCTACTACGCCGAACTCGCCGCTCAAGCCCAGGTGGGCGACAAGGTGGCGGGCATCATGGCCTCGGCACGGGACGGTGTGCCCACCCCGAGCATCCCCGAGATGAGCCGCTTCTGGGGGGCGATGAAGTCCTCGCTGACCAACCTCACCGAAGGGCGGCAGACACCGAAGCAGGCCCTCGAGTCCGCGGCCCGCCGCATCGTGCCGGGCACCATGGCATGAACCCGGCAACCCCCCGTCGCGCCCCGAGCGCCTGGCCGGCCCGGCTGGCCGGCACCGCGGCCACCGGCATCTGCCTCTACGCGGTGTTCCTGGTGCATGCAGCCGGCCAGGCGCTGCTGGCGCTGACCCTGCTGCTGATCACCGCGCTGGCGCTGTGGACCTACACCTCGGCCCGCACCAACGCCCTGCGCTATCTGTTCCCGGGCGTGGCTGCGGCGGCGCTGTTCGTGATCTTCCCGATGCTCTACACCGTGGGCATCGGCTTCACGAACTACAGCTCGCAGAACCTGCTCGACTTCGAGGCCACCCGGGCCTACCTGCTCGATGAAGCGGTGCCGGCGCCCGACTCCGCCAGGGCCTTCACGCTGCATGCCGAGGGCGAGCGCTTCCGTCTGCGGCTCGAATCGGACGGCGGCGCCTGGGTGAGCGCGCCGCTGACGCTGCACAGCCCCGCACCGGGTGCCACGCACACCGAGGTGGCGCTGCAGCCAGCCGACGGCGCACCCCTCGGCGCCGCGTTGCCCCTGCGCGCCGTGGTGCCGCGGCTCGAAGGGTTGCGCGGCCTCGCGCTCACCACGCCGGACGGCGCCCGGCTGACACTCATCAGCCTGCGCGAGTTCGCGCAGATGCTGCCCTTGTACCTGGCCGAAGCCGACGGCGCTCTGGTCGACCGGCTCACCAAGACCCGCTATCGGCCGAACGACGACACGGGCTTCTACACCTCCGCCGAGGGCACCACCTTGTTGCCCGGCTACCGGGTGAACGTGGGCTGGCGCCACTACGCCACCATCTTCAGCGAGGGCAAGTTCCGCGAGCCCTTCCTCGGCGTGTTCGCCTGGACGGTGGTGTTCTCGGGCCTGACCGTCGTCTTCACCGCCGGCCTGGGCCTGCTGCTGTCGGTGCTGCTGAACTGGGAGGCGTTGCAGTTCAAGGGCGCCTACCGGTTGGTGCTGTTCCTGCCCTACGCGGTGCCGGGCTTCATCTCCATCCTGGTGTTCAAGGGCCTGTTCAACCAGAACCTGGGCGAGATCAACTTCATCCTCGATGGCTTGTTCGGCATCCGGCCGGGCTGGTTCAGCGACCCGCTGCTCGCCAAGGTGATGCTGCTGATCGTCAACGTCTGGCTGGGCTTCCCCTACATGATGGTGTTGTGCTCGGGGCTGATCAAGTCGATCCCGTCCGACCTGTACGAGGCCTCGGCCGTCGCCGGTGCCGGGCCGCTCACCAACTTCCGCGCCATCACGCTGCCGCTGATCATGAAGCCGCTCACGCCACTGTTGATCTCGGCCTTCGCCTTCAACTTCAACAACTTCGTGCTGATCAGCCTGCTCACCGGCGGCCGGCCCGACCAGCTCGACACCGCGCTGCCCGCCGGCACCACCGACATCCTGGTCAGCTACACCTGGCGCATCGCCTTCCAGGATGCGGGCCAGCAGTTCGGCCTGGCCTCGGCCATCTCCACCGTGATCTTCCTGATCGTGGCGGCGGTCACCGTGCTGCAGCTGCGTTTCACCCGGCTGTCGGCCGACGACGCCAAGCGCTGAAGGAGCATCGCCATGGCCATCGTCCAGCCGAAATCGCAGCGCCTGCGCCTGGTGCTGGCGCACCTGTTCCTGCTGCTGCTCTGCGCGGCCGTGGTGTTCCCCTTCCTGGTGGTCATCTCGGTGTCGCTGCGGCCTGGCAACTTCGCCAGTGGCTCGCTGATCCCGCCGGCCATCAGCCTGGAGCATTGGCGCTTCGTGCTGGGCCTGCCCTACCCGGGCCCGGACGGCCAGCCCATCCTGCCTGACCTGCCGGTGATGCGGTGGCTGTGGAACTCGGTCAAGGTGGCGCTGCTGTCGGCCACCGTCACCTTGCTGCTCTCCACCACCGCCTCGTACGCGCTGGCCCGCATCCGCTTCCGCGGCCGGCAGCAACTGCTCACCGGCCTGATGCTGATGCAGATGTTCCCGGCGGTCCTGGCCCTGGTGGCCATCTACGCCATCTTCGACCGCATCGGCACCGCGTTCCCCGCCATCGGCCTGAACACCCACTGGGCGCTGGTGCTGGCCTACTCGGGCGGCATCGCCATGCACGTGTGGACCTTGAAGGGCTACTACGACACCCTGCCCGGCGAGATCGAGGAGGCCGCCCGGGTGGACGGCGCCACGCCCTGGCAGGCCTTCTGGCGCGTGCTGCTGCCGATGGCGGTGCCGATCCTGGTGGTGGTGTTCATGCTGGCCTTCATCGGCGCGGTGATCGAGTACCCGGTGGCCGGCGTGCTGCTGTCGCAGCAGGACCAGCTCACGCTGGCCGTCGGCAGCAAGCTGTTCGTGCAGGAGCACAACTTCCGCTGGGGCGACTTCGCCGCCGCGGCGCTGCTTTCGGGCCTGCCCATCACCACCGTGTTCCTGCTCGCCCAGCGCTGGATGATCGCCGGCCTGGCCGCCGGCGGCGTGAAGGGCTGAGGCTGTGCACATCGTCAGACCAACTGTTGGAGCCCTCGGCATGCCAACCACCACCCCATGACACACACGCTCCAACGAATCGTCGCGGTCGGCCTGCTGGCCGCACCCGTGCTTGTGGCCGCCGGCACCGCAGCGCCGACCGTGTACGAGCAACGCGAACGCGACTGGCGCAACGGCGCCATCGTCTACCAGGTGATCGTCGACCGCTTCGTGCCGTCTGCCGACCTGGCGGCCAAGCGCGGCCTGTACCCGCCACCCAAGGTGCTGCGCGACTGGAGCGAGCCGGCCCGGCCCGGCACCTACCTGGCCGATGCCAAGCTGAACAGCCAGGAGCTGGATTTCTGGGGCGGTGACCTGGCCAGCCTGGCCACCCGGCTGGACCACGTGAAGGGCCTGGGCGCCGACGTGCTGTACCTGAACCCGATCCACTTGGCCTACACCAACCACAAGTACGACGCGCTCGACTTCCAGCAGATCTCGCCCGAGTACGGCAACCGGGCCGACTTCAAGCGCCTGGCCGCCGACGTGCATGCCAGAGGCATGAAGCTGGTGCTGGACGGCGTGTTCAACCACATGGGCCGCAACGCGCCGATCTTCCAGCAGGCCCTGGCCGACCCGCACAGCCGCTGGCGCGACTGGTTCGCCATTGGGCCGCAGTACACCGGCGGCGCGCGCGTCTGGACCGGCTTCCAGAACCTGCCCGAGCTGAACCTGGAGCACCCGCCGGTGCGCCGCTACCTCTACGAGGCGCCGGACTCGGTGCTGCGCAGCTACCTGCGCGACGGTGCCGACGGCTGGCGCCTGGACACCGCCTACGAACTGGGCCACCGCTACCTGCGCGACCTGACCGATGCGGCCCACCGCGAGAAGCCGGGCTCGCTGGTGGTCGGCGAAATCGTCAACTACCCGGTCGCCTGGCTGCAGTCGCTCGATGCGGTGATGAACTTCAGCCTGCGCGACATCGTGCGCGGGGCGGCCACCGGCGAGATCGCGCCTGCCACCGCCGCGCGCATGACCGAACGCCTGGTGCGCGACGCCGGCATCGAGCCGATGCTGAAGTCCTGGGTGGTGATCGACAACCACGACATACCGCGCATCAGCCACCAGTTCCCGCGCACCTCGCAGCGCCGGCTGGTGCAGGCCCTGCAGTTCAGCCTGCCCGGCTCTCCCAACATCTACTACGGTGCCGAGCTGGGCATGGCCGGTGCGGGCGATCCCGAGAACCGCAGCCCGATGCGCTGGGATCTGCTGCGCGACGACAACCCCGAGCTCGCCTGGATGCGCCAGCTGGTCGATCTGCGCAAGCAGCACCGCGCGCTGCGCGTGGGGGACTACCGCCGGATCGAATCCGACCGGCTGCTGGCCTTCGAGCGCCACACCGACCGGGCGCTCGACACCGTGCTGGTGTTCGCCAACCCGGGCCCGCAAGCGGTCACCGAGCGGGTGATGGTGGCCAACGCGCACCTGATGGACGACACGCCGATGCGCGACCTGCTGGCCGCCCCGGGCGCGGCGCCGGTGGCCACCTTTGGCGCCGGCCTCATGACCGTGACCGTGCCCCCCGAGACCGTGCTGATGCTCAAACCCACCCCGCGCGAGCTCGGCGGCTACAACCGATACAAGCGGGTGCCCTGACCATGACCGCCGCCACCGACGCCTTCCGGCCCGCCTACCACTACACGCCCGCGAGAAACTGGATCAACGACCCCAACGGCCTGGTCTGGTTCGACGGCGAGTACCACCTGTTCTACCAGTACAACCCGTTCGGCGAGCAGTGGGGCCACATGAGCTGGGGCCACGCGGTCAGCGCGGATCTCGTGCACTGGCAGGAACTGCCGGTGGCCATCCCCGAGGACGAACGGGTCTCGATCTTTTCCGGCAGCATCGTCGTCGACACCCACCACACCAGCGGCTTCGGCCGTGGCGGTGCCGTGCCGATGGTGGCGATCTACACCGGTTGCCGGCGGGTGCCCGAAGGCGGGCAGGCGCAGGAACTGGCCTACAGCCTGGACCGCGGCCGCACCTGGGAGAAGTACGCCGGCAACCCGGTGCTGGACATCGGCCTGAAGGACTTCCGCGACCCCAAGGTCTTCTGGCATGTGCCCACCGCGCGCTGGGTGATGGCGGTGGTGCGGCCTGATGACCACCAGGTCTCGTTCTACGCCTCGAGCAACCTGACACAGTGGGTGCACCTGAGCGACTTCGGCCCGGCCGGCGAGGATGGCGGCATCTGGGAGTGCCCGGACCTGATCGAGTTGGCCGGCACCGGCCGCTGGCTATTGAAGGTCGATACCTTCGCCGGCCACCCGGGCGGCACCGGGGCGCAGGTCTTCATCGGCCACTTCGACGGCACGCGCTTCGTCGCCGAGGTGCCGCAGGGCCGCGAGGCGATGTGGGCCGACCATGGCAGCGATTTCTACGCCGCCCTGTCCTGGGGCCAGTTGCCGGCCACCCACGACGCACCGGTGTGGATCGCCTGGATGAACAACCACGGCTATGCCAAGCACACGCCCACGGCACCGTGGCGCGGTGCCATGAGCGTGCCGCGCGAGCTGTTCCTGCGCGACACCCCGGTGGGCCCCCGCCTCGGCCAGCGGCCCTGGCGAGGCCTGGACGCCCTGCGTGGTGCCCAGCGCGCCTGGCGCGACGTCCGCTTCTCCGAGGGCGAGACGGCGCTCGACCTGGCCGGCCTGGACGGCCGCAGCCTGGAACTGCAATTCGACATGGCCGCGGGCGGTGCCACCGACGTGGCGCTGCAGGTCCGCTGCGGTGAGGGCGAGGTCACCGTGGTCGGCGTGGACCGGGCGCAGGGCAGGCTCTTCATCGATCGTTCGCGGTCCGGTGTGGAGGTGGACGCGCGCCACTGGGGTGGCCGGCGCGAAGCCCCGTTGCCCGATGCCATGGGGGCGCTTCAACTGCGCGTGCTGGTCGACCATTGCTCGGTGGAGGTCTTCACCGGCGACGGCGCCGCCACCCTGACGGAATTGGTCTTCCCGTCGGACAGCAGCCGCGGCGTGCGGGTCGCGGTGCGCGGGGGCACGCAAGCCGCCAGCCTGCTTGTCTGGTCACTGCGGGCGGCTTCCGTGGGCTAAGCTTGGTCCCATGTGTCGCAACATCCGAACCCTGTTCAACTTCGACCCACCGGCCACCGAGCTGGAGATCCGCGACGCCTCGCTGCAGTTCGTGCGCAAGCTGAGCGGGTTCAACGTGCCGTCCCAGGCCAACCAGGCGGCCTTCGAGCGGGCGGTCGAGGAGGTGGCCGCGTCGGCACGCGCTCTGATCCAGTCGCTGGTGACCAGCGCGGAACCGCGCCATCGCGAGGTGGAGGCCGCCAAGGCCAAGGCCCGCAACCTGGCGCGCTTCGGGCCGCCCCAAGCCGACTGAGACCTCACTCAATGTCCGCTGCGGGCCTGGCGGGCGTGCGGTAGCCAGCCCAGCGTGGCCCAGCGGCGCCACATCAGCAGGCCGCGTATCCACTCGTCGGCGATGTAGGCCAGCCAGATGCCGGGCAGGCCCCAGCCGAGCACCGATCCGAACAGCCAGCTGCCGCCGGCCAGCACGACCAACATGGACGCGGCGCCGGCCATCACCGGGTAGCGTGCATCGCCCGCGGCACGCAAGGCGTTCACCAGCACCAGGTTGAAGGTGCGGCCGGGCTCCAGCAGCACGGTCATCCACAGCAGGGTGCTGCCGGCGGCGATGATCTGCGGGTCCTGTGTGAAGGCGCGCAGCAGCCACGGCGAGGCCAGCGCCACCGCCGCGGCCACCAGCAGGCTGACCAGCAGGCCGCGGGACAGGGCCCGCTTGACCAGCCGATGCGCGGCCTTCAGCTCGCCCGCGCCGACCAGGTGGCCGACCAGGATCTCCACCGCCAGCCCGGTGGCCAGCCCGAACAGCAGCACGCCGTACATCAGCTGCGAGGTGTAGGCCTGGGTGGCCAGCGCCTGCGCGCCCATGCCGGCCGCCACCGCCACGCTGACCATGAAGCCCAGCCGGTAGCCGATGTTCTCGGCCGCGCCCGGCAGGCCGATGCGCAGCATCGCCGCCAGCTCGCGCCGCGGGGCATGCCACCAGTCCTGCGCCCGGGGCACCAGGCCCAGGCGCAGGCGCCACAGCCACAGGTGCAGCCCCAGGCCCAGCACGCGGCTGCCCAGCAAGGCCAGGGCGTAGCCGGGCAGGCCCAGGGCCGGGACCGGGCCGGCACCCACCATCAGCGGCACCGCCAGCAGCAGGTGGCACGCATGCATCGCGATGATCACCGCCAGCGTGTCACGGGTGCGCAGGTGGGCCCGCATCACGCTGGCCATCGACGCGTTCCAGGCGTCGCCCAGCATCGCCGGGGCCAGCATCATCAGAAAGGGCACGGCCAGCGGCACCACGTCGGCCGGGGCGTTCATCAGGCGCATCAGCGGCGCGGCACCCAGCCAGGCGACCAGCGCGGTGCCGCCGCCGATCCAGGTGCTGGCGCCCAGCGCGGCGCGCGCCAGGCGCTGCGCCGAGGCGGTCTGGCCGGCGCCCAGGCTCTGGGTGACCACCACCCCGATGCCGGCCCCGATGATGCGAAAGACGACGAACAGCGTGGCGGCCACATGGTTGGTCAGCGCAAAGGCGCCGCCCGCGGCGTCGGACACGCGGGCCGCCAGCGCGGTGCCGACCAGGCCCACGCCGATGCCCAGCAGCAGCTCGACGAAGAGCGGCCAGGTGATGCTGAACAGGCGAGGGCGGGGGGGCGGGGGATGTGTCACTGCAACGAGGTCAGGACCTGCCCGCCCAGTGCGGGCAGCCGCAGCGTCAGCTGGCCGTCTTTCGAGACCACCTGGCCACCGTTCAGCGCGTCGGCCCAGGGCCCGGAGGGTGCCCCGGCGGGCAGCGGGACGACCACCTCGCGCGCGGTCTCGGCGTTGTTGGTGGCGGTGATCGCCCATTGCGCTCCGAGCCGGCGCGGCAGCACGACCACGTGGGCATCTGTGTACAGCGGTGCGCCGAGGCTGCCGCGGCGAAGGACGGCGTGCTCGCGGCGCAGCGCGATCAGCCGCTTGAACTCGGCGCGCAGCGCCAGGTCGGGCTTGCCGCCCTGGTCGGGCCAGGGGTAGGTGGCACGGTTGTAGGGGTCGTCGCCGCCAGTCACGCCGACCTCGTCACCGTAGTAGATCGCGGGCGAACCGGGGAACACCATCTGGAAGAAGACGGCGAGCTTCAGCCGGCGCTTGGCGGTCTCGATCGCCGCCGCATCGGCGCCGTCTGTCCAGCCGAGGACGTGCAGCGAGCGCGCCTGGTCGTGGCTGGACAGCAGGTTCATCAGCGCGAAGAACGCGGGCGGCGGGTAGGCCTCTCGGAGCCATTCGAGGTTGCCGTAGAGCGCGTCCGCCGGGCCACCAGCCGCGTACTCGAGCACGGCGTTGCGGAAGATGTAGTTCATCGTCGAGTCGAACGTGTCGCCGACGAAGTACTTGGACGAATCGAACCAGGTCTCGGCAATCGTGATGGCATCGGGGCGATGGGACTTGACCGCCCGCCGCCACTCGCGCCAGAAGTCGTCCGGCACCCAGGGGGCGACGTCCATGCGCCAGCCTGCCGCACCACGGTCCAGCCAGACCTTGGTCACCGAATCTGGCGCGTCGTAGGCAAAGCGGCGCCAGGCCGGCGAGGCCTTGTCCAGCTCGGGCAGGTCCAGCACACCCGCCCAGCCACGGTACTGCTTGTCGGGGTCGGCCTCGCGCGGGTTCAGGGTGAACCAGCTCGCATACGGCGAATCCGGGTTGATCCGGCCGCCCTGGAAGGCCCCCTGGTTGCCGTGGTTGCCAAAGCGGTTGAAGTAGACCGAATCGCTGCCCACATGGTTGAACGAGGCGTCGGGGATCACGCGGATGCCGCGCCTGGCGGCCTCTTGCGTCAGCCGGGTGAAATCCTCGTTGCTGCCGAAGGCGGGGTCGACGCGGTGGTAGTCCGCGGTGTCGTACTTGTGGTTGCTGGCGGCCAGGAAGATCGGCGTCATGTAGATCGCGTTGGCGCCGAGATCCCGGATGTCGTCGAGCTTCTCGATGATGCCGGCGAGATCACCGCCGAAGAAATCACTATTGAAGACCGCGTCAGAGCCGTCGCCGGTGCCGGGCTTCCAGGGCCTGTCGTTCCAGTTGGCGTGCAGCTCGACGCTGTGGTTCTGGTACTTGTCGACGCCCGGTCGCGGGTCGTTGCGGCGATCGCCGTTGCGGTAGCGGTCGGGGAAGATGTAGTAGTAGACGAAGTCGGGTGCGTCCTCCGGCACCTGGAAGGCCGGGTCGTAGACGGTGAGGCGGTAGCGCCGGATCGCGCTGCTGCGCTGCGGCTTCCAGGCCACGCTGCCGAGGCCACCGCTGCCCTTCTCGCGCGTCCAGAAGATCGGGTCGGCGTTGTTCTGGACGATGTAGGTGTGCCCCGCCACCTCGGCCTCGAACCAGTAGCCGTGCACGGCCTTCTCGGTGAAGCGGTGGCGGGCGGTCCAGCGGTCGCGCCCGCCCAGCGTCTCGCGGCGCATCGGCAGGCGCGCCTGCTCGATGTAGGCGAGCCGCTCCTGGTTGCCCACCATCCGGCGCTGCTCGATCACCAGCGTCATGCGGCTGGCGCCCGGCAGCGCCGACACGGCGAAGTCCACCATGCTGCCGGCGGTGACGGCACCGAACGGCGACTTGTGGGCCGGATCGCGCGAGTCGTGCGCCAGGCTCAGCGCCACGGGGTCGGTGACCGGCACCGCATTCGGGTCGGCGAAGCTCTTGGGCCCGACGCTGACCAGCAGGTTGCCGGCCACGACCACGGCACGGACGGTGTGCTCGCCCGAGAAGGCGTGGGCCTGTGGCGCGGAAGTGAAGGCAGGCGTCCAGGCCGCGTCGGCGATCTTGAACTCCTGGGGGCCGTTCAGGCGGACGTTCAGGTAGTAGGCGTCGCAGCTGAACTGGAAGGCGTAGTCCTCCATCGCGCCCCAGTTGTTCATCGGCCCACGCAGGTATAGCACCGTGTCGCCCCAAGGGGGCTGTGCGGTGCGGCAGGCGGCCAGGTCGATGGCGGGCATGGCGGTCGGGGCAGAGCCCGTGTGGGTGCAGGCGGAGCCGGTGAGCAAGAACGCGGCCAGCGCCGCCCGGCGTACCAGGCTGGTCATTGCACGCGCTTGTAGTTCGTGTAGCCGCCAGGGGGCGCGACCTCGGGTTGCAGAACATAGGCGCTGCGTGCCGGCACGGTCACCTGCATCAGCGTGGCCCACAGGCGGATCGGTACTGACGGCTGCTGCCCCAGCAGATCCACCATCAACGAGCTGTCCATCAGCTTGGAGTTGGCCACCATCAGTGTCTCGGTCACCGCCTCGTCGCCCGGGTTGGCAATCACCAGCACGGTCTCGGCGACCAGGTCGGTGTGGCGCTCGAAGGCCAGCAGGCGATGGCTGGAGATGGGCCGGAAGTCGCCCACCCGCAAGGCACGGTGGTGCCGGCGCATGGCGATGAGCTTCTTCGTCCAGGCGAGTGCGGCGTTGTGGTCGCTGACCAGGTCCCAGCGCATCGGGGCGCGCATCTCGGGGTCGTCGCCGCCGGGCATGTCCAGCTCGCTGCCGTAGTAGAGGTTGGGCGAGCCGGGCAGGGTGAACTGCAGCACCTGGGCCAGGCGGCGCGCGCGTTCGTCGGGCACGCTGGTGGCCAGTCTCGGGGTGTCGTGGTTGTCCAGGTAGATCCAGCTGCGCAGCATGTTCTCGATGCCGCACTCGGTGACCATGCGCTCCAGCATGCGCGCGAACGTGGGGGTGTCCATCTCGCCGTTGACCAGGCGCAGGATCAGGTGGCGCAGCGCGAAGTGCATCACCGCGTCCACCGACGGGAACCACTCCTTCGGGTAGTTGGCGATCTCGCCGACCACCAGCGAGCCGGGCTTTTCGGCGTGCGCGGCGCGGGTCAGCTCCTCCAGGTAGACGAAGCCGATGTCGAAGGCCACGTCCAGCCGCCAGCCGTCCACGCCGTCGCGCAGGTAGCTGCGCACCACCGAGTCGTGCCCGTTGAACAGGTGCTCGCGCACCGCGGGGTTCTCCAGGTTCAGCTCGGGCAGGTTCTCGGCCCGCCACCAGGCGCGCGCGCCGCCGGCGAACTGCGGCCCGAAGACAAACCAGTTCCGATACGGGCTGGCCGGGTCGGCCTCGGCCGACTGGAAGATCGGCGCGTTGCGCCCCATGTGGTTGAACACGCCGTCGAGCACCAGCTTCATGCCGCGTGCGTGGACGTCCGACGCCAGGGCTTTCACGTCCTCGCGGGTGCCGTACTCGGGCGAGATCTGAAGGTAGTCGAGCGCGTCGTACTTGTGGTTCGTGTACGCCAGGCAGATCGGGTTCAGGTAGAGCACGTCGGCGCCGAGCGCCTGCACGTGGTCCAGCCGCGCCGCGGTACTGGCGAGGTCGCCGCCCCAGAAATCGATCTCGTGGCTCCAGAGCTTGTGGCTGTCCAGGTAGCGGCCCTTGGTGGGCAAGTCGCTCCAGGCGCGCAGGGTCTTGGGGGCGGGATAGAGGTGCTGCTTGGCCGCCAGATCGGCGCTGGGCGCGAAGCGGTCCACCAGCACCTGGTAGACGACGGCGCTCATGCGCCAGTCGGCCTCGCGGGCTTCATAGCGGCCGGCGAGGGCCAGGTCGAATCGGTTGGCATAAGGCCCGGTGTTCATCGCCTCAGCCCTTCACGCCGCCGGAGGTCAGGCCGGAGACGATCCAGCGCTGTGCCGCCAGGAAGACCAGCGTGATCGGCAGGCCGGCCAGCACCGCGGCGGCCGCGAAATCGCCCCACAGGTACTTCTGGTCGTAGAGGTAGAACTTGGAGCCCACGGCCAGCGTGAGGTTGGGCTCCTCGCGCAGCATCACCGAGGCCACCGGGTACTCGATGAAGGTGCCGATGAAGGCCAGCACGAACACCACCATCAGGATCGGCACGGCCATCGGCAGCAGCACCAGGCGGAAGGCCTGCCAGTGGGTGGCACCGTCGACCTTGGCGTTCTCCTCGATGTCGGTCGGGATGGTCTCGAAGTAGCCCTTGATCGTCCAGATGTGCATCGCCACGCCGCCCAGGTAGGCCACGATCAGGCCGGCATGCGTCTCGATGCCCAGCCAGGGCAGCGAGTGCCCGATGCCCTCGAAGATGGCGAACACGGCCACCACCGCAGCGGCCACCGGGAACATCTGCAGCAGCATCATGCCGTTCAGGATGCTGCTCTTGTGCCTGAACTTCAGTCGTGCGAAACCGTAGGCGGCGGTGGTGGAGATGGCCACGATCAGCAGCGCCGAGATGGTGGCCACCTTGACCGAGTTCCACAGCCAGCGCAGCACCGGGAAGGGGGGCTGCACGATGGTGCCGTCGGCCTGCGTGTAGGGGATGCCCAGCGCCAGCGACCAGTGCTCGAAGCTGATGCGATCCGGGATCAGCGAGCCGGTGGAGAAGTTGCCCGGCCGTAGCGAGATCGAGACCACCGCGAACAAGGGAAACAGCGTGACGATGATCAGCGCCCACAACGCCACATGGGTGGCGAGGATGCGCCAGCGTTGGTTCTTGCCGGTGACGATGGCCATGGCCTACTTGGCTCCTTCGTTCATGCGGATCAGCTTCAGGTTGGCGAGCGACATCAGCGCCACGATCAGGAAGATCAGCGTCGAGATCGCTGCGGCGAGGCCGAAGTTGGCCCCGGCGTCAGTGAAGGCGATGCGGTAGGTGTAGCTCAGCAGGATGTCGTTGGTGCCCGCCGGCAGCTTGGTGTTGAGGTAGTCGGGCCGGCCGTCGGTGAGCAGCGAGATCAACACGAAGTTGTTGAAGTTGAAGGCGAACGCCGAGATCAGCAGCGGTGTCAGCGGGCGGGCGATCAGCGGCGCGGTGATCTTGAAGAAGTTGGTCAGCGGCTTGGCGCCGGCGATCGCCGAGGCCTCGTACAGGTCCGCCGGGATCGCCTTCAGCAGGCCGGTGCACAGCACCATGATGTACGGGTAGCCCAGCCAGGTGTTGACGATCAGGATCATCACCTTGGCCAGGAAGGCATCGGCGAACCAGGCCGGGCGCACGCCGAACAGTGCGTCGAGGATCGCGTTGATCTCGCCGAAGTTCTGGTTGAACAGGCCCTTGAACACCAGGATGGAGATGAAGCCCGGCACCGCGTAGGGCAGGAACAGCAGCGTGCGGTAGAGCGTGCGGTAGCGCAGCGCCTCCCAGTTCAGCACCACGGCCAGCGTCATGCCGATGGCGGTGGAGAACAGCACGGTCAATCCGGAGAAGACCACGGTCCAGATGAAGATCGAGACGAAGGGGCCGCGGAAATCCTCGTCGAGCAGCATGCGGCTGTAGTTCTTGAAGCCGATGCCGACCTTGAAGCCGGGCTGGATGCGCTCACCGCTCGCCGATTCGAAGAAGCCGGTTTCGCGGTTGGGCTGGTAGACGGTGCCACTGCTCATCTGCCGCAGGCCGCCGTCGGGTTGGGGCTCCCACAGCGGCATGCGCTGGCCGAACTCGCGCACGCCCACGTAGACCAGTTGCTGGCCATCGGGCCGTTGCAGGCGCAGGGCCATCAGGGCATCGCGTTGGGCGATCACCTCGCGCAAGCCCAGGGCGGGCCCTGGCGGGTCACCGGCGAGCCGTTGCATCACGATCGGCTCGCCGGGTGCACCGGCGTCCAGCGCCAATGGAGGCGAGATCAGATGCTCCGCCGCCCCGCTGGCAGCCGTGGCCGGCGCGAGCACCAGGCGAAAGCGTGTGCCCTCGGCATGCAGCGTGAACGGCATCGCCTGGTCTTCGTCCACCTCGTACTGGTCCAGCAGGTAGGCGCGGGCGCGCTCGAAGCTCAGCAGGTTGGCCGACGAGTAGTTCGTGAAGCCGATCTGCATCGTGTAGAGCAGCGGGAAGGCCACGAAGATCAGCATCCCGGCCACGCCGGGAAACAGGTAGCGCCAGGCCAGCGTGGTGGCCGAGCTGTACAGGTAGATGGCGATGCCACCGACCACCAGCATGGCTGCCGCCACCAGCGGTTGCCCGGCCAGGTACAGGCGGAACACCAGCCACAGCAGGGCCAGGCTGGCCAGCGCCGCAGCCACATGCCCCAGCCAAGGGAGACAGGGCTTTCTCATGTCAGTTGCTTCCACCGTGCGTCGTGTGACCCGCAACACATGAAACTCGCGAAAGCGCTGGTTGCCGGCTCCCGGCCCATAGCGACCAGTCGCCTGCGCAGCAGTTGGAGCGGGATCAGGCCGCCGGGGTACTCTGCTCCGCGAATGTCCCCCGCCGCCAGCCTGCGGCTGCCGGCTCCTCCTAATATTTCGCTGCGCAGAGCACCCCACCGTCCTGATCGGGCACGGCCGGAGTTCTGCAACGCGGGGGAAGACTGGTGGACTGCCGAGGATGTCGGGTGACCGGCGCAGCGAAATATTAGGAGGAGGCGATGGCCGAAGGCCAGCGCCGGGGGACATTCGCGGAGCCGGTCACCCGGCAGCCTCGGCTCGTGCCAACCTCTTCGCTGCACGATCGACCGCATCGGGCCGCCAGCAGCCATTTCCATCCCCGGGAATGCCTGAGCGTTTGGATTCATTTCACCAGCATCCGGGCGGCGGCGCCGTCGAGTGCGTCCTTGGGGGATTGGCGGCCGTTGGTGATGGCTTCGAGTGCGGCGTCCATCGCCGGGAAGAAGCGGCCGGTTTCGGGGATGTTGGGGATGGGCTCGCCGAGGCGGGCGTTCTCCATCGTGGCGCGGATGGCCGGGTCGGCCGACAGCTCGGCGAAGTAGGCCTTGTTGGCGGGCGTGCCCAGCGCCACGTCGGCCGAGACCACCTTCAATTGCTCCACCTTCAGCAGGTGGTTCTCGAGGAACTCGCGGGCAATGTCCTTGGCCGGGCTGGGGGCGGCGATCATGCAGCCGAGCACGCCGACGAAGGGCTTCGAGGGCTGGCTGCCGATACTGGGGATGGGCGCCACGCCGAAGTCGATGCCGCTCTTCTTCGCGTTGTCCCAGGCCCAGGGGCCGGAGATCATCATCGCCACCTGGCCGCGCGAGAAGCCGCTCTCCATCTCGGCATAGCGGGCGCCGCGTGGCATGTGCCCCTCGTTGATCAGGCGCGCCAGCATCTCGGCGGCCTTCACGGCGCCGGCGGTGTTGACGCCCACCTGTTTCGGGTCGTAGTCGCCCTGGAGCGTGCGGCCGAAGACGAAGCCGCCGGCACCGGCCAGCATCGGGAAGGTGAAGAACGACTTGTTGTAGTCCCACAGGAGGGCGTGCTTGCCCTGCGCCTGGAGCTGCTTGTCGAGGGCGATCACCTCGTCGAAGGTGGCCGGCGGGGTCTTCACCAGCGCCTTGTTGTAGATCAGGCCGTTGGCCTCGATGGCCAGCGGGTAGCCCCAGACCTTGCCCTGGTAGGTGAAGGCCGACCAGGCCGAGGCTTCGATCTCCTCGCGCACCCGGCGCGAGGGCTTGATCGGCACGATCAGGCCGGATTTGGCCCACTCGCCGGCGCGGTCGTGCGGCCAGCAGAAGATGTCCGGCCCCTTGCCGGCGCCGGCAGCGGCCTGGAACTTGTCGGGCGCGCCTTCGGGGTGCTGCACCACCACCGGCACGCCGCTGAGTTGCGTGAAGGCGTCACCCACCTTCTGCAGGCCGTTGTAGCCCTTGTCGCCATTGATCCAGACCAGCAGCCGCGGTGGCGCGGCCTGGGCGATGGTGGTGAGTGTGGCCAGCAGCAATGCGGCCAACCGGCGGGCGCCGGGTTGTCGGGGACGGTGCATTGCGTCAGGCGGCCTGTTGTTCGGTCTGCCCGGCGTGCCGGCGGTAGGCGTGGCCCTGGGCGTCGAACAGGTGGCAGGCGGCGGGCGTCACGCCCAGTGTCAGCGCCTGGCCGCCCCGCAGGCGAAGCTGGCCGTCGAGCTCGCAGGTCAGCGTGGTGTCGGTGCCGGGCAGTGCGCCGTACGCGAAGGTGGCGCTGCCGAGTTGTTCGACGAAGGTGATCTCGGCGCGGATGCGGTTCTCGGCCGCGTCGACACGGAAGTGCTCGGGCCGTATGCCCAGCGTGACCTGGTCACCCGGCTTGGCGCTGGCCGCGTTGACCTCGCAGTGCAGGATCTCGCCACTGGCCAGCTTCACGGTGGCCTGCGCGGCGTTGGCCACCACCACCTCGGCGGGGATGAAGTTCATCGCCGGCGATCCGATGAAGCCGGCCACGAACAGGTTGTCCGGGTGCTCGTAGAGCTCCAGCGGCGAGCCGACCTGCTCGATCTTGCCGGCGGAGAGCACCACGATCCGGTCGGCCAGGGTCATCGCCTCGACCTGGTCGTGGGTCACGTAGATCATCGTGGTCTTCAGGTCCTCGTGCAGCTTGGCGAACTCATAGCGCATGCGCACGCGCAAGGCGGTGTCGAGGTTGGACAGCGGCTCGTCGAACAGGAAGACCTCGGGCTTGCGCACGATGGCCCGGCCGATGGCCACGCGCTGGCGCTGGCCACCGGAGAGATCCTTGGGCTTGCGCTGCAGCAGGTGGTCGATGTTGAGGATCTTGGCCGCCTGGTGCACCGAGCGGTCGATCTCGTCCTTGGGCATGCCGGCCAGCTTCAAACCGAAGGCCATGTTGTCGAACAGGTTCATGTGCGGGTACAGCGCGTAGGACTGGAAGACCATCGCGATGCCGCGCTCGGCGGGGGGCACGTCGTTGACGACCTTGTTGCCGATGGTCAGCGTGCCGCCGGTGATGTCTTCCAGGCCGGCGATGACCCGCAGCAGGGTGGATTTGCCGCACCCAGACGGGCCGACGAAGACGACGAACTCGCCATCGTGGATCTCCAGGTCGACCCCATGCAGGATCCTGGTCTCGCCGTAGGCTTTGCTGACGCCCACCAGTTTCACATCGGCCACAACGCACCTCCGGGCCGCCGGCAATGCCGGGCGGCTTGTCTCCAAACAAGGTTCTTTTCGAGCCCGGCGGGCCCGACTGTTGCGTCAGGACCCCGAACGCCCTCTCGGCGGGTTGACGGCGAGCGGGAATGTAGAGAATATACATCCATGACTGCGGATGCACAATCGATCATCGACCAATGAATCGACATCGCAATCAATAAAATCAACAGCTTATGTGAACTCTGGGGTTTTCCATATGTAGTCAAACTACAATCGTGATGGCAAATCCTGGATACTTTCCGCTTCGCCGCCCCCTCAGGTCCCTGGCGGCCCCAACACGGAACCTCATGCCTGTGAACACCACCATGACCGCACCCCGAACCCCTCCCGCCGACGCCGCCTCCGCCGCGCTGCGCGCTGCGTTCCGGGCGGCTTTCGACCGCGAACTCGGCCTGTCCACCCAGGGGCCCACGCCCGATGCGGCGATGCGCGCCGCCGCCGGCGCCTGCCGCGAACTCCTGGCCCAGCGCTGGGCCCGCACCCAGCGCGAAGACGCCGGCCCGGATGGGCAGCGAGTGTCGCGCCGCGTGCACTACCTGTCGATGGAATTCCTGATGGGACGCGCGCTGGGCAATGCACTGGCCGCGCTGGGCCTGGACGGCGAGCTGCGCAGCCAGCTCGACGCGCTCGGCCAGTCGCTGCCCGACGTGCTGGAGCGCGAGAGCGATGCGGCACTCGGCAACGGGGGCCTCGGCCGCCTGGCCGCCTGCTTCCTCGATGCCTTTGCCGAGCAGGGCCTGCCCTCCTTCGGGTACGGCCTGCGTTACCGCTACGGCATGTTCGCGCAAGGCATCGCCGGCGGCCGCCAGGTCGAGCGGCCGGACGACTGGATGCGCTTCGGCGAGCCCTGGGAACTGCCGCGCCCCGAACTGCGCTATCCGGTCGGCTTCGGCGGCCAGGTGGTGATCGGTGCCGACAAGCGCCACCACTGGCGGCCCGCCGAGCACCTGGTGGCGCAGGCCTGCGACTTCATCGTTCCGGCCCACCACAGCGAGCGCGTCTCCACGCTGCGCCAGTGGCAGGCCAGCGCCGCCGACCCGATCGACTTCAACGCCTTCTGCCAGGGCGAGCATGCCGCCGCCGCCAGCCACCTGGTGGCCGCCGACGCGCTGAACTGGGTGCTCTACCCCGACGACAGCACGGCGGCTGGCCGCGCGCTGCGCCTGAAACAGGAGGCCTTCCTGGTCAGCGCGTCGTTGCAGGATCTGATCGCCCGCCACCTGCGTGAAGGCCAGCCGCTGGCCACGCTGGGCAAGCGCAATGCGATCCACCTGAACGACACCCACCCCGCGCTGGCGCCGGCCGAGCTGATGCGGCTGCTGCTCGACGAGCACCACCTGCCCTGGGGCGAAGCCTGGGCGATCACCCGCCAGGCGGTCTCGTACACCAACCACACGCTGATGCCCGAGGCGCTGGAGACCTGGCCTGTCGCATTGTTCGAGACGCTGCTGCCGCGCCACCTCGAAATCATCTACGAGATCAACCACCACTTCCTCGACGAGGTGCGCGCGCGCTTCCCCGGTGACGAAGCCTGCATCGCCCGGGTCTCGCTGATCGACGAAGGGGGCGCCGAAGGCCACCACTACCGCGAGCGCCGGGTGCGCATGGCCGCGCTGGCCATCGTCGCCTCGCACAAGGTCAATGGGGTGTCGGCGCTGCACAGCGAGTTGATGGTGCAAACCATCTTCGCCGACTACGCCGCGCTGTGGCCCGAGCGCTTCCACAACGTCACCAACGGTGTCACGCCGCGCCGCTGGCTGGCGCAAGCCAACCCGGGCTTGTCCGGCCTGCTGGACCGGGCCATCGGCATGGGCTGGCGCAAGGACCTGGGCCAGCTCGAACTGCTCAAGCCGCTGGCGGCAGACCCCGCACTGGGCCGCGAGTTCATGGCCATCAAGCGTGCCAACAAGCAGCGCCTGGCCGAGCGCATCGCCCGCGAGCTGCGCGTCAGTGTCGATGTGGACAGTCTGTTCGACGTGCAGATCAAGCGCATCCACGAGTACAAGCGCCAGCTGCTGAACCTGCTGCACGTGGTGGCCCGCTACCAGGCCATCGTCGACAACCCGGGCGCCGACTGGGTGCCGCGCACCGTGGTCATCGCCGGCAAGGCGGCCTCGGCCTACCAGGCTGCCAAGCTGATCATCCGCCTGGCCCATGACGTGGCCGACACCGTCAACCAGGATCCGCGCGTCGAGGGCAAGCTGAAGCTGGTCTTCCTGCCCAACTACGGCGTGAGCCTGGCCGAGACCATCCTGCCCGCGGCCGATCTTTCCGAGCAGATCTCCACCGCCGGCACCGAGGCCTCGGGCACCGGCAACATGAAGTTCGCACTGAACGGCGCGCTGACCATCGGCACCTGGGACGGCGCCAACATCGAGATGGCCGAGGCGATGGGCGTGGACAACATGTTCGTCTTCGGCCTGCGCACCGAGGCGGTCACGCAGCTGATGACCCAAGGCTACGAGCCCTCGCGCATCGCCCGTACCCAGCCGGTGCTGCTGAGGGTGCTCAATGCCATCGGCGGTGGCGACTTTTCCCCCGAGGAGCCCGGCCGCTACCGCCCGCTGACCGACCACCTGCTGGGCAGCGACCGCTACCTGCTGCTGGCCGACTTTGCCGACTACGTCGCCACGCAGGCCCGCGTCGACACGCTGTACCGCGACCCGGCGGCCTGGGCCGAACGTGCGCTGCTCAACGTGGCGGGCATGGGCTGGTTCTCGGCGGACCGTACCATCCGTGACTACGTCGAGCGCGTCTGGGCCACCCCGGAGGGTGTGTAGCCGTCGTTCGGTGCACGAGAGGCCATGATGCTGGGCGACCAAGAGATCCATGCGCTGCTCGCTGCGCGCCACGCCGACCCGTTCTCGGTGCTGGGGCTGCACACTGTCGAGGACGGCAAGCTCTGGTTGCGGGTGTTGTGGCCTGGCGTGGCCGGCATGGTGGTGGCGGACGCGAAGACCGGCCGCCAGGTGGCCAGGCTGGAGTGCCGCGACCCCGCCGGCTACTTCGAGGGCCCGGTTGCCCGCCGCAAGAACCGCTTCGACTACCGCCTGCGGCCGCTGGATGCCGACGGTGACCCGCTGGGCGAGTGGGCCGACGCCTTCGCCTACGGCCCGCAGATCCCCGACGCAGATCTCTTGGCCCTGCGCGACGGCCGCCACACCCGCCCCTACACCGTGCTCGGCGCGCTGCCGATCTGGCACGGCGAGGTGCCGGGCGTGCGCTTTGCGGTCTGGGCGCCGAACGCCCGCCGGGTCAGCGTGGTGGGCGATTTCAACCAATGGGACGGCCGCCGCCACCCGATGCGCCTGCGCCACGACGCTGGCGTGTGGGAGACCTTCGTGCCCCACGCGGCGGTGGGTGACCACTACAAGTTCGAGCTGGTCGGTCCGCAGGGCGAACTGCTGCCGCTGAAGGCCGACCCGTATGCCCGGGCCTCGCAGTTGCGGCCCGACACCGCCAGCCGCGTGGCCGACCTGCCGCCGGTGCGCCACCTGCCCGTGGGACGGGCGGCCGCCAACCGGCGCGATGCACCGATCAGCATCTACGAGGTGCATGCCGGTTCCTGGCGCAAGAGCCACGGTGGCTTCCCGACCTGGAACGAGCTGGCCGCGCGCCTGCCCGCCTACGCCGCGGAGATGGGCTTCACCCACCTCGAGCTGATGCCCATCACCGAGCACCCGTTCGATGGCTCCTGGGGCTACCAGACGCTGGGCCTGTACTCGGCCAGCGCCCGCTTCGGCCCGCCCGAGGCCTTCGAGCGTTTCGTCGACGCCTGCCACGCGCATGGCGTCGGCCTGCTGCTGGACTGGGTGCCCGCGCACTTCCCGTCGGACGCGCACGGACTGGCGCAGTTCGACGGCACCGCGCTGTACGAGTATGCCGACCCACGCGAGGGCTTCCACCGCGACTGGAACACGCTGATCCCGAACTTCGGCCGCCACGAGGTGCGCGATTTTCTTGCCGGCAGCGCGCTGTACTGGCTGGAGCGCCACGCGGTCGACGGCCTGCGCGTCGATGCGGTGGCCAGCATGCTGTACCGCGACTACTCGCGCCCCAGCGGCGAGTGGGTGCCCAACCAGCACGGCGGGCGCGAGAACCTGGAGGCGATCTCGTTGCTGCAGCGGGTCAACATCAGCGTGGGCGCGGACACGCCCGGCGCCATCACGCTGGCCGAGGAATCCACCGCCTTCCCGGGCGTCTCCGCCCCCACCGACTCAGGCGGCCTGGGCTTCCACTACAAGTGGAACATGGGCTGGATGAACGACACCCTGCAGTACATGCACCAGGATCCGGTGCACCGGCGCTGGCACCACAACAAGATGAGCTTCGGCCTCATCTACGCCTTCAGCGAGAACTACGTGCTGCCCCTCTCGCACGACGAGGTGGTGCACGGCAAGGGCTCGCTGCTGGAGAAAATGCCTGGCGACGACTGGCAACGTTTCGCCAACCTGCGCGCGTACTACGGCTTCATGTGGGGCCATCCCGGCAAGAAGCTCCTCTTCATGGGCCAGGAGTTCGCCCAGCGCGGCGAATGGAACCACGATGTCGAGCTGCCCTGGGCAACGCTCGACGACCCGCGCCACGCCGGTGTGCAGCGCCTGGTGCGCGACCTCAACCATCTGTACCGCGAGCGCCCTGCGCTGCACCGGCTGGACTGCATGCCGCAAGGCTTCGAGTGGATCGTCGGCGACGACGCGGACCAGTCCGTCTTCGCCTGGGCCCGCCGCGACGAGGCCGGCCAGGCCGTGCTGCTGGTCTCCAACTTCACGCCGGTGCCGCGGCCCGGCTACCGCATCGGCGTGCCCGAGGGTTTTGGCGCCTGGCGCGAGGTGCTGAACACTGATTCGGAGCACTACGGCGGCAGCAACCTCGGCAATGGCGCGCACGCCCTGGTGACCGAGCCGGTGCCGTCGCAAGGCCGCGGCCAGTCGATCACCCTGACCATCCCGCCGCTGGCCACCGTCTTTCTGGTGCCGGCCTGACATGAAACCGGACTCGCCCGTCTTGCGAAGCATGGGAGTGGCGGCCTTCGACCCTTTGCGAAGGGTCGATCTGTTAACGAGTTGGCGCGTGTCGAGGCTGCCGGGTGACCGGCTCCGCTCATCCCCGGGCACGGAGGCCCGGGGCGTCGCCAGGCACAAACAGTCCTCAGGACTGTTTGAGTCCGGGCGCCGTCCCCCGGCGCTGGCCTTCGGCCATCGCCTCCTCCTAATATTTCGCTGCGCCGGTCACCCGACATCCTCGGCAGTCCACCAGTCTTCCCCCGCGTTGCAGAACTCCGGCCGTGCCCGATCAGGACGGTGGGGTGCTCTGCGCAGCGAAATATTAGGAGGAGCCGGCAGCCGCAGGCTGGCGGCGGGGGACATTCGCGGAGCAGAGTACCCCGGCGGCCTGATCGCGCTCCAACCCATGCAGTCGTTCAGCGTCTCGCCGGGCGCGCTTGTGCAACCAAGATGAGAGCGCCCTGAAACCTCATGACCCACCACGCCTTGCCGACCCAGATCCAGGAAGGCCGCCACGAGCCCATGGGTGCGTTCGCGCGCGATGGCGGGGTGAACTTCGCCGTCTTTTCCGACCATGCCGAGCGCATCGAGCTGTGCGTGTTCGACAGCTCCGGTTCGCGGGAGTTGCGGCGCTACGCGCTGGTCGGGCCGCACGACGGCGTGTTCCACGGCTTCCTGCCCACGGTAGGGCCGGGCCTGGTCTATGGCTTTCGGGCCCACGGGCCCTATGCCCCCGAACAGGGCCACCGCTTCAACCCGCACAAGCTGCTGCTGGACCCGTATGCGCGCGAGATCCTCGGCCGCTTTGCCTGGCGCGCCGAGCAGCACGGCTATGAACTGGGCCACCCGGAGGGCCCACGCAGCTTCGACACCCGCGACAACGCCACCCAGGCGCTGAAGGCCATCGTCGCCGAGCCGCCGGTCGAGGCTGCGGCGCGGCGCAATGCCCCCCGTCACGCCCCTGCCGACGTGGTGCTCTACGAGGTCCACGTCAAGGGATTCTCGAAGGCGAACCCGGCCATTCCGGAGAACCTGCGCGGCAGCTACGCCGGCCTGGCGCACCCGGCGGCCGTGGCCCACTTCAAGGCCCTGGGCGTGACCACCTTGTCGCTGCTGCCGGTGCAGTATGCGGTGGACGAGCCGCACCTCGGCGAGCGCGGCCTGACCAACTACTGGGGCTACAACACCCTCGGGTTCTTCTGCCCGGATCCTCGCTGGGCACGGCAGCGCGACGACACCGCGGCGGCGGCCGAGGAGTTCCGCGCGATGGTGCATGCCTTGCACGAGCAGGGCCTGGAGGTGGTGCTGGACGTGGTCTACAACCACACGCCGGAGGGCAACGAGTTCGGCCCCACGCTGAGCTTCCGCGGCCTGGACAACAAGAGCTGGTACCGGTTGCTGCGCGACCACCCCAGCCACTGCGAGAACCTCACCGGCTGCGGCAACACGGTGCACGCGTCGCACCCGCGTGTCACCCAGTTCGTGCTCGACTCCCTGCGCTACTGGGTGCAGGTGATGGGGGTCGATGGCTTCCGCTTCGACCTGGCACCGGTGTTGGGCCGGACTTCGCATGGTTTCGAGCCGGGTGCAGCGTTCTTCACCGCGTTGCGGCAGGACCCGGTGCTGGCCGGTGTGCACCTGATCGCCGAACCCTGGGATGCGGGCCACGGCGGCTACCAGGTCGGCCGCTTCCCGGGCCGCTTCCTGGAATGGAACGACAAGTTCCGCGACGCCGTGCGCGGCTACTGGCTGGGCCGGGGCGTCAGCCGGGGCGAGTTCGCGCGCCGCTTCACAGCCTCCAGCGACCTGTTCCACCACGGCCAGCGCCGGCCCACGGCGTCGGTGAACTTCATCGCCGCACACGATGGCTACACGCTCAACGACGTGGTCAGCTACGGCCACAAGCACAACCAGGCCAACGGCGAGAACAACCGCGACGGCCGCGACGGCGAGTTGAGTGCCAACTTCGGTGCCGAGGGCCCGACCGACGACAAGGCCATCCGCGCCACCCGCGAGCGCGTGCGCCGCGCGATGCTGGCCAGCCTGGTGCTGGCCCAGGGCACCCCGATGCTGTGCGCGGGCGACGAGATCGCCAACAGCCAGGGCGGCAACAACAACGCCTACTGCCAGGACAACGCCACCGGCTGGCTGGGTTGGGACCAGGCCGACCTGGGCCTGGCGCGCTTCGTCGGCGAGCTCACGGCCCTGCGCCGCAGCGAGCCGCTGCTGCACCACGGCCGATGGTTCACGGCGCCACCCGGCGGCCCGGGCGATGCCCACATCACCTGGCTGACGCCTGTCGGCACCGACATGCACGTGCACGACTGGCACGAGGCCGGCTGCCTGGCGTTCGCCTGCCGCATCCGCGCCAGCGACGGCCAGGGCCACGCGCTGCTGCTGCTGTTCAACCCTGACGCCGCGCCGCAGACCTTCACGCTGCCGGCAGGCCACTGGCGCCTGCTGCTGGACAGCAGCGGCACCCATGCCGCAGCCACCGTCACGACCCCGATGAGCGCCCCGTCGCGCAGCCTGCTGGTGCTGCGCGACGCCTGACCCTTCGACAAGAGAGAGAAGCCACATGGATCTGAACCAACGCACGGCGGGCGTGCTGCTGCACATCACCTCACTGCCCGGCCCGCATGGCATGGGCGACTTCGGACCCGAGGCCTTCCGATTCGTCGACTGGCTGGCTTCGGCCGGCCAGGGCCTGTGGCAGTGGTTGCCGAGCACGCCGATCGGCCCGGGCGATTCGCCGTACCAGGGGGTCAGCGCCTTCGCCGGCAGCCCATGGATGGTGGCCCTGGAGCCGCTGGTCGAGCGCGGCTGGCTCACCCGCCCGGTGCTGCCCGAAGGCGGCTTCGACGCCCACCACGTGGACTACGGTCGCGTGCTGCCCTGGCGCGAGGCCCAGCTGCGCGCCGCCGCCGCCGGCTTCGCCGAACGAGCCACCCCGGCCGACCGCGCGGCGCATGCGGCGTGGTGCACGGAGCAGGCCGGTTGGCTGGATGACTACGCCCTGTTCATGGCCATCCGCTCGCCGCTGAACGGCCAGCCCTGGTGGGAGTGGCCCGCCCCGCTGGCACGCCGCGAGCCGGCGGCCTTGGCGGCCGCGCGCAGAGAGCACGCGGGCGAGGTCGGTTTCTGGAAGTTCGTGCAGTGGTGCTTCGACACCCAGTGCGCAGCGCTCAAGGCCTACGCCAACGCGCAGGGCGTGTCGCTGATGGGCGACCTGCCGATCTTCGTCGCCCACGACAGCGCCGACTGCTGGTCGCGCCCCGACCTGTACCTGCTGGACGAGAACTTCCAGACCACCGTCGTGGCCGGCGTGCCGCCGGACGACCTGGGGCCGCTGGGCCAGCGCTGGGGCAACCCGCTGTACCGCTGGGACCGCATGGCCGACGAAGGTTATGCCTGGTGGACGGCGCGGGTGAAACGCGCGCTGGCCAGCGCCAACGTGTTCCGCATCGACCACTTCCGCGGCTTCGCCGGCTACTACGAGATCCCGGCGTCCAGCCCGGATGCCAAGCAGGGCCGTTGGCTCGCCGGCCCCGGCAAGCCGCTGTTCGACGCCATCGAGAAGGCGTTGGGCCAATTGCCCATCGTCGCCGAGGACCTGGGCTTCATCACACCCGACGTGCATGCGCTGCGCGATGGTTGCGGCTTTCCCGGCATGAAGATCCTGCAGTTCGGCTTTGGCGGTGACGGCAGCCACGAGTTCCTGCCGCACATGTGGGCGCCCAACTGCGTGGCCTACACCGGCACGCACGACAACGACACCGTGCGCGGCTGGTGGGACCACGCCAGCCCGCGCGAACGCGCCTACGCCGGCAGCTACCTGGCCTGCGGCGAGCACGACGTGCACTGGGCGATGATCCGCGCCTGCTGCAACTCGGTCGCCCACATCGCGGTGTTTCCGCTGCAGGACGTGCTGGGCCTGCCCAGCAGCCACCGCATGAACATCCCCGGCATCCTGGGCGGCAACTGGGGCTGGCGCTTCAGCTGGGACATGGTCGGGACGGAGCCGGCCCGCGTGCTGGGCGTCATCACCGCCGCCAGCGGCCGCGGGCCCTTCGAGCTGCTGCCGCTGCCGTGCTGAACCGTTTGCGGGAATTCGGCATCGACCACACCGGTGACGGCCGGTAGGGCCTGATCGCGCGCTGGAGGGTTCACAGGCCCTAGACGGCGTCGGACCACGGCGCGGACAACTGCATCGCGCCGTTGACGATGCCCACCATCGAATAGGTCTGCGGGAAGTTGCCCCACAACTCGCCGGTGGTCGGGGACAGGTCCTCCGACAGCAGGCCGACATGGTTGCGGTGCGCCAACAGGGCCTCGAAGGCCTCGCGCGCCTCGTCGCGCCGGCCGATGCGCGCCAACGCATCGACACGCCAGAAGGCACAGACGTTGAAGGCCGTCTCGGGCCGGCCGAAATCGTCCTCGGCCTCATAGCGGCGCATGAACGGCCCGTCGCAGAGCGTGCGTTCCAGCGCCTCGACGGTGCGCACGAAGCGCGGGTCGCTGGCCGGCAGGAAACCGACCTCGGCCATCAGCAGCACGCTGGCGTCCAGATCGCGGCCACCGAAACTCTCGACGAAAGCCTGCCGTTCATCGCTCCAGGCGGCGCCCAGGATGCGTTCGCGGATGTGCGTGGCGCGGCCGTGCCAGAGTGCTTGTCGATCGGGTTGACTCAGCACCGCGGCAATGCGGGCCAGGCGATCGCAGGCGGCCCAGCACATCAGGGCCGACGAGGTGTGGACACGGGCCCGGGTGCGCAGCTCCCACATGCCGGCGTCGGGTTGGTCGTGCAGGCGCCAGGCCTGTTCGCCCATGGCCTCCAGGCGTTTGAAGTCCCCCGCGTCGGCGCGGCGGAACAGGCGGTGGTCGTGGAAGGCCTGGGCCGCGCCGAGCACGATGTTGCCGTAGACATCGTGCTGGAAATGCTCGAAGGCCTGGTTGCCCACCCGCACCGGGCCCATGCCGCGGTAGCCTGGCAGGGATGTTTCAATGCGTTCGGTCACGGTGCGTTCCAGGCCGATGCCATACAGCGGCTGCACATGGCCGTTCGAGCCCCGCACCACATCGTGCAACCAGCGAAGGTAGTCCTCCATGGTGCCGACTTCGGCCAGGCTGTTCAGCGCCCGCACGACGAAGAAGGCGTCGCGCAGCCAGCAGTAGCGGTAGTCCCAGTTGCGGCCGCTGCCGGGGGCCTCGGGGATGCTGGTGGTCATCGCCGCCACGATCGCACCGGTCTCCTCGTACTGGCACAGCTTGAGGGTGATGGCGGCGCGGATCACCGCGTCTTGCCACTCCAGCGGCAACGCCAGGCGGCGTGTCCAGTGGCGCCAGTGCAGCGCCGTCTGTTCCTCGAAGTCACGTGCCGTCTCGTCGATGCCGCCGCCCAGTGTCTCGTCGGGCCCGAGCAGCAGGCTGAACGGCCCGTGCAGCGAGAACCATGTGCCGCAGGCCACGTAGTCGGGCGGCGCGCTGGTGTTCAGGCGCAGCGTCATGCCCGGCAGGACATAACGCAGATGATTGCTGCCGCGGGTGAGCTCGGGAACGCAGGTGCCCCAGTGGCCACGGGGCTGCACCATGACCCTGACCCGCGGGTGGCCTTGTAACGGTCTGACACGCCGCACCAGCTGCGTCGGGCGGAACATGCGGCCATGGCGAAAGAAGCGTGGCGCGAAATCGGTCAGCTCGATGCCCTGGCCGGCGGCGTCGTGGATGCGCGTGCGCAGGATGGCCGTGCCCGGGTCGTAGCTTTGCTCGGTGCGCACCGCCTGTTCCAGCTCGACGACCAGGCGCCCGGCAGCGGGGTCGCCAGGCGGGGTGCCGAGCAGGGCGTGAAAGACCGGGTCGCTGTCGAACCGGGGCATGCAGGCCCAGACCACGTCGCCGCCGCGGTCGACCAAGGCGCTGACAGCGCAGTTGCCGATCAAGGCCAGATCGAGGGAGCTCGTTCGGGCGTGGGGGTCGTCCATGCGCGCCAATATAGGGCCGCGGCGCTCCGGACGCGAATGCTGCGACGATGAAGACCCTGCGGCTCCAACTGCGATTCCTGATCCCGCTGCTGCTGACCCTGGTGGCGGCCGCGCTGATCGCGCTGCCGCTGATGGACCAGTTGACCCTGCGCTGGTTCGCGCGCGACGTGAACACCCGGGATGCGCTGGTGGCCAGCACCCTGTCCGACGCCATCGCCGATGCCGAGAACGACGGCAAGTCCTGGCGCCTGCAGCAGCTGATCGAGCATGCTGTCCAGGACGAGCGCCTGCTGGCCATCGCGTTGTGCGCGCCCGATGACACCATGCTGCGGCAGACCACCGCGTTCCCGCGCCGGCTCGACTGCGCGCAGGCCCGCCAGCTCGCCCGGCTGCCCGACCCCAGGCTGCCGCTGGATGCCGGCGCCGTGCATGTCGGTGTCCATGCCTTGAGCACCGAGGGTGGGCAGGCCAACAGCCTGGTCCTGCTGCACGACCTGAGCTTCATCGACAGGCGCAGCCAGGACACGCGGCGTTACCTGATCATCTTCATGGTCGGCCTGGGCCTGTCGATCGCCCTCATCACCGTCGTCGTGGCGCAGCTCAGCTGGCGGGGCTGGGTCAAGGGCATGCAGGCCATCATCCGCGGCGAGGGCCTGCTGCGGCCGCTGCTGCCGCCGCCCGAGCTGCAGCCCTTCGCCAGTGAAGTGCGGGCCCGCCTGCGCGATCTGGAGGACGAGTACCGGCGCGGCCTGGATCTGGTCGCGCAGTGGAACCCCGAGCGGCTGCGTTCCCTGCTGCAGACCCAGCTGCGCGGTGACCAGGTGATCGTCGTCTCCAACCGCGAGCCCTACATCCATGAGCGTGGAGACGACGGCCGCATCCTGGTCAAGCGCCCGGCCAGCGGGCTGGTGACCGCGGTGGAGCCGGTCATGCGGACCTGCTCCGGCACCTGGATCGCGCATGGCAGCGGCAGCGCCGACCGGGAGGTGGTGGACAGCCACGACCGCGTGGCGGTGCCGCCGCAGGCGCCCGACTACACCTTGCGCCGCATCTGGCTCAGCGCCGAGGAGGAGCAGGGCTACTACCTCGGTTTCGCCAACGAGGGTTTGTGGCCGCTTTGCCACGTGGCGCACGTGCGCCCGGTGTTCCGCGAGTCCGACTGGGAAACCTACCGTGCCGTGAACGAACGCTTCGCCGACGCCGTGGCGCAGGAGGCGCGCAGCGACGACCCGGTGGTGCTGGTGCAGGACTACCACTTTGCCCTGCTGCCCGCGATGATCCGCGAGCGCCTGCCGCGCGCCACCATCCTGACCTTCTGGCACATCCCCTGGCCGAACCCCGAGTCGTTCGGCATCTGCCCCTGGCAGCGCGAGATCCTGCAGGGCATGCTGGGCAGCACGATCCTCGGCTTCCACACGCGCTTTCACTGCAAGAACTTCATCGAGACTGTCGATCGCTATCTCGAAGCGCGCATCGAGCACGAGCATTCGACGATCTCCTACCAGCACAAGGAGACGCTGATCGAAAGCTACCCCATCTCGATCGCCTGGCCAGAAGCGCCGCTGCCCGGCCCGTCGGCGGAGGACTGCCGACGCCGGGTGTTCGTGCGCCTGGGCCTCAGCCCGCTGACCTGCCTGGCCGTGGGCGTCGATCGCTTCGACTACACCAAGGGCATCCTGGAGCGCCTGCATGCCGTCGAGCGCCTGCTCGAGAAGCGCCCGGAGTGGATCGGGCGCTTCGTCTTCGTCCAGGTGGCGGCACCCACGCGCAGCGCGCTGGACGAGTACCGCGACTTCCAGGAGCGCATCCATCGGGTCAGCGAGCGCATCAACCGCCGGTTCGGCCAGGGCAACTACCTGCCCGTGCGCCTGCTGGCCGAACACCACGAGCACGACGCCGTCAACGAGCTGTTCCGCGCTGCCGACATCTGCGTGGTGACCAGCCTGCACGACGGGATGAACCTGGTCTGCAAGGAGTTCGTCGCGGCCCGCGACGACGAGCGCGGGGTCCTGATCCTCAGCCGGTTCGCCGGCGCCGCGCGCGAGCTGAAGGACGCCCTCATCGTGAACCCGTACCACGTCGAGGAGACGGCCGACGCGCTCCATCGGGCCGCCACCATGCCGCCGGCCGAACAGCGCGAACGCATGGCCAGCCTGCGCATGAACGTGCGCGAGAACAACGTGTTCCGCTGGGCCGGCCGCATGCTGGCCGACGCCGGGCGCCTGCGCTTGCGGGACCGCATCGACGCCCGGGTCCAGCGGCACACCGGCGATTGACGTGGACAGGCTCTTCAGCCCCGATGGCGAGCAGGCCCTGGTGGCCGCGGTGCGAAACCGGCCGTTGCTGGCGTTCGACTTCGACGGCACGCTGGCACCCATCGTGGCGAGGCCCGACGACGCGCGGGTGCCGGCCCCGGTGGCCAGGCGTCTGCAGCGGCTGGCGGCGAGCCTGCCGCTCGCTGTCATCACCGGGCGGGCCGTCGACGATGCCCGCCGCCGCCTGCCGTTCGAGCCCTGGCGCGTGGTGGGCAACCATGGTGCCGAGATCGAGGGCGCGGCCCGGGCGGCGTGGGTCCATGCGGCGATCGAGCCGGCCCGCCAGTGCCTGCAGGCGAACGCCGGGCGGCTGCGCGACAGCGGCGTATGGGTCGAGGACAAGGGGGCGTCGATCGCGCTGCACTATCGGCTGGCACCCGACCGGGAGGCCGCATTGGCAGCGATCACGCTGGCGCTGGCCGGCCTGCCGAAGCACCTGGAGGTGTTCGGCGGCAAGATGGTCACCAACATCGTGGCCGCCGGCGCACCGGACAAGGGGCAGGCCCTCGCGGCGCTGGTGGCCGAGTGCGGGGCATCGACGGCGGTTTTCTTCGGCGACGATGTCAACGACGAGCCGGTCTTCGACACGGCACTGCCCCACTGGCTGACTGTGCGGGTGGGGCTCGACGATCCAGGTACCCGGGCGCGCTATGTGCTGGACAGCCTGGCCGACCTGCCCCGGGCGCTGGACCTGATGCTGGAGGCCATCAAGGCCACGCGATAGTGGGTCCGGCCGTGCCAAATTCCGCAGGCTGGGGGGGGGACTCCCCGCGACCTGGGGATGCGCAGGACCGGGTGATCGGCGTCTGATGGGGCCCAGGGGTGCACCGCGCCCTCCGGCATTTGGGAGACACGATCATGGACAGCTTTTCAATGATGAGCGCCGCGGACCGCCGCCACTACGAGCTGCGGTTCCAGTCGCTGTTCGACACGGGCCGCGCGCTGGCTTTTGCCTGCGACGCCACCGGCCGGGTCAACCTCGACACCCTGAGCGCCCGTGCTCGCATCAACTACCTCTACGCCCGCACCTCGATCGGCCGCGAGTTCTCGGTGCCCGAGGTGCGACGCCGCGCCCGTCACTGATCGGGCAGGCTGAGGCCCCCGCTCAGCGCCCGATGTCGATCACCGTGCTGGAGCGGGGCGGGGCCAGGAATTCGCGCGACAGGTCGACACCGGCGCCCGTGACGATGTTGATGCCTCGGGCGCTGGCCGGCAAGCGTTCGGCAAAGCGGCGGGTATCCAGACGGACCTCGGCCGAACTCTTGTTGAGCACCACCATCACCTGCGCACCGCTGGCCGCGTCGTGCCGGAAGTAGGTGAAGGTGCCGCGGTCGGGTGCGAACTGGGTCAGCCTGCCGCGTTGCAGGGCGGCGTTGGTCTTGCGGAAGTTGAGCAGCCGGCGCAGGTGCTGCTGCGCGTCGCGCTGGGCTTCGGTGAGGCCCTGTCCGGTGAAGGCGTTCACCGCATCGCCGGGCCAACCGCCGGGGAAGTCGGCGCGCACCCTGCCGTCGTCGCGCTCGGTGGGGCTGGTCATCTGGATCTCGCTGCCGTAGAAGACCTGTGGCACACGCGGCAGCGTGGCCACCAGGGTCAGCGCCATGCGGTTCAGTGCCGGGTCCTCGCCGAGCAGCGAGAAGATGCGTGCGGTGTCGTGGTTGCCTTCGAAAAGCATCAGGTCGTTCGGTGCGGCGTAAAGCATGTCCACGGCCAGCGCCTCGTACAGGCGGCCGAAGCCCTCGCTGAAGCCCCGGCCCTCGGGCTCGCGCAGGGCCTGGTGCATCGCGCCGTACAAGGGAAAATCCATCATGCTGGGCATGTGCGAGACATGGCCATCGCGGTTGCGCTGGCCGCGCTGCCAGTAGGCCACCAGGGCCGGCTGCTGGGTCATGGTCTCGCCGACCAGGTTGAGCCTGGGGTACTCGGCCAGGATGGCCGCGGACCAGCGGGCCAGGAAGGCCTTGTCCGAGTACGGGTAGGTATCCACCCGCAGGCCGGACAGGCCGGCGTACTCGATCCACCAGATCGCGTTCTGGGTCAGGTAGGTGGCGAGTTGCGGGTTGCGTTGGTTCAGGTCCGGCATCGTCGGCACGAACCAGCCATCGGTGGCCCGGCGGGCGTCTTCCTTCGCGGCATGCGGGTCGATGCTGGTGGTGAGCCGGTGGTTGGTCTCGGTGTAGACCGGATGCTGGTTCAGCCAGTCCGGGGCCGGCAGGTCGGCCATCCACCAATGGCCCGAGCCGATGTGGTTGGGCACGAGATCCTGGATCACACCAATGCCGCGGGCACGGGCTAGTTCGACGAAACGGCGGTAGTCCTCGTTGCTGCCGAACCGCGGGTCGATGCGGTAGAGGTCGGTGGCGGCGTAGCCGTGGTACGAGTAGGCCGGTTGCCGGTTCTCGATCAGCGGTGTCGGCCAGATCTGCGTGAAGCCCATCCCGGCGATGTAGTCCAGGTGCGCCGCCATGCCGGCCAGGTCGCCGCCGTGGCGGCCCCCAGGCTGGTTGCGGTCGGCCGGGTCGCCGTAGCCTGGCAGGTTGTCGTTGCTGGCATCGCCGTTGGCGAAGCGGTCGGGCACGATCAGGACCACCGCGTCGGCAGGGCCGAAGCCCTGGCGCCGGGCCGAGCCCGGCGCACGGGCGCGCAGCTCGTAGCGGTGACTCAGCACGGTCTGGTGGCCGCGCAGGAAGTCGATCGTGATCGTGCCGGGCTTCGCGCGGGCGGCGATGTCGAGGTCCAGGAACAGGTAGTTCGGGTTCGGCGCCGCCACGCTGCGCCGCAGCGTCACCCCCGGGCCCCTCACCCGTGCGCGCAGCTCGCCGATGCGTTCGCCGTGCACCATCAGCTGTAGCGGCCGGTGCTTCATACCCACCCACCAGAACGGCGGCTCGATGCGCTCGACCTGCTGGGCGAGGGCGGGTGCCATGCCGAGCAACAGGCCCAGCGACAAAAGCATCGTTCGGGTCATCTCAGTGGCTCCACCGTTCCGCGAGCGTCCGTCGGGCTATGGCACGCACAGTCTCCGAATGACAGTCTCGGTCCTTTGCGGTCAGTTGCCTTCGCAACAGTTGGAGCGGGATCAGGCCGGCGGGGTACTCTGCTCCGCGAATGTCCCCCGCCGTCAGCCTGCGGCTGCCGGCTCCTCCTAATATTTCGCTGCGCAGAGCACCCCACCGTCCTGATCCGGCACGGCCGGAGTTCTTCAACGCGGGGAAAAACCGGTGGAGTGCCGAGGGTGTCGGGTGACCGGCGCAGCGAAATATTAGGAGGAGGCGAGGGCCGAAGGCCAGCGCCGGGGGACATTCGTGGAGTCGGTCACCCGGCAGCCTCGGCTCGCGCCAACCTCTTCGTTGCACGAATGCCCACAAATGGCCGAATGCAGACACTCGCAGCGCAATCAACGCCATGGACCCTGGCGTCATGGCAGCGCGAGCACTTGGACCGACTGGGCCGGTAGGTTGAAGGCCGTGGCGCCGGCGGGGTAGAGCACCCGCGCCGGGCCGGTGGCGGTCTGCCCCGGTACGCGGACGGTGGTGGCTTGCGGGCCGTAGTTGATCATCACCAGGCTGCGTTCGCTCCCGAGCCGGCGCTCGAAGCCCAGCACCAGGCCGTCGGCGAAGGCGTTCTCGAAGCTGCCGCGGGCGATGCTGGGCCGGCGGTTGCGAAGGCCCAGCATCGCTTGATAGAAGGCGTGGATCGAGGCCGGGTCGGCCTGTTGCGCGGCGGCGTTGTGGGTGGCCACGTTGGGGGCGACCGGGCGGAACGGCGTGCCGGTGGTGAAGCCGGCGCGGGCGGTGTCGGCCGTCCAGCTCATCGGCGAGCGCAGCGGCAGGTCCGCCGGCAGGTCGACCCCGGCCTGGCCGATTTCCTCTCCGTAGTAGACGAAGGGCGTGCCGGGTTGCAGCAGGTAGCCGGCGGCCGCCAGGCGGTAGGCCGCCGCGTCGCCCTTCACCTGATCCCACAGGCGCTGGCCGGCAAAGATGTCGTGGTTCGACACGAAGGTGGCCATGCTGGGCGGCGCGGTCCTGAAGTACTCGGCCAGCGCCTTCACCGACTCCGGCCGGCCGAGCGCGGCGCCGACGTAGTGTTGCACGTGCCCGAAGGCAAAGGCGCCGCCACAGAGGGCGGGGTCACCGTAAGCGCGTGGTTCGGCGGTGGCCTCGCACACCACATAACGTTGCGGGTAGGTCTTGATCAGGTCCTGCAACTGCTTGGTGAGCTGGCGGCTTTCGGGCTGGTCGTTCCAGGCCGTGGCGCTGTTCTCGATCATGTGCGGCACTGCGTCGAGCCGGTAGCCGTCGAGCCCGCGGTTGAGCCAGAAGCGCAGGCTGTCGAGGTGGTAGGCCAGCGCCGGCGGGTGGCGCAGGTTGAAATCCGGCATGTGCGGGCCGAAGGTGCCGAAGTAGTAGCCCGTGGCGCCCGGTGGGGGCTTGGGAAGGTCCTTGGGCTCGCCCTGAAACAGCCAGGGCTGCGAGGCCGTGTGGTACCAGGGGTTCTTGTCCCAGATGTTCCAGCCGGTCGGTGCCTGTTCGCTCCAGACGAACCAGTCGCGGTACGGGCTGTTCGGGTTCTGGCGGGCGTCGACGAAGGCCGGGTGCTGGGCGGCGGCGTGGTTGATCACGTAGTCCATCACCACGCCGATGCCGCGCGCATGGGCCTGTTTGATCAACTCGTCGAAGTCCGCCAGCGTGCCGTAGGCCGGCTCGATGTCGCGGTAGTCGGTGGTGGCATAACCGTGGTCGCCGTCGCCGCTGCGTTGGATTGGCATCAGCCACAGTCCGGTGATGCCCAGGTCCTTCAGGTAATCCAGCCGCGAGGTCAGGCCGCGCAGATCGCCGATGCCGTCGCCGTTGCTGTCCTGGTAGGCGCGAACGAAGATCTCCATGAAGGCGCCGCGGTCCCAATGGGCGGGCAGGCTGCTGGGCGCGATCTGTGTGGGTACCGGGCGGGTGTCCAGCGGCTGGGCCTGCAGGGGCCCGGCGAAGGCGATCAGGCAGGTGGCGATGTGGCGAAATGGCATGGAAAGCATGTAGTAAAGATACGCATCTGAACCGGATGTGCGCCACAGCAGCATAGTGGAAAACGCCATCAGGTGGAATCCATGGATTCGAATGGATGTAGTTTTGCTACTATCTCGACATGCTGTTTCGTGAATCGCTGGCCTGCCTAGCCACCAGCCTGCTGCTGTCCGCCTCCGGCAACGCGGTGGCGCAGGATGCCCAGGCCTTGCGCAAGGACTGTGACGAGACCGCCTGGCAGGAGGTGTTGCAGCCGCATGCCGGCCCGGTGGACGCCCGTGGCATCTGGCTGGATCGCCGGACGCTCCAGTGGCCCGGCAGCACGGGCGCCGAGCGGGTGCGCCTGCACCACTCGGCGGGCGGCACGATCCGCGCGGTGGCTGGCCAGGCCGTTCAGGGCGCGGACGGCGTCATCGATCTCCAGGCCAGCGATGCCGCCCTCGCGCCGCGCTTCAAGCACCTGGCCCCGGGCGCCCGCTGGCGGCTGAGTGATGCCGATGCGGCCCGGCTGCCCGGTCTGCTCGCCGGCCAATGGATGCTGGTGCGCGAAGCCGCCGACGGCACGGTGGCCGATGCCACCGGGCTGCAATCGCCGGGCTTGCTGGACGACCTGTTCGCCGCAGCATCTTCTCTGCCCGAGCTCGGCGTGAGGCTGGGCGGCTCCCCCCGCCACACCCACTTCACGCTCTGGGCGCCGACGGCGCGGCGCGTGGCGCTGTGTGTCTACCCCAGCGACAGCGCCGCTGCCAGCGAAGCCGCGTGGATGCAGCCCGATCCCGCCACCGGCGCCTGGCGCCACGAGGCCGCGGTGGACTGGTCCGGCCGCTACTACCGCTACCTGGTCGAGGTCTTCGTGCCCGGCACCGGCTGGGTGCGCAACCGCGTCACCGACCCGTATGCGGTGAGCCTGGGCACCGACTCGCGCCGCGCCTATGTGGCGGATCTGGACGATGCCGCACTGAAACCGCCGGGCTGGGACCGGCACGGCGCACCGGCCAAGGTGAAGTCCAGCACCGACATGGTGGTCTACGAACTGCACCTGCGCGACTTCTCCATCGGCGACACCAGCGTGCCGGCCGCACACCGCGGCACCTACCTGGCCTTCACCCACGAACGCTCGCGCGGCATGAGGCACCTGCGGGCGCTGGCCCGTGCCGGAATGACGGATGTCCACCTGCTGCCGGTGTTCGATCTGGCCAGCGTGCCCGAATCCGGCTGCGTGACGCCGAAAGTGCCTCATGCTGCACCGGACAGCGAGGCCCAGCAGGCCGCCGTGATGGCCGAGGCCGCACGCGATTGCTACAACTGGGGCTACGACCCCTACCACTTCAACGCGCCGGAAGGCAGCTTCGCCACCCGCCCCGCCGACGGTGCCGTGCGGGTGCGCGAGTTCCGGCGCATGGTGATGGCGCTGCACCGTGCCGGCCTGCGGGTGGGCATGGACGTGGTCTACAACCACACCGCGGCGGCCGGGCAGCAGGCGCAGTCGGTGCTGGACCGCATCGTGCCCGGCTACTACCACCGGCTGGATGCGAGCGGCCGGGTCGAACGATCCACCTGCTGCGACAACACCGCCACCGAGCACGCGATGATGGCCAAGTTGATGGTCGACTCGGTGCGGCTGTGGGCCACGCAGTACCGCATCGACTCCTTCCGCTTCGACCTGATGGCGCACCAGCCGCGCGCGGTGATGGAGGCGCTGCAGGCCGATGTGGATGCAGCCGCCGGGCGCCCCGTGCAGCTGATCGGCGAAGGATGGAACTTCGGCGAGGTGGCCAACGGCGCGCGCTTCGTGCAGGCCTCGCAGTTGTCGCTCAACGGATCGGGCATCGGCACCTTCAGCGACCGTGGCCGCGACGCGCTGCGCGGCGGCTCGGCCGGCGACTCGGGCGAGGCCCTGGTGCGCCGCAAAGGCTATCTGCACGGTGTGGCCAGCCTGCCGCGCGACGAGGCGCTGCGCCTGGCCGACCAGGTGCGCGTGGGGCTGGCCGGTACGCTGCGCGGCTACCGCATGCAGACCGCCAGCGGCGAGGTCAAGCGCCTGGACCAGATCGACTACGCGGGCCAGCCCGCCGGCTACGCCAGCCAGCCCGGCGAGGTGGTGAACTACGCCGAGAACCACGACAACCAGACCCTGTTCGACAACAACGCGCTGAAGCTGCCGCGCGGCACCTCGCGCGAGGACCGCGCCCGGGTGCAGATGCTGGCCGTGGCGTTGAACCTGTTCAGCCAGGGCGTGAGCTACTTCCACGCCGGCATCGACACGCTGCGCTCCAAGTCCCTTGACCGCAACAGCTACGACTCCGGCGACTGGTTCAACCGCCTGGACTGGCGCTACCAGGACAACTTCTTCGGCACCGGCCTGCCGCCGGCAGGCGACAACCGCGCCAGCTACGCGGTCTTCCAGCCCCTGCTGGCCGACCCGGCGATCAAGCCGGGCCCGCGCGAGATCGCCTGGGCACGCGATGCCTTCCGCGACCTGCTGGCGATCCGCGCCAGCTCGCCGCTGCTGCGCCTGCGCAGCGCAGAGGAGGTGCAGCGCCGTCTCGTCTTCCACAACACCGGTCCGGGCCAGGACCCGGCGCTGATGGTCGGGCAACTGCGCGGCGACACCGAGGAGCTGATCTACTTCGTCAATGTGGAGTCGACGCCGCGCGCGCTGGTGGTCGACGGCACGGCGGGCCAGCGCTGGCGCCTGCACGCCGCGCACCGCTCGCCCACCGCCGCCGACCGGCGCGCCGCACGCGAGGCGCGCTTCGATTCGGCCACCGGCCGATTCAGCATCCCGCCGCTGACCGCGGTGGTCTTCGTCCGCGGTTGACCGATCCTGCCGGGCGCCGGCGAAGCACTCGATAATCGCCCATCACCTTCCCCCGGCGCCCGTTGCAACCCATGGTCCACTTCGACAGCCCCCGGCTCATCGCCGACATCGGTGGCACCTACGCGCGCTTCGCGCTGGAGGCCACGCCCGGCGAGTTCACGCAGGTCGCCTCGCTGCGCTGCGCCGACCATGCGGACTTCCACGCCACCGTCAGCGCCTACCTGGCCACGCTGCCGGCCGGCACACCGCAGATCCTGCATGCCGCCGTGGCCATCGCCAACCCGGTCGAAGGCGATCAGGTGCGGATGACCAACTACCACTGGCAGTTCTCCATCGAGCAGATGCGCCAGAAGCTGGGCCTGGAAACCCTGGTGGTGCTGAACGACTTCACCGCGCTGGCAATGGCGCTGCCGCGGCTGGGGCCGCGGGATGTGCGCCAGGTGGGGGGCGGCAATGCGCGCAAGCAGAACGTGATCGGCCTGCTGGGCTCAGGCAGCGGGCTGGGCGTCTCTGGCCTGATCCCTGCCGGCGACGGCTGGATCTCGCTGGGCTCGGAGGGCGGCCACACCAACTTCGCCCCGCGCGACGAGCGTGAGATCGCCATCCTGCGGCACGCCTGGAAGCAGTACGACCATGTCTCCTTCGAGCGGCTCCTGTCCGGCCCCGGGCTGGAGCTGATGCACCGCGCGCTGGCCGAGTACGAGGGCGTGCCAGCCGAGGACCTGTCCGCCCCCGAGATCACCCAGCGCGCGCTGGACGGCACGGATCATGTCTGCGCCGACACGCTGGAGGTGTTCTGCGCACTGCTGGGCACGGCCGCCGCCAACCTGGCGGTCACGCTGGGGGCGCTGGGCGGCATCTACATCGGCGGCAGCATCGTGCCTCGGCTGGGCAGCTACTTCGACCGCTCGCCCTTCCGCAGCCGCTTCGAGGACAAGGGCCGGTTCAGCCACTACGCGGCCGACATCCCCACCTTCGTCATCACCGCCGAACACGCCACCTTCACCGGGGCCTCGGCGATCCTGGAAGCGCAGCTGCGCACCATCAGCGCCGCGCCGGCGTCGACCGTGCTGAGCCAGATCCGCCGCTCGCGCAGCGAGCTGACGCCGGCCGAGCTGCGCGTGGCCGACCATGTGCTGGCCCACCCGCGCTCGGTGCTCAACGACCCGATCGCCGAGATCGCCCGTGCGGCCCAGGTGAGCCAGCCGACGGTCATTCGCTTCTGCCGCTCGCTGGGTTGCGAAGGCCTGTCGGATTTCAAGCTGCGGCTGGCCTCCAGCCTGACAGGCACCGTGCCGATCACCCACACCCAGGTGACCACCGACGACTCGATGCTGGAGCTCGGCAGCAAGGTGCTGGGCAACACCGCCTCGGCCATCCTGCAGGTGCGCAGCCAGCTCAACCGCGAGATGATCAACCGCGCCATCGAGTTGCTGCTCAACGCCGTGCGGATCGACTTCTACGCACTGGGCCACTACGGTGTGGTGGCGCAGGACGCGCAGTTCAAGTTCCTGCGCTTCGGCCTGCCCAGCATGGCCTACACCGACCCGCGCCTGCAACTGCTGGCCGCCGCGGTGCTGAAACCCGGCGACGTGGTGGTGGTGATCAGCAGCAGCGGCCGCCTGCCCGAATTGCTGGAGGTGGTGGAAACCGCCAAGGCCCGCGGCGCTGCGGTGATCGCCATCACCGCCAGCCAATCCCCACTGGCCCGCAAGGCCGACGCGGCGCTGATCGTCGACTACCCCGAGGACGTGACGACCCACCTGCCCATGGTCAGCCGCATCCTGCACCTGCTGGTGATCGACATCCTGGCCGTGGGCGTGGCGATGCGCCGCCACAGCGTCGACGAGGCGCTGCCGGAAGGCTCTACCGGCGAAGGTGTGGTGAAGCCGTCGGCCGAGTCGGACACGATGACCACGGCCGAGAAGGCGGCGGCGCGCAGTGCGGCGCCTGGCGTGAGCCTGGCGTCACCGCTGGCACGCCTGACCTCGCACAGCCGCTGAAACCGCTTCCCGCCCCGTTGGGTGCGGGCAGACACTCAGTGCCTGAAGTGCCTGGTGCCCGTGAGCACCATCGCGATGCCGCGTTCGTCCGCCGCTGCGATCACCTCGTCGTCGCGCATCGAGCCGCCCGGGTGGATCACGCAGCTGGCGCCGGCGTCGACCACCACATCCAGCCCGTCGCGGAACGGGAAGAACGCGTCGCTGGCCACGGCCGTGCCCTGCAGCGTCAGCCCGGCGTGGCCGGCCTTGATGCTGGCGATGCGGGCCGAGTCCAGGCGGCTCATCTGGCCGGCACCCACGCCCATGGTCATGCCGTCCTTGCAGAAGACGATGGCGTTGCTCTTGACGAAGCGCGCGACCGTCCAGGCGAACAGCATGTCCTTCATCTGCTGCTCGGTGGGCTGCAGCCGGGTGACGACCTTGACCTCGCCGACGATGTCGACGGTGTCGGCCGATTGCAGCAGCATGCCGCCCCCGACTCGCTTGAAATCAAGCGCGTTGCTGAGCTTGGAGATGGGCACCTCCAGCAGGCGCACGTTCTGCTTGGCCGCGTAGGCGGTGCGGGCGCCGGGCAGGATGGCGGGGGCGATGGCCACCTCGACGAACTGCTTGTTGGCGTTGATGGCCTCCACCACGTCGGCGTCGATCGGCCGGTTGAAGGCCATGATGCCGCCGAAGGCGCTGGTCGTGTCGGTCTTCAGCGCTTTCTGGTAGGCCTCCAGCGGCGTTGCGCCGATGGCCACACCGCAGGGGTTGGCGTGCTTCACGATCACGCAGGCCGGCTGGTCGAAGGACTTCACGCACTCCCACGCGGCGTCGGCGTCGGCGATGTTGTTGAAGCTCAATTCCTTGCCCTGGATCTGCCGCCATTGCGACAGCGTTCCCTCCGCCGGCTGGGCCTCGCGGTAGAAGGCGGCCGACTGGTGCGGGTTCTCGCCATAGCGCATGCCCTGCACCTTGTGCAGCTGCAGGTTGAAGACCTGCGGGTACTCGGCCCTGGCCGGCACGGCTTCGGTCTGGTCCTCCGAGCCCGGCTCCAGCGCGGTCAGGTAGTTGGTGATCATGCCGTCGTAGGCCGCGGTGTGCGCGAACACTTTCTTCGCCAGCATGAACTTGGTGCTGCGCTTCAGGCCGCCGGCGCTCAACTCCGCCAGCACCTGCGGGTAGTCGGCCGGATCGATCACCACCCCCACGTCGGGCCAGTTCTTCGCCGCGGCACGCAGCATCGCCGGGCCGCCGATGTCGATGTTCTCGATCGCGTCTTCCAGGGTGCAGTCGGCCTTGGCCGTGGCCTGGGCGAAGGGGTAGAGGTTGATGATGAGCAGGTCGATGGTGCCGATGCCGTGCTCCTTCAGCGCGGCCATGTGGGCCGGCACATCGCGCCGGGCCAGCAGGCCACCGTGCACGCGCGGGTGCAAGGTCTTGACCCGGCCGTCCAGCATTTCCGGGAAGCCGGTGATTTCGGAGACCTCGGTCACCGGCAGGCCGGATTCGGCCAGCAGCTTGGCGGTGCCGCCGGTCGACAGCAGCTTGATGCCTTGCGCATGCAGAGCGCGGGCGAAATCGACGATGCCGGTCTTGTCGGAGACGGAGAGCAGGGCGGTGAGTTGGGGCATGGTGGCGTCAGAGGGGAAGGAGGGGGTTCGGCTACTTGATCAGTTTGTGCTCGAGCAGCTTGCGGCGCAGCGTGTTGCGGTTGATGCCCAGCCACTCGGCGGCCTTGCTCTGGTTGCCTTCGGCCTGGCGCATCACCACGTCGAGCAGCGGCTTCTCGACGGTGTGGATGACCATGTCGTGCAGCGAGTGCGGCTCGGTGCCGTTCAAGTCCTTGAAGTACTGGGTCAGCGTCTCCCGGACGCAGTCTTCGATGTTCTTCTTGCTCATGGGATGACATGGCCCGCCGCGGTCGCGGGCGCGGAAAAGGGCGCTCAGGCCCGCAGGGCGATGTGGTCCTGGTTGGCGGCCGCGGGCGCGCCAGGCAGGCGCTCGTGGCCATCGGCCAGCTGGTCGAAGAAGGTCGTCACGGCGCGCAGTTGCGCAGCCGCGTCGTCCAAGGTGTTCATGACGGCGCGAAACGCCTCGCCGCCGGGCAGGGCGCGCACCGCCCAGCCGATGTGCTTGCGGGCGCTGCGGACACCGCTCTCCTCGCCATACAGGCTGTAGTGGTCCGACAGGTGCTCGGTCAGCCAGCGCTGCACGTCGCGGGTGGCGGGGGGCAGCAGGTGCTCGCCGTGCGCCAGGTAGTGGGCGATCTCGGCAAAGATCCACGGCCGGCCCTGGGCGGCGCGGCCGATCATCAGCGCGTCGGCGCCGGTGGCGCGCAGCACCTCGGCGGCACGCTCGGGAGAATCGATGTCGCCGTTGGCGACCACCGGGATGCGCAGCATGGCCTTCACCGCGGCGACCGTGTCGTGCTCGGCACGGCCGGTGTAGCCCTGTTCACGGGTGCGCCCGTGCACGGTGACCATGGCCACGCCGGCGCTCTCGGCGGCGCGAGCCAGGGCCAGCGCGTTGCGCTCGGTGTCGCACCAGCCGGTACGCATCTTCAGCGTCACCGGCACGCCACGTGGGACGCAGGTGGCCACCACGGCCTCGATGATCGCCAGCGCGCCAGCTTCGTCGCGCATCAGCGCCGAACCGGCCCACTTGTTGCATACCTTCTTGGCCGGACAGCCCATGTTGACGTCGATGATCTGCGCGCCGCGGTCGATGTTGTAGGCGGCGGCCTCGGCCATCATCAGGGCGTCGGTGCCGGCGATCTGCACCGCGATCGGGCCGGGCTCGCCGGTGTGGTCGGCGCGGCGCGAGGTCTTCAGTGAGCCCCACAGCTCCTTGCGCGAGGTCACCATCTCGCTGACCGCGTAGCCTGCGCCGAGACGCCTGCACAACTGGCGGAACGGCCGGTCCGTCACCCCGGCCATGGGCGCGACGAACAGGTGGTTCGGCAGCTCGAAGGGGCCGATGCGCATGGTGGAGACGGGGAGCGAAGTGCTGAAAAAGGAGGCAGAAGTATAGCCGCGCCGGCCGCCCGGTCTGGCCACCCCTGCCCTGGGGTGGCCAGACACTTTGTGGTGACAATCGCTGCGCATGGAAGCCTGGCTGCTCTCGGTACTGACCTGGTTCGCGTTGCCGCAAGTGGGCTTGTCGACGGTGTTCATCGTGTCGCTGGTGTCGGCCACGCTGCTGCCCATCGGTTCGGAGTTCGCGGTGCTGGCCCTGGTCAAGCTCGATCCGCCGCTGTTTTGGCCCGCCGTGCTGGTGGCGACCGTGGGCAACACCATCGGGGGCGCGATCAGCTGGTGGATGGGCTACGGCGCCGAGCGCGCTTACGAACGGCTGAAGCACCAGAAGCCCCACGAGGCACGTGCCCTGCAATGGCTGCAGCGCTTCGGCGCCAAGGCCTGCCTGCTGAGCTGGCTGCCGGCGGTGGGCGACCCGCTGTGCGCGGTGGCAGGTTGGCTGCGGCTGCCCTTCTGGCCCTGCGTGGCGTACATGGCGATCGGCAAGTTCCTGCGCTACGTGACGATGACGGCAGCGTTGCTCTGGTGGTTCCCCGGGCCCTTGCCGATCTGAGCGCGGCCGGCCATCCCCCAAGAGGGGGAGGACGGCGTGGGGGGAAGTCACGCGACACCACGGCATGATCGGCCGACAATCGTGGCCATCCCATCTGCAGTACCGCGCACAGGCCACGAGCCGAGCTGCGCCGAGAGGTCCACCATGCTTCCACCGACCCTGTCCCCTACGCCGCTGTACCACGCGCTGACGCGCAGCTTCACCCGCATCCACCGCCTCGGCCACCTGCAGAGCATGGCCCAGTGGGACCAGGCGGCCAACATGCCGCCGCGTGGCAACGAGGCCCGTGCCGCTGCCATGGCCGAGATGGCCGCGCTGATGCACCGCCTGCGCACCGACCCGCAGCTCGGCCGCGAGCTGGAGGGCGCCAGCAGCGAGGCGCTGGACGACGCGCAGCGCGCCAACCTGCGCGAGATGCGCCGCCAGTGGAACAGCGCCACCGCGCTGCCTGAGGCGTTGGTCGAGCGCCGATCGATGGCCACCTCGCGCTGCGAGCACGCCTGGCGCAGCCAGCGCCAAGCCAACGACTGGGCCGGTTTCCTGCCCAACCTGCGCGAGGTGCTGCAGATCACCCGCGAGTGCGCGCAGCGCCTGTCGGACCACTCGGGCCTGGCGCCCTACGACGCGCTGATGGATCAGTTCGAGCCAGGCATGACCAGTGCCGTCGTGCAACGCGTGTTCGGCGATGTGCGCCAGTGGCTGCCCGGCCTGATCCAGCAGGTCATGGAGCGCCAGGCGATGCGGACCCTGCTGGTCCCGCAGGGCCCCTTCCCGCTGGCCGCGCAGCGCCAGCTGTGCGAGCGGGTGATGCACCTGTTGAGCTTCGACTTCCAGGCCGGGCGGCTGGATGTCAGCGCGCACCCCTTCTCGGGTGGCGTTCCGGAGGATGTGCGCCTGACCACACGCTTTCGCGAGGACGATTTCCTGCAGAGCCTGATGGGCACGGTGCACGAGACCGGCCATGGCCGCTACGAGCAGAACCTGCCTCGCGAGCTGCTGGGCCAGCCGGTGGCCGAGGCGCGTTCGATGGCCATCCACGAGAGCCAGAGCCTGTCCTACGAGATGCAGCTGGGGGGGCACCCCGGCTTTGCGCGCCTGTTGTCACCGATGCTGGTGGAGGCTTTCGGCGACCAGGCGGCGTTCATGCCGGAGAACCTGCACCGCCTGCTGACGCGGGTCAAGCCGGGCTACATCCGCGTCGATGCGGACGAAGTCACCTACCCGGCGCACGTGATCATGCGTTTCGAGATCGAGCGTGCGCTGGTCGAGGGCGAGATCGAGGCCGAGGACATCCCCGCGCTGTGGGACACGGCGATGATGGACCTGCTGGGCCTGGACACGCGCGGCAACTTCAAGGATGGCCCGATGCAGGATGTGCACTGGCCCGAGGGCCTGTTCGGCTACTTCCCCTGCTACTCGCTGGGCGCGATGTACGCGGCGCAGTGGTTCGCGGCGATGCGCCGCGCGGTGCCCGACCTGGACGCGCGCATCGAGGCGGGCGATCTGGCCGTGGTGTTCGACTGGCTGCGCGAGAACATCTGGCTGCCGGCCAGCCGCTGGACGACCGACGAGCTGGCCGGGCGCGCCAGTGGCGAGACGCTGAACCCGGCGCACTTTCGCGCCCACCTCGAAGCGCGCTACCTGCGATAGCGCCTCAGCCGAGAGCCGCACGCACGGCCAGCGCACGGAGGGTGGGGCCGGTACCCCGGCACCGGGTGCCCCATCTCACGTTGCGGCGAGCAGGGCTTCGAGCTGGTCCAGGACGTGGTGGGTGCGCTCGGCCAGATCGTTGCCCGAGCGGCGCAGTGGCAGCTTGGACAGCAGCGTGCGGTCGCGGAACAGGCCGTCCAGGTCCAGCGGCACGCCGTGCTCGGCGAACACCGGGGCCAGCTCGGCGCAGCGGGCTCGCAGCAGGCGGCGCGTCTGCTGGTAGGCGTGTTCGGCCAGTTGGCGGCGCAGTGTGTAGCTGAAGGTGCCAGCACGGAACATGGTCGGGTCGTGGTGGTCGGGTTCCAGCAGCACGATGTCGCACTCCGGGTGCGTACGCTCGTAGCCCTTCATGCCCAGTTCCAGCCGCGAGTGGATCAGCGAGCGAAAGGTCTGGCTCAGCACCGCTGGCAGCCCGGCGCTGGCCAGATGCGGGATGCGGCCCTCGTGGATCGTTGGCCGTGACATGCGCGCCGCCGCGGGCTCTCGCCCGGCGTCGAACGGCACCAGGGGGTTCAGGCAGATCAGCAGGTCCTGCCCCTGGTCCAGCAGGACAGAGGCGTGGATCGTTTTCTTCAGCGCGCCATCCACGTAGTGCCGCCCGCCGATCGCGACCGGTGGGTACAGCCCCGGCAGGGCGGCGCTGGCGACCACCGCGCGAGCAATCGGCGTGTCGTCCCAGCCGGGGGTGCCGAAAGGAGCGGCCTCGCCCGTGTCCAGGTCGGTGGCCACCACCACCAGAGGCCGGTGGAGCTGGCGAAAGTCGTTGGTCCGCCCCTTCGTGGCAAAGACACGTTCGAGCTGCGCCTGCATGGCGCCGTTGTCGAACAGGCCGGTGGGCAGCGCGCCGCCGAGGTGGCCGAGCGCCCCCACAAGGGGCAGGTCACCGGCCAGCCACTGCAGCGCGGCCTCGCCGGCCAGGCGCGGCAGGCGGCGCAGGCGGCGGCGGTATTCGTGCCAGGCCGGGTGGGTGAACAGCCCGGGGTCGATCAGGTCGTCGGCACCGCCGTCGCTGTCGATGAAGGCCGCGCACATCTGGCGCGGCGTCATGCCGTTGGCCAGGCCGGCGGCAATGAAGGCGCCGGCGGAGACGCCGATGTAGGCGTTCAGGTCGGTGAGGTCCAGGCCCGGCAGGGCCTCCTCCAGCGCACACAGTGCGCCGATCTCGTGGATCGCGCCCAGTGGCCCGCCGCCGGCCAGCGCCAGCGCGATGCGCGGGCCCTGGCGAGGCAATGTCGGGCGCGGGCTCAACGGCAGGCCGGGCGGTCAGCGGCCCGGATCAGGCGGCGGCGCTGTCGGCCGGCTTGGCGGCCTTGCGGGGGGCGGCCTTCTTGGCAACGGCCTTCTTGGCCGGAGCCGCCTTCTTGGCCACCGGCTTGGCGGCGGGCGCGGCCTTCTTGGCGGCCGGCTTGGCAGCGGCCTTCTTGGCCGGGGCGACCTTGCCGCCCAACTGGGCCACGGCGCTGGCCAGCGCATCGACACGCGCGGTCAGCTCGGCCACGTCCTTGGCCGTGGGGACACCCAGCTTGCCCAGGGCCTTGGCCGTGCGGGCCTCGAAGATCGATTCCAGCTTGTCCCAGGAGGCGCCGGCCTTGTTCGTGACCTCGCCGGCCATGGCGCTCATCTTGCCGGTGACTTCACCGATGCGCTCTTCGGCCACGGCCTGGGTCTTGCGCTGCAGGCTGACGCCTTCCTTGACCAGCGCTTCGAACACCTTGGTGCCCTCTTCCTGGGCCTTCGAGAACGCGCCCATGCCGGCCAGCCAGATCTGCTGGGCGGAGGCTTTCACCGCGCCGGCCAGCTGGCTGTCCAGCAGGTTGGCGGGGGAGGCGGACTTCTGTTCGGCCATCTTCTTCAGCTTCTTCACCATGGTGGGTACCTCTTCGTGTTGCGTGGACGGGTCTCGGCGGCAGAACCGCCATCAAGCTCAACCCAGTGTAGGAGTGCCCTCTGGAGGCGGCATCCTAATTCGCTAGGGTGGGGCGTCTATCTGGGGTTAGCGCTCACAGAGCCGGTGGCGCGCGCCAGCCAAAATCGACCATCCCCGCAGCATCCCCCCTCTTTTTGCTATCAGGAGACCACCATGCAGTATTTCGTCACCGGCGCCACCGGCTTCATCGGCAAGCGCCTCGTCAAGAAGCTGCTCGCGCGCCGCGGCGCCACCGTGTACTTCCTGGTCCGCCCGGGCAGCGAGGACAAGGTCGCCGGCCTGCTCGAGCACTGGGGTGTGTCCAAGGCCCGCGCCATCGCCGTCAGCGGCGACCTCACCGAGAAGAAGCTGGGGGTGTCGGCCGAGACCATCAAGCAGCTCAAGGGCCAGATCGACGCGGTCTACCACCTGGCCGCGGTCTATGACCTGTCGGCCGACGAGGAGAGCCAGGTCCGCGTCAATGTGGAGGGCACGCGCCACGTCGTCGAGTTCGCCAAGGCCATCGACGCCGGTCACCTGCACCACGTGAGCTCGATTGCCGCCGCCGGCCTCTACGAGGGGGTGTTCCGCGAGGACATGTTCGACGAGGCCGAAGGCCTGGACCACCCGTACTTCATGACCAAGCACGAGTCCGAGAAGATCGTGCGCAAGGAAAGCAAGGTGCCCTGGACGGTCTACCGCCCGGCTGTGGTGGTGGGTGACTCCAAGACCGGCGAGATGGACAAGATCGACGGCCCGTACTACTTCTTCAAGGTGATCCAGCGCATGCGGCAGATCCTGCCGCCCTGGTTCCCGTCGATCGGCCTGGAGGGCGGGCGGCTGAACATCGTGCCGGTGGACTTCGTGGTCAACGCGCTGGACCACATCAGCCACTCGAAGGTGGAGCTGAAGGGCAAGTGCTTCCACCTGGTCGACCCGGTGGGCTACCGGGTGGGCGACGTGCTGGACATCTTCAGCAAGGCCGCGCACGCACCGAAGATGAACCTGTTCGTCAACGCCGCGCTGCTGGGCTTCATCCCGAAGAGCGTCAAGAAGGGCATGATGGCGCTGGCGCCGGTGCGCCGCGTGCGCAACGCCATCATGAAGGACCTCGGCCTGCCCGAGGACATGCTCACCTTCGTCAACTACCCGACGCGCTACGACTGCCGCGAGACGCTGGCCGCGCTGAAGGGCTCGGGCATCGAGTGCCCGTCGCTGCCGGACTATGCCTGGCGCCTGTGGGACTACTGGGAGCGCCACCTCGATCCGGCCCTGTTCATCGACCGGTCGCTGCGTGGCACCGTGGGCGGCAAGGTGGTGCTGGTGACCGGCGGCTCGTCGGGCATCGGCCTGTCGGCGGCCTGCCGCTTCGCCGAGGCAGGCGCCATCACCATCATCTGCGGGCGGGGCGAGGACAAGCTGGTGGCCGCGGTGCAGGAGATCCGGGACTACGCGGGCAAGGACGCCAAGGTCTTCAGCTATTCGGTGGACATCGCCAACGAGGCGAGCTGCGCCGAGTTCATCAAGATCCTCACCGAGGAACACGGCGGTGTGGATTTCCTGATCAACAACGCAGGCCGCTCGATCCGCCGGGCGATCGAGTCCAGCTACGACCGCTTCCACGATTTCGAGCGCACCATGCAGCTCAACTACTTCGGCAGCCTGCGCGTCACCATGGGCCTGCTGCCGGGCATGGTCGCCAAGCGCAAGGGCCACATCGTCAACCTCAGCTCGATCAGCGTGCTGGTCAATGCGCCGCGCTTCTCGGCCTACGTGGCCAGCAAGGCCGCGCTGGACGCCTGGACGCGCTGCGCCTCCAGCGAGTTCGCCGACCAGGGCATCACCTTCACCACGGTGAACATGCCGCTGGTGCGCACGCCGATGACTGCGCCGACCAAGATCTACGACAGCATGCCGCTGCTGCAGCCCGAGGAGGCGGCCGACATGATTGTGCAGGCCTGCGTCGAGAAGCCGGTGCGGGTGGCCACGCGCCTGGGCATCTTTGGCGCACTGCTGCACACCGCGGCACCGCGCGTGACCCAGATCATCATGAACACCACCTTCCGCATGTTCCCGGACAGCCAGGCCGCCAAGGGCGAGAAGCTGGGCAAGCAGACGCTCTCACCCGAGGCCGTCGCGATGGCCCAGATGATGCGAGGGATCCACTTCTAAATCACGAAGCGGCCGCCCTGGGGAGGCACGCGCACCGGCCACCCCAGGTCGCGCGAGATGGCCTGGCGCAGTGCGTCGCTGGCCTCGGGGTCGCCGTGGACCACGAAAGTCTGGCGTGGCGGGCGCTGAAAGTGGCCCAGCCAGGCCAGCAGCTCGCGTGCATCGGCGTGGCCGGAAAAGCCCTCCAGGTGGCTGACGCTGGCGTTGACCGGCACGTACTCCCCGTGGATCTTCACCTCGCGCGCGCCGCCCACCAGCAGCGCGCCGCGGCTGCCGCCGACCTGGAAGCCGGCAAAGACGATGTGGTGCCGCGGCTCCGGCGCCATGGCCTTCAGGTGGTGCAGCACCCGGCCACCGGTGGCCATGCCGCTGGCCGAGATGATGACCGAGGGCATGCTGGAGCGCGCCAGGCGCTGCGACTGCGCCCCGGTGGTGATCATTCGAACGCCGTCGCACAGGTTGGCGATCTCGCGTTGCGGCACCCGCAGCAGGTTGCGGTGCCGGCGGTAGACCTCGGTGGCCTCGATGGCCATCGGGCTGTCCAGAAAGATCGGCAGGTGCGGCGGGATCTCGCCGTGGGCCTTCAGGCGCTGCAGCACCAGCAGCAGGGCCTGGGCCCGGCCGACGGCAAACGCCGGCATCAGCACCGAGCCGCCGCGGTGGATGGTCTCGCGGATGACCTGGCCCAGGCGCGCGGCGGCGTCCTCGGCCGGGTGCAGCCGGTCGCCGTAGGTGGATTCGACGAGCAGCACGTCGGCCTCGGCGATGGGCTTCGGGGCGGGCATCAGCAGGTCTTGCGAGCGGCCCAGGTCGCCCGAGAAGACCAGCTTCTCGCCGCCGTGCGACAGCGTCACCGCGCAGGCACCGAGCAGGTGGCCGACCGGGGTCAGCGTGGCCGACAGGCCGTCGATGCGCGCTGCCTTGCCTTCCGGCAGCACGCGGATGTGGGTCAGGGCCTTCTTGACATCGGCCCGGGTGAACAGCGGCAGGGCCTTCTCGTGCCGGGAGTAGCCATAGCGGTTGGCGCGACGGGCGTCCTCTTCCTGCAGGTGGGCGGCGTCCAGCCACAAGACCTGGGCCAGGTCGCGCGTGGCTGGCGAGCAGTACACCGGGCCCCGAAAGCCCAGCTTGACCAGCACCGGCACGTAGCCGGAATGGTCCAGGTGGGCATGGCTCAGGACCACGGCGTCCAGGCTGCGTGGCTCGAAGGGCGGTGGCGCCCAGTTGCGCTCGCGCAGGACCTTGAAGCCCTGGAACAGGCCGCTGTCCAGCAGCACGCGCTGGCCGCCCCAGGTGACCAGGTGCCTGGAGCCGGTGACGCAGTCCGCGGCGCCGTAGAAGTCGATCTGCATGGTCGGTGTCCGGTGGATCAGTCCGCGCCCTGGCGTGCCAAGGCGGCCGAGTCGAGTATCACGCGGCCGGGCGCGCCGGACGCCAGCGCCCGCAACAGCGCCAGCGCGACACGCCGGGCCTCGATGGGCCGCACGCTCGCGGGGATCAACGCCTGGAGGGGCCGCGTCAGACGCAGGGCCCAGCGTTCGCCCAGGCGAACCGGTTGGCCCAGGGCCGCGCGGTCACCCGCCAGCAGCGAGGGCCGGGCGATGGTCAGCGAGTCGAACCCGAGGGCGGACACGGCCTCCTCCATCTCGCCTTTGACGCGGTTGTAGAAGACCGTGGAGTGCGTGCTGGCGCCGAGTGCCGAGACCACCGCCAGCCGGGTGGCACCGGCCGCACGCGCGGCGCTGGCCACGGCCCGCACGGCGTCGAGGTCGACCTGTCGGAAAGCGGCCTCGGAACCGGCCACCTGGATGGTGGTTCCCAGCGCGATGAACACGTCGTCGACCGGCGGCAGGCGCGGCAGGGCCAACAGGTCGGGCACCACCATGGCCTGAGCCTGGGCTCGCAGCAGCGCCTCGGCGAGGCGTTTGTCGGCTGGCCTTCTCAGCAGGGCCCAGGCCGGACCGGGGGTGGGCCGCTCTGCCAGCAGGGCCAGCGCTGAGCGCCCGATCAGGCCGCTGGCGCCGGCCAGCAGCAGGCGCCTGGGCGGCAAGGTGGTCGGCACGCGGTTTCAGCGCTCAGGCGCGACGCCCACGCGGCTGCTGCCTTGCTGTCGTACCGAGCGCATGGCCTGTTCGGCAGCCTCCAGCAGTGGCAGCAACTGGTCACCATGGTCCGGCGAGACCGCCACGCCGATGTGGCAGCGCGGGTGCAGCATCTCGACGCCGGTGTTGACCGGCCCGCCGAGTGCATGGCAGATCTTGGCGGCGACGCGCTCGGCCTCGTCGGCCTGGCGCAGATCCACCAGCATGGCCACGAACTGGCCGCCGCCCAGGCGCACGGCGGTGTCGGTCTTGCGCAGTTCGAAGTGGAGGCGGCCGGCGGTGGCACGCAGCAGGTCGTCGCCGACGCTGGCGCCGTGCCGGGCGCACAACTCGTCGAAGCCGTCGAGCTCGATCAGCAGGAATCCGACGTGGGTCTTGGCACGCACGGCTCGTTGCAACGCCATCTCGGCGCGGTCGTGCAACACCGCGCGGGTCGGCAGGCCGGTCAGGCTGTCGTGGTGAGACAAGGCGACCGGGGCGTCCACCGCGGCGGGTACGGGGCGTTCGACGGCGATCAGGCCGGTCACCTGGCCCTGGCCGTCGCGCAATGTGCCGAGCGACAGGTTGCGCGTCTGGGGCGAGCCGTCCTTGGTGCGCACGACCCACATGTGCTCGTCGGCCTGGCCGCGGCGCAGGCAGGCACTGAAGACGCCCATGTCGGCGGGCACACGGGTTCGCAAGGCGGTGCTCAGCATCGCCGCGCGGGCCTCGATCTCCTCGCGCCGCAGCAGCGAGCCGATCAGTGGCTGGCCGACGAGATCGGCGGGCTCGTAGCCCAGGGCCTTGGCGCCCATGGGCCCGACCCAGCCGATGCGGCCTTCGAGATCGAAGCCGAGGACCAGCCCGGGAAACTGGTCGAACAGCAGGCGCTGGGCCTCACCCAGCTCGAGCCAGGCGAGGGTCCGGGGGTCGAAGGTGATGCTGCGTTCCATGGGGCAGTGTCCCATGGGCCGGCAGCATCGGACAAGCTTGATTGGCGCGCACCCTCACGGAGGGTGGCGGCCGTATCCGGCCGCCGGGTGCCCCGTTCAGGGTTTGCGCAGCAGGCGCGGGCCTGACGAGGCGGGGCGCGGGCCCGAGGACGACGGGCCGTTGGCCGGGCGCGGCGACGCGTGGCCGCCGCCGTGGGCCGGCTTGTGGGCGGCGTGCGAACCCGCCGGTGCGCGTGCGGCGCCCGGCTGGCCCGGCTTGCCGCCCGGTGAGCGGTGGTCGCTGCGGCCGCCGTCGTGGCGGGCGGGCGCCGACGAACGGTCGCCACCCCGGTCACCGCCACGGTCGCCACCACGCCCGGCGTTGCGGCCGCCATGGTGACCACCGCCACCGCCGCCGCCGGCGTTGCGGCGGGTGCCGCCCACACCGATGGTCATGCGGCCCAGCACGATGGGCTCGGCCTTTTCACCGGCCGGCGGCTCGAAGCCAGGCACCACCTCGCGCGGGATCGAGCGCTTGATCAGCTTCTCGATGTCGCGCAGGAAGATGTCCTCGTCGACGCAGACCAGCGAGATCGCCTCGCCTTGCGCACCGGCGCGGCCGGTGCGGCCGATGCGGTGCACGTAGTCTTCCGGCACGTTGGGCAGCTCGAAGTTCACCACGTGCGGAAGCTGGTCGATGTCGATGCCGCGCGCCGCGATGTCGGTGGCCACCAGGACCTGCAGGTCACCGGTCTTGAACTCGGCCAGCGCCTTGGTGCGGGCACCCTGGCTCTTGTTGCCGTGGATGGCCATCGCGCTGATGCCTTCCTTGTCCAGGTACTCGGCCA
>JADMKA010000192.1 GCA_018780145.1 Vitreoscilla sp. | reverse complement strand
GGTGGCGCCTATATGCCGATCACGGAGTGGCTCCAATATGCCGGTCGGTGACATGGCCGAGAACAAGACCCACGCCACCGACGCCAGCGTCGACGCCTACATCGCCCAGCGGGCGAGCGAAGAGCAGCGTGCCGATTGCAGGGCGCTGATGGCCATGCTTGAAAAGGTCACCCAGCAAGGGCCAACGATGTGGGGCCCCAGCATCGTGGGCTACGGCAGCTACCGCTACACCTATGACAGCGGTCGAAGCGGCGAGATGTGCCTCGCCGGCTTCGCCATCCGCGGGCGCGAACTGGTGGTCTACCTGGCCGCTGAAGGGGAGCAGCAGCAGGCCCTGCTATCGCGGCTCGGCAAACACAAGATGGGCAAAGCTTGCCTGTACTTCAAACGCCTCGGCGATCTCGACCAGGCCGTGCTCGAACAACTGGTGGCCGGCTCAGTGGCGGAGCTGAAGCGCCGGTATGTAGCGCCCAGCGGCGACTAGCAGCACTCGTGCGACAAGTACTTCTTGCCGCCGCATAGGCTATCCCGCAGAAATGGCCACAGCGCGGGTCGGGAATGCCCGCAGCAGTTTCTTGTCCTCCGTCACCAGCTTGGTATCGAGCTTCATGGCCAACGCGACGAACTCGCAGTCATAGGCGGAGCAGTCGCTGTCGCGCACCAACTCAAGCACCGCTCGCGAGTCGACCTCAAACTCCGATCCTGCCATCAGGCTCTCTGCCTCCGCTTGCACGCTGCAGGCCTGCTCGAAGGTGAGCGCCTTTCGCCGGACATAGCCCGCGAGAATGTTCCGAAACTCGCTGCGCCACAAAACAGGAGCAGCCCAGTCGGGGTCTTCCTCGAGCAGCCTCTCGGTGTCCGCGGTGAAGTCGCCGGGCAAGTAGAGGTAGGCCAACACATTCGAGTCCACCACGATCATGGTCGACCCTCGCGCTTCAGCGCGTCAATGTCACGCGACCGAAACTTGCCTTTTGGCAGGGCGGCACGCAGTTCCCGCGCCCGCTCCAGGCGTTCGCTGGGCGTCAACTTCGCGGGCAGCAGCACAGCCTCCAGGCACACGATGGCTTCGCTGTTCATGCTGCGGCGGTGCGCTTCTGCCGAGAGCTTCAAGCGATCGTACACAGCGTCTGGAATGTTCTTCAGGGTCAGGGTCGTGGGCATGTCAATATCCAACCGAAGTGGAACCATTATGGTTCCACTTGGATAGCCCGTCAATTCGACCGCAAAGGCCGTTCTTGGCGAGATCGATACGGGGGTACAGAATGGCCATGCACTCCTACGGAGAACCACCCATGCCCCACTGGCTGCGCAATGTGCTGGCCCTTTTGGCCGGCATCGTCATCGGCAGCGGCGTCAACATGGCGCTCATCACCGTGAGCCCGTCGCTGATCCCACCGCCCGCGGGGGTGGATGTGAGCAGCGCCGAGAGCCTGGGCAAGGCGATGCACCTGTTCGAGCCGCGGCATTTCGTCATGCCGTTCCTGGCGCATGCACTCGGCACCCTCGCCGGGGCACTTGCTGCCTATTTCCTGGCGGCAAGCAGCCAGGCGAAGTTGGCCTTCGCGGTGGGCGGGTTCTTTCTCCTCGGGGGCGTGGCGGCAAGCTTCATGATCCCCGCGCCAGCCTGGTTCATCGCACTCGACCTGTTGGCCGCGTACCTGCCGATGGCCTGGCTGGCGGCCAAGGCGGGTGCCCGTCTGCAAAAATCCAAGGCTCTGCAGCCACCGCCTCAGTCGTTCATACCATGACCCACTTGCCTTCGGGCGACAAGCCCGCCCCGGCAACCTTGCAAGGCACCGTCCTCTACATCGAGGACGAGCCCATCAGCTATGCCAAGGTGGAGGCGCTGTTGTCGGAGCATTCCGGCCTGCGGCTGATCCGGGCGCTGACGGGCGATGAAGGCGTGAGCCTGGCCCGCAGCGAGCACCCGGATGCCATCCTGCTGGACATGCACCTGCCGGACATCTCCGGCATCGAGGTGGTGCGCCGGCTGAGCGAGGACATCGCGGCAGGGGCCTTCCGGGTCGTCCTCCTCACCGGCGACAAGCTCAACATCGACGTCCTCAAGGCGATGAGCCTCGGCGCGTTCGAGTACCTGGTCAAGCCGACGAATCGCCAGGCGCTCGAAGCGTCCCTGGGCCGCGCGCTCGCAGTCAAGGCGCGCAAGAAGCCGGGCCAGGGCTGAACGGGTTCGCCCGTCACCACCCGCTGGCCGCGAACCAGGCCAGCGCCGCTGGCAGCCCGGTGGCATCCACCAGGTGCCCGCCGTCCACCCACTCCAGCCGCACCGCCCGGAACCGGGCGTCGCGCAGCGTGCGCTCCACCGCGCGGTGCTGCGCCGGCGTGGCCACGGGGTCGTCTCGACCGCCCTGCAAGACCACCGGCGTGGCCCGGAAGCGCTCGTCGAGCACGCCGAACTTCCGGGCCGCCGCCACCAGCGGATCCTCGTTGACCCCGGAGAGGAAGACCCCGGCCACCCGGGCGCGCTGGCTGGCGAACAACGCGGCCAGCCAGCCGGCGTACTTGGCCCCACCGGAGAAGCCGGCGAAGGCGAGTGCCGGCTGGTCGGCATCGCGCCACATCGGCTGCACGGCGGCCAGCGCGGTGCGGGCCAGCGCGTAGCGCAGCGAGAGCGTGTCGTCGCGCAGCGCCACGGCCGGCTCCGGGTCAGCCGCCAGCGCCACCCAGCCGGCCGCAGTGGCGGCCGCGCGGTAGGCGGCCATCAGCTGCCGGCTCGACTGGTGGCCGGTGTCCGAGGTGGCGTTGACGATCAGCACAGGCCAGGCGCCGGTGGCGTCGAAACCGGGCGGCGTGGCCACGGCCACCTGGGCGATGCGGGCCGGGCCGGCCAACCGGTGCAGCCCCGCCGGGATGGCCACGCGGGCCTCGGCCCAGGCGCCTGGCGCCAGTGGCGGCAGGGCGTCTGCGCGCACACCGCTGGCCGCCGAGGCGGCCAGGGCCAGCAGTGCGTGGCGGCGGGTGAGGGCCAGGTCCGGCGCGGGCATGGCGCAATCTACGCCAAACCCGCCGGGGGGGCGTCAGGGCAGCGGGCTCAGACCTCGACGAGGGTCTCGTCCTTGGCCGCGGCCCCGCCCTGGCTGGCATCGAGTTCAATGAACTTGTCCTCGATGAAGTCCTTCTCGGTCAGGGTGCGCTTCAGGTTGTCCTGGATCTGCTCGAGCTGCTGGCGCAGGCGCCGGCGGTCGGCCTCGGCTTCGGCGAGTTGGTCGGCCATCTCGCGCAGTGCCGAGCCGGTGTCCGCCGAGTCGGCGGCCGGCTCGGGGCCGTTGCCGTTGCGGGCCTTCTGGCGGTCCAGGCTGGCGGCCAGTTCGCAGTTCTCCACCTCGGTCTTGCGGGCACGGTCCTGGGCCCGCTGGAGTTCCTGCCGCAACTGCTCCAGTTCTTCGCTCGGCGGCACCGCGCTGCTGGCCGTGCCGGCGTGGCCGCGGGCGCTCTCCAGCAGGCGGTGCATCTCCTTGCGCACCTGGGTGAAGGTGTCGAGTGTCTCGCCGGCGGTGCGGTTGAGCAGCGTGGCCTGGGCGCGCAGGCTGTGGGCCAGCGCGCCCATGTCCTCCTGGCCATCGCGCAGGCGACGCAACACGCGCCAGGCCAGGACACTGAACAGCAGCAATAGGAGGCCGAGGCCGGCCAGTGCAGAGGCGAGGCCGGTGTCCAGATGGGTCATGGCGGTTCCCGGTGGCCTCAGGCGCGGATCAGCACCAGCCGGCCGTCGCCGTAGCCGGGTACCGAGAGGCGGTAGTCCACGCGCACTGGCGAGTCGTTCAGCGCGGCACGCAGTCTGGCGTCGTCGCGGGTCACCAGATTGGCGCTCTTGAAGCGCACTTCGCCCACCGGGAGCTGGTGCGAGAGCATCGCGTCCAGGTCGTGGAAGAAGTTGCTCGCGCTCTCGATGATCGCGGGGCTGGGTTTCTCGTCCTGGATGGCCTGGCGGATGTCTTTCGGGTCCGCCTGGATGGCGCCGCCACCCAGCATGCACAGGGCCGGCATGTTGGCAGCGGCCAGCACGCCGGTTCCCTTGCCCGAGTGCGGCGAGTAGATGGCCAGCAGGTTTTTCGCGCTGAGGTGCTCGCTGCCGAATTTCTCGCCCTCTATGACGCGGAACGGCAAGCCCGGGAGCCAGGCCTGCACGAAGCGGCGCATGACCTTGGCCGAACCAGCGGTGTCCACCAGCGTCGGCGCCTCCTTCACGGCGGGCTCAGGGTCAGCGGCCTCATGGGCGGCCTGCAGCACGTTGCGCACCGCGCTCAGCAGCTCTTCGTCGCGGAAGGGTTTCTGCACGATGAAGGCGGCGCCGTTGGTGCGCGCCTGCTGCAGCAGCGGCAGCGAGGTCTCGGTGGTGACGAAGCCCACGGCCAGCTCGGTGTGGCCCGTCTGCCGCAGGGTCTGCAGCAGTTCCAGGCCCCCCATGCGGGGCATGTGCCAGTCGGAGATCACCAGTTGGGGTGCGAAGCTGTCGACCGCTTCCAGCGCCGCCTCGCCATCGGCCACGGTGTGGATCTCCGTCTCGCCCAGGCTGCGGCAGGCCAGCACGCGGCGCAGGATGGCCCGCATCGCACGGCTGTCGTCCACCACGAGCAGGCGGGGTCGGGCGGTCGCGTGGCTGGCGGCAGACGGCATCGGGGCTCACATCCAAGGGTGGGCCCGCCCACCGGGCCCACTCGGCATGTTTTCGGCGCCATTGGCCGCCGGCTTGAGGGCTACTTCAAGGTGACCTTGGTGAGGTTGTCCTCCGAGTTCCTGTCGATGCGCTTGTTGTACGGGTCCACGCCCACGTGGGTGGGCGCCTGCGCGGTCAGCAGCGTCACCTCGGTGCGCCCGCTGCCCAGGCGCCGGCGCTCGAACGCCAGCACGCTGGCGGCGCTGAAGCCCTTCTTGCCGGGCTCGGCCGAGAAGGCGCCGAGCTCGAAGGGTTCGTCCAGGGCGGCATCCGTCTCCTTGCCTTGCCCGTCCGCATGCATCTTGCGGCCCTGCACGGTGAATCGCACCTCGTAGCGCCCGTCCGGCCGCCTGGTGGCCGTGGCCTCGCTGGCCTGCATGTCGTAGAGCGTGATCTTCTCGAACAGGTCGGTGATCAACTGGTCGTGCTGCGGGCCGGCCTCCTCGCGCAACAGGGCCAGGAAATCGCGCGTGGTGGGGTAGGGCGCCGGCTGGAACGCGTAGGTGCGGACCAGGCGCTGGAGCGCACGGTCCACCACGTCGGCCCCCATCGCCTCCTTGGCCCACCACATGGCCAGCGCGCCCTTCTCGTAGTGGATGTAGGGCTGGTTCTCCACGCGGGCCAGCGGCAACTCCTCGATCACCTCGCCGCCGCGTGCGCGCAGGTAGCGGTCGAGCTCGACCTTGAGGAACTTGCGCATCATCGGCGCGCCGTACATCTGCTCCATGACCCGCATCGCGCTGTACTGGGCAAAGCTCTCGGACAGCAACGTGGAGCCCTGCATGTCCGCACCGATCACCTGGTGGGCCCACCACTGGTGCGCCACCTCGTGGGCGGTGACGTAGGTGACCTGGTCCACTTTCTCGTCGTCGCGGTGGTCCTGCACGAAGCCGATGGCCTCGGAGAAGGGCATCGTGCCGGCAAAGGCCTGGGCGAAGCTGGCGTAGGCCGGGAACTCCACGATCCGCGCCTGCTTGAACTGGTAGGGACCGAAGCGCTCGCCGAACAGCGAGATGGACGCCTGCATGCTCTTGAGCATCAGCGGCACGTTGTGCTCATGGCCGGGGTGGTGGTAGACGGTCAGCGCCACCGGCTGGCCATCGGCCCCCGTCACGCTGGCCTTCTTCACCGCATAGCGGGCCGACTGCACCGAGAAGAAGTGCTGGATCGGCGCCTCGGTGCGGGTGTGCAGCGTGCGGCGGCCGTTTTCCACCGTGTCGCTCAGGGCCACACCGGGCGCCACCGGGGTCTGGTCGGCGTCGGTGGTGAGCGTCAGGTCGGCGTTCACCCAATCGCTGTCGTGGCGCAGGTACTGGTGGCCGCGGGCATTTTCGTCCTCCAGCTTGGCCATGCGCAGGTCCGGCGTCAGGCCGTGCTTGCGGCGCTTGGCACGGTCCTGCAGCAGCGGGCGCCGATCCATGCCGATGTAGGGCGCGATCTCGCCGCTGTCCAGGAAACTGCCGTTGGCGACGATGCGCACCAGCGGCTGCAGGTTCGGGAAGCCGCGCTCCTCCAGCAGTGTCTCGAAGCGCAGCGTGCGGGCCTCACCCGGCTGCATCGGCGTGGCCAGGCGGTAGATGCGGTAGTGGAAGTCGCCGAGGTCCTTCTCCAGCGTGGCGCCGTCGAGCACCAGCGCCTGCATCTTCAGCGGCAGGTCCCAGCGCACATGGACGGCATCCAGCGACTGGCCCGTGCGGTTCTCCAGCCGGTAGCTGCCTCGGGTGACGGCGCGGGTTTCGCGGGGGTACAGGTCCACCGCCAGCGTCACGTCGGTCACCGTCGGCTGCGGCAGGTCGGCGTAGGGCATCAAGGCCTTCTCGTAGGCGGCCAGCCGCGCTTCGCGCTCGGTGGCGGGGAGGTACTCGTTCAGCACGTTGGTGTTGTAGATGATCCAACCGCCCAGGCCCAGCCAGGCCACGCCGGCACCGGCCAGCCAGGCCATCGGCGCGCCGGCCAGGCGCTGGCGCAGCGCGCGCAGGCGCGGCCGCAGGGCGTCCTGCGTGCCGCGGCGCCACAGGCCGTAGGCCAGCACGCCCAGCATCAGCGCGAAGGCCAGCCAGTACGCCTGGAACCAGGCCCGGCCGATCCAGAAGCGGCCCATGCCGTTCATGTCGGACAGCGGCACCAGCGAGGTGAAGGCATAGTTGTAGAGGTTGTGCTCGAAGCCCACCGTGTTGAGCGTCACCGTGCCCACCACGTAGAGCAGCATCACCGCCCAGCCGGCCGGCTTGACCGGCACCAGCACCTGCACGAAGACCGAGAGCACCGCCAGCAGCAGGCCGCTGATCACCCCCGGCAGCAGGAACCACAGCAGGTAGGCCATGGGCTCCAGTTGGGTGTAGCCGAGCGCCAGCTGGAACAGCATGCCGGTGAGCATGCCCACGCCGTAGGTCGCCGCCAGCACGCCGGTGATGGCCAGAACCTTGGGCAGCAGGTGCGCCCAGGCGGGCGCCGCGGTGGCATCGACGATGTCGTGCATGCGCTGCTGCCGGTCGCGCCAGACCAGCTCGCCGGCGTAGTAGATCGCGATGATCATGGGGATCATCGAGAACGAGCCCGACAGCGCGTCCACCACCGCGCGGGTGACCGGGAAGAACGGGACGCCGCGCACGTCGATGATGGCCCGCAGGCTGCCGAAGGCGTTGAACACGCCGAGTGCCAGCAGCACGAAGAACGCCGGGCTGCGGAACACGAAGCGCATGTCGAAGCGCGTCAGCGCGGCGAGCTGGGCCCAGCGGGTGCCGCCATCGGCGCGCGGCGCCGGCAGCACGGCCACCAGCCGGGGCGGCGCCTCGGCCGCCCGTGGCCTGGGCGATTTCCCAGGCTTGCGGGTGCCGCGCTGGGCCCGCTCGTCGAAGCGGAACCAGGCGTAGGCGGCCGCGAACAAGGCACCGCCGATGCCCAGCCACAGCAAGCGGTTGGCCAGCAGCAGCCCGCTCAGCTCCGGCAACCGGCTGTTGCGCTCGGCGGCCGTCCAGTAGCGGGTGGCCTGCAGGAAGGCGTTGACGCCGAACGGGTCCGACAGCGCCGCGGCGGTGTCGTTGCCGGTGTCGCGCAGCATCAGCCGGCTGGTGGCGTAGAGCACCAGGAAGCCGACCACGCCGACGTAGGTCCACATCATCGATCGGGTCAGCGTGGCCAGCGCGAAGAAGCCGGCGGCCATCACCAGCAGCGTCGGCAAGGCGAACAGGAACTGCGCATACAGGTAGTGCTGCAGCACCACCGGCCCGACCTTCTCCGGATCCAGCCAGGGCATCAGGCTGCCGATCCAGATCGCCAGCGGCACGCTGCAGCTGACCAGGAAGGCGACGCCGAAGGCGCCGGCGAAGCGGCCGACCAGGTAGTCGAACTTGCCGACCCGCGTGGCGCGGATGATGGGCGCGAAGCCGGTCTCGTCGTCGCGGATCACGACGTTGGCGACGAAGGCCGTGATCACGAAGATCGCGAAGACGTTGAGGATGCCCACCGTCTGCAGGATGGCGTAGGGCGAATTGACGTTGACGTTGCCCTTGGCGCCGATCTGGATATCGTCCATCGTCACGGCGCCGAAGGTGAGCAGGAAGAACAGCGCGAAGGCCACCGCGAACAGCGGCGAGCGCAGCTGGTAGCGGGCCTCGAAGGCGGCGATGTGGCTCAGCATGGCAATGCCACCCTCAAGCCGCCACGGCCGCGGCGGCCTGGCGGCGCGCCTGGCTCAGCGTGGCGAAGTACAGGTCTTCCAGCGTGGCCTCGACCGGTGCGAAACCCGGCTCGGGCAGGTCGTCGGCCAGCACGTGCACCAGGGTCTCGCCGCCGCGCAGCCGGGTCGAGATGACCTGCAACCGGGCCTGGCACTCGGCCACCTCGGGCTTGGCGACCGTCTTGTGCCAGATTCGCCCGGCGAGGGTGCGGGTCAGCTCGGCGGGCGCGCCGATCTCGACGATGCGGCCCTGGTGGATGATGGCCAGGCGCTGGCACAGATCGGCCACGTCGTCGACGATGTGGGTGGAAAGGATCACCACCACCTGCTCGCCGATCTCGGCCAGCAGGTTGTTGAAGCGGTGGCGCTCCTCCGGGTCCAGCCCGGCGGTGGGCTCGTCCACGATGATCAGCCGCGGCTGGCCGATCAGGGCCTGGGCGATGCCGAAGCGCTGGCGCATGCCGCCGGAGAAACCGGCCACGGCCTTCTTGCGCACATCCCACAGGTTCACCTGTGCCAGCAGGGTCTGCACGGTGTCGCGCCGCTCGCCACGGCCGGCCACGCCCTTGAGCACGCACAGGTGATCCAGCAGATCCTCGGCCGAGACGCGCGGGTAGACGCCGAAATCCTGCGGCAGGTAGCCCAGCGTGGCACGCAGCGCCTCGGGCTGGGAGATCACGTCGATGTCGCCGAAGCGGATGCGGCCCTCGCTGGGCGTCTGCAGCGTGGCGATGCAGCGCATCAGCGTGGACTTGCCGGCGCCGTTGGGGCCCAGCAGGCCGAACATGCCGGTGGGGATGGTCAGCGTGGCGTTGTCGAGCGCGCGGGTGCCGTTGGGGTAGACGTGGGTGACGCCTTGCAGGCTGAGCATGGTGGTTCTCCGGGCAGGCTGGAACATGAAAGTTCGCGATTCCAGCATGGCCGCAGCCGGGCCGGCAGCGGCGTGCGACAGGCTGCAGCCGGCGAGGCATGGCCGGCGGGCTCGGCTGCTGGAATGGCGGGGCGGGTGGGCGCAGTACGCCATGTGGCGTATAGGCCGGCGCCGGGCTTCTCCCTAAGCTGACCCCCGTTCACTCTCACCCACGGACACATTCCCGAGGAGCCGCCCACCATGACGATTCAACGCCGCCAATTCGCCCACCGCCTGAGCGCCATCGCGCTGGGCGCCGCCGCCCTGTCCCTGCCCCTGTGGGCGCAGGCCGCCGACACCATCAAGGTGGGCGTGCTGCACAGCCTGTCGGGCACGATGGCGATTTCGGAAACGGTGTTGAAGGACACCGTGCTGATGGCCATCGACGAGATCAACGCCAAGGGCGGCCTGCTCGGCAAGAAGCTGGAGCCGGTGGTCGTGGACCCGGCCTCGAACTGGCCGCTGTTCGCCGAGAAGGCCAAGCAGCTGATCACCCAGGACAAGGTGGCCGTGGTCTTCGGCTGCTGGACCTCGGTCAGCCGCAAGTCGGTGCTGCCGGTCTTCGAAGAAACCAACTCGCTGCTGTTCTACCCCGTGCAGTACGAGGGTGAAGAGCTCAGCAAGAACGTGTTCTACACCGGCGCCGCGCCGAACCAGCAGGCCATCCCCGCCGTCGAGTACCTGATGAGCAAGGACGGCGGCTCGGCCAAGCGCTTCGTGCTGCTGGGCACCGACTATGTGTACCCGCGCACCACCAACAAGATCCTGCGCGCCTTCCTGAAGGCCAAGGGCGTGGCCGATGCCGACATCATGGAGGAGTACACCCCCTTCGGCCACTCGGACTACCAGAGCATCATCGCCAAGATCAAGAAGTTCGCCTCTGAGGGCAAGAAGACGGCGGTGGTCTCCACCATCAACGGCGACTCCAACGTGCCCTTCTACAAGGAGCTGGGCAACCAGGGCCTGAAGGCGACGGACGTGCCGGTGGTGGCCTTCTCGGTGGGTGAAGAAGAGCTGCGCGGCGTGGACACCAAGCCGCTGGTCGGCCACCTGGCCGCCTGGAACTACTTCATGAGCATCAAGAGCCCGGCCAACACCGAGTTCGTCAAGAAGTGGAGCGACTACGCCAAGGCCAAGGGCATCGCCGGCCACAAGGACAAGCCGCTGACCAACGACCCGATGGAGGCCACCTACATCGGCATCAACATGTGGGCGCAGGCGGTCACCAAGGCCAAGTCGACCGACACCGACAAGGTCATCGCCGCGATGGCCGGCCAGACCTTCAAGGCGCCGGGCGGCTTCACCAGCACCATGGACAAGGAAAACCACCACCTGCACAAGCCGGTGTTCATCGGCGAAGTGAAGGCCGACGGCCAGTTCAACGTGGTGTGGAAGACCCCGGGCCCGGTCGTGGCCGATCCGTGGAGCGACTACATCGCCGAGAACAAGGGCAAGAAGAACGTCCCCGAGAAGAAGTAAGCGATGCGGGGGCTGCGCCTGTTTCTGGGATTGGCCGTCGCGCTGTTGGGCGGGGCCTCGGCCCATGCCCTGACGGCCGAGCAGGCGCGCGCCATCGCCTCGGGCGACACCGATGCGCGGGTGGCCGCGCTCGGTGCCGCTGCCGCCACGGCCGACCCGGCCTTGGCGGCTTTTGCGCAGGCCCTGCTCGACGACGCCGTCAAGCTCACCCCGGCCCAGGTGCTGGTGGTCAAGGGCGACGCGGCCGTCGACGCGGCCACCGGCGCCCCGGCCACGCTGCCGGCGGATGCCGAAGACGTGGTCAACAACAACCGCATGCGCGGCGCGTTGCAGGCCGCCGTGGCTTCGCTGCGCCTGCTGGATGCAGACCCCGCGGTGCGTGCCGCCGCGGTGGCCGAGCTGGCCAAGACCCCGCTGGAGGAAGCCCAGCTGCCGCTGATCGACAAGGCCCTGGCGGCCGAGGCCGATGCCGGCCTGAAGGCTCAGCTCGCGCGCATGCGCGCCGGCCTGCTGGTGGCCAGCAGCGACCCCGCCAAGCGCCTGGCCGCCGCGCAGGCCCTGGGCGAAAGTGACGAGGCCCAGGTCAAGGCCTTGCTGATGGAGCGCCTGGCCGACGGCGCCGAGACCGACCCCGCCGTGCGCTCGGCGCTGCGCGTGGCGCTGGACCAGGTCAGCTCACGCCTCGTCTGGGGCGAGCGCCTGGGCGTGGTCTTCACCGGCATCAGCCTGGGCTCCATCCTGCTGCTGGTGGCGCTCGGCCTGGCCATCACCTACGGCCTGATGGGCGTCATCAACATGGCCCACGGCGAGCTGATGATGATCGGCGCCTACGCCACCTACGTGG
>JADMKA010000101.1 GCA_018780145.1 Vitreoscilla sp. | reverse complement strand
GGACGAAGACGGCGACCGCTACATCGAGATCTGGAACAACGTCTTCATGCAGTTCAATCGCACCGAAGACGGTGTGATGCACAAGCTGCCCAAGCCCAGCGTGGACACCGGCATGGGCCTGGAGCGCATCACCGCGGTGATGCAGCATGTGCACTCGAACTACGAGATCGACCTGTTCGTGGCCTTGCTGGCCGCGGCCAAGGCCGCGGTCGAATCGGCTGGCGGCACCAGCGTCGACCCGGATTCGCCCAGCCTGAAGGTCATCGCCGACCACATCCGGGCCTGCTCGTTCACGGTGGTCGATGGTGTCATCCCGGGCAACGCCGGCCGCGGCTACGTGCTGCGCCGCATCGCGCGGCGCGCAATCCGCCACGGCTACAAGCTGGGGGCCCGCAAGCCCTTCTTCCACGCCATCGTGCCGGCCCTGGTCGAGCAGATGGGTGAGGCCTACCCCGAGCTGCGCCAGGCGGCCGCCCGGGTGACCGAGGTGCTCAGGCAGGAAGAGGAGCGCTTCTTCCAGACCATCGAACGCGGCATGGACATCCTGGAGACGGCGCTGGCCGCGGGGGCCGGCCAGATCGACGGCGACACCGCGTTCAAGCTGCATGACACCTTCGGCTTCCCGGTGGACCTGACGGCGGACGTGTGCCGCGAGCGCGGCGTGAAGGTCGACGAGGCCCGATTCAACGCTTTGCTGGACGAGCAGAAGCAGCGTGCCCGCGAAGCCGGCAAGTTCAAGATGGCGCAGGGCCTGGAGTACGCCGGTGCGCCCACGGCCTTCCACGGCTATGAGCACCTGGTCTGCGAGACCAGCCAGGTCACGGCGGTCTATGTCGACGGTACGTCGGTCGATGCGGCCCGCGCAGGCGATGACGCGGTGATCGTGCTCGACCACACGCCGTTCTACGCCGAGAGCGGCGGCCAGGTCGGCGACGCCGGCGAGCTGCGCAACGCGACCACGCGGATGGTGATCGACGACACGCTGAAAATCCAGGCTGATGTGTTCGGCCACCATGGCCATGTGGTCGAGGGCGAGATCAAGGTCGGCGATGCCTTCGTCGCCCGCGTGGACGCCGAGCGCCGCGCCCGGACCGTGCGCAACCACAGCGCCACCCACCTGATGCACAAGGCCCTGCGCGAGGTGCTGGGCGCCCATGTGCAGCAGAAGGGCTCGCTGGTGAACGCCGAGCGCACCCGCTTCGACTTCGCCCACACCGCGCCGATGAGCGACGCGCAGGTGCGCCAGGTCGAGGCCCTCGTCAACGCCGAGATCCTGGCCAATGCAGGCGCAACGGCCCAGGTAATGGCCTTGGACGACGCGCAGAAGAGCGGCGCGATGATGCTGTTCGGCGAGAAGTATGGCGAGTCGGTTCGTGTCTTGAGCATCGGCTCCAGCAAGGAGCTGTGCGGTGGCACGCACGTGCAGCGCACGGGCGACATCGGCCTGTTCAAGATCGTTGCCGAAAGCGGCGTGGCCGCGGGCATCCGCCGTGTCGAGGCGGTGACCGGCGACAACGCGCTGGCCTATCTGCAGAGTCTGGAGAGCACGGTGAACGGCGTGGCCAGCGCGTTGAAGGCCTCGCCGAGCGAAGTGGCCGGCCGCATCGGCCACCTGCAGGAGCAACTGCGCGCGTTGGAGAAGGAAGTCGCGGCGCTGAAAGGCAAGCTCGCCTCCAGCCAGGGCGACGAGCTGGTCGCTCAGGCGGTGGACATCAAGGGCATCAAGGTGCTCGCCGCCACGCTGCAGGGCGCCGATGCCGCCACGCTGCGCACCACCATGGACCAGTTGAAGAACAAGCTGAAGACGGCGGCCATCGTGCTGGCGGCCGTCGACGGTGGCAAGGTGCAGATCGCCGCGGGCGTGACGGCCGACTCGCTGGGCAAGCTCAAGGCCGGCGAGCTGGTCAACTTCGTTGCTCAGCAGGTGGGCGGCAAAGGTGGCGGCAAGCCGGACATGGCGATGGCCGGTGGAACCGATCCTGCCAAGCTGGGCAGCGCGCTGGCCAGCGTGGCGGGCTGGGTGGCTGAGAGGGCCTGAGCGCCTGAGGCGCTGAGGCCCTGTTGGATCAGGGCGCAGCCTTCAGGTGCTTGTCGAGGAAGGTCTCGGCGCGGGTCCAGAAATCGGCCTCGTTGGCGTCGAGGTTCCAGCCATGGCCCTCCTCGTTGTAGACCACCGTCTCGACGTTTGGATTCTGGCCCTTCAGTTTGTCCAGCAGCTTGCTGTAGTGCTCGAACGGAACGCGGGGATCCTGCCGACCGTGACCCATCAACAGCGGTGCATTGATCTTTGCAGACTGTTTCAGCGGTGAGGTGGCGTCGAGCTGGGCGGCATCCTGCACGCGGTCGCCGATGAGCACCGGCATGCCGTACGTCTTGTAGTCCTTCGAGAAGTCGCTCCAGTGGCTGGTGTACATCAGCTCGATGTCGGTCACGCCGAAGTACTCGATGCCGCAGCGGAAGATGTCAGACTGACGAACCAGCCCCATCAGCGCGGCGTAGCCGCCGTAGCTCCCCCCCGCGATGCAGATGCGCTTGGGATCGGCAATGCCCTTGTCGATGGCCCATCGGGCAGCATCGGCGAGGTCGTCCTGCATGGCCAGGCCCCACTGCTTCCAGGAAGCGAAGGTGAGCCTGGATCCGAACCCGGTGCTGCCGCGAAATTCGGGTTCAATCACCGCGTAGCCGCGCGAGGCCAGGAACTGTGTCGTCGGGTACCACCGCCACTCTGCCCCACGCACCCACGGGCCGCCATGAACGAGGATGACGGCCGGCGCTGGTGCCTTCGACCCGTTCGGGCGTGTGACATGCACCGGGAACTCCAGCCCGTCACGGGCCTTGATGCGCTCGAAGCCCCGCGCGGCCATTTCCTCGGTCTTGATCCACGGCCGTGTACCGGACACCGGCTCGACCTTGCCAGAGGTCACGTGGTAGAGCACGAACGCACTGGGCTGGCGGTCCGAATAGGCGTTGACGAGCACCCTCGTCGGGTCGTCGCAGGCGCCGCAATCGATGATGTTGTTGGTGTTGGGCAGCAACTTGTCGACTTGTTCCTGGATCGCCTTCAGCTTCGGATCGAACCAGTGGGTGCCTTTGGCGTCTGTGAGGTAGTGGATGCCCACGACCTTGCCTTTCGTCCCGTAGACCAGGCGACCACTGAAGTCATAGCCTGGCGTGGCGATCAGCGGCACCAGAGCGGGGGACGCCTGTTTCAGGTCCATCGTGGCCAGAACGTTGGTGCCGTCCTCGTTGGCTCCGCCGGTGACGACATAGAGCCTGTCCTGGTCGTCCATGCCCAGCATGCCAAGCATGGCGTCCTTGCCGGCAACCTTGTCGTAGCGTGGCATCCGGCGCAACGGCGCCCAGTCGCTTTGCGGCGTCGCACGCCAATGGACGTTGGTCGTTGCCTTGTCGTTCGAGTAGACGACTCGCGCATTGCCGGCAGCGTCGGCTACCCAACCTGTCGATTGTGGCGGTGCACCTTGTCCGACGACCTCAGAGCGGCCGGTCTCCGTGTTGAGCCGAATCAGCTGGGTACTGGTTAACGATCGGTCTGAAGCCCAGTTGCGCTTGACCACCAGCACGTTGGCGCTGCCGTCGTGAAGCACCGAATGAAAGGCGTGGTTCGGGTCGAGCGAAAAGTCACGTGGCCGCACGCGCGCGATCTCCGGGGGGGCATTGACGATGCCGGTGTCCCAATGGCGGCGGATCAGCACCTTGGGGTCCTCGTCGCCGCGGCGGTCGACCGAGAACAGGCCGACCGGGTGGCTGTCGAAGTAGGTGGCGTCCTGCTCGAACACCCGGAACACGACGCGGTCATCGTTGACCCACTGCAGGTCCACCACGTCGGCGTCGGTGTAGCCCGCCACAATCTTGGCTTCTCGCTTCTCGCTCAGGTCGATGATGACAAGCACATGGTGCTTAGTCTGGCTGTTGTAGCGAGTTGCGGCGAGGTACTTGCCCGACGGCGACAGCTCGACGTCGTTCAGCACCGGTCGCTTGAAGAAGTCGATGGCGGGCGCGGCCGCGTGGACGAGTGCCGAAGAAGCTGCCACGCACGCGGCGGCCACCCAATGAGCCCATTTCATTCCTCACCTCCCCAGGTGTATCTCTGACGTTACGCGGGATTCTGCCCGAGCTGGCGCTGATTTCAGGCCCCAACCAGGGTTGATCCGGGGGGTGCCACGGGGCGGTGGGGCCGTGCGTATCATGGCGCCTTCCCACTGCACCACGAGGCAGCCATGCCGATCTCCCTGTCCTCCGCCAGCCTGCCTGTCTTCCGCACCGCGTTGCGCAATCTCGACCACTGCCTGGCCAAGGCCGAGGCGAACGCCGCGGCGCGCAAGTTCGATGTCAACGTGCTGGTCGGCGCGCGCCTGGCGCCGGACATGCTGCCGTTTCCGGCGCAGATCCGCATTGCCTGCGATGCGGCCAAGAACGGTGCCGCCCGGCTCGCGGGTGTCGAGGCCCCGCGCTTCGAAGACAACGAGACCACCTTCGCCGAGTTGCGCGCCCGTATCGCCCGGACGCTGGACTACCTCGCCACGCTGAAGCCCGAGAGCATCGACGGCCGCGAGGAGATCGACATCACCATCCCGGTCGGCCGGGACGGTGCCACCCGCACGATGAAGGGCGAGTTCTACCTGAAGCACTGGGCCATCCCCAACCTGTTCTTCCACGTCACCACGGCTTACGCCCTGCTGCGTCACAACGGGGTGGATCTGGGCAAGACCGATTTCCTGCAGGGCCCGCCTGCGGCCTGAGGGGCGATGGCGTCCATCCGCACCTTCCAGGCCGGCGACGAGAGCGCCGTGGTGGCGCTGTGGCAGCGCTGCGGGCTGACGCGGCCCTGGAACGACCCGCTGCGTGACATCCAGCGCAAGCTCGACGCCCAGCCCGACCTGTTCGCCGTGCTCTGCGCCAATGGCAGCGGCGAGGTCATCGGCACGGTGATGGCCGGCTACGAAGGGCACCGCGGCTGGATCAACTACCTGGCGGTCTCGCCGGATGCCCAGCGCGGTGGTCACGGGCGGGCGCTGATGGCCTGGGCCGAGGCGAGGCTGCGCGAGTGCGGCTGCCCCAAGATCAACCTGCAGGTTCGGCGCGGCAACGAGCCGGTGCTGGCGTTCTATGCGGCGATCGGCTTCGGCGAAGACGACGTGGTCAGCCTCGGCAAACGCCTGGTCAACGACGGCTGAGTTCGGGCACCAGGTGCCGGAATACCGGTTACGCTGCTGCCTTGGCTGCAGATCGGCTCCTTGCATTTCTCATGACCTTGCCCTCCGACAACCCGCCTTGGACACTGCGGCGCGCCCGTCCGGCCGACGCCGAGGCCTTCGCGCGGCTGATGAGCGAGCCCAGCGTGTTCGCCAACCTGCTGCAGATGCCATTCCCGGATGCGGACCAGTGGCGCAAGCGCTTGGCCGACCAGGCGTCGGCCCCCCACAGCGCAGAGCTGCACCTGGTGGCCGAGGTACAGGGCGACGTCATTGCCAGCGCCGGCCTGCACCCCTGCGGCCCGGCGGTGCGCCGCCGGCACGCCATGGGCCTGGGCATGTCGGTGGCGGTGCCCTGGCAGGGGCGTGGCGTGGGCTCGGCCCTGATGGCCGCGCTGTGCGACTACGCCGACAACTGGGTCGGCGCCTTGCGGATCGAGCTGGGCGTCTACGCCGACAACGAACGCGCCCAGGCGCTCTACCGCAAGTTCGGTTTCGAGCTCGAAGGCCGCCAACGGGCCTATGCGCTGCGCGACGGCGCCCTCGTCGACTCGCTGATGATGGCCAGGCTGCACCCCCGCCCGCCGGCCTGGGCGCCGCTGCCAGCGTGAGCCTTTGCCGGCATGCGACACTGCCGGCTGTCTGAACCAGGAGGGTGGCCGTGGCGGAACCACGCATGAGCACCGAAGAGGAAATCGAGGCGCTGGACGCCCTGTGCCAGCGCATGGCTGGCTTCGACGATCGCGTGTCGCTGGAGTGGCTGGACGGCTACATGGCCGCCCTGGTGGCCGGGCCGCGCCGCATCCAGCACGACGAGTGGCTGCCGGTCTTCGCGGAGGGCGTGTTCCCGCGCACCTTCGCCGACCCGGCCGACGCCGAGGCGGCCCGTGCCGCCATCGACGCCCGATGGCAGGCCCTGGCCGACCAGCTCGACCCCGAACGCATCCTCGACGACCCCGATGTGCTGCGCCTGGCGCCGCTGATGATCGAACTGACCGAGGAAGACAAGCAGCGCCTGGTCGACGAAGGTCATGTGCAGCCCGAGGAGATCGCCTTGCTGGAGCAGACCGGCGAGGTCTGGGCGGTGGGTTTCATCGACGCGACGCGCGACTTCCCGCAGGACTGGCCCGAGCCGGATCTGGAAACCGAAGAGGGCCAGCTGTTCGACGAGTGCATGCTGCGCGTGGTCTCGCTGACGCTGGACGACGAGGAGCTGAAGGAGGTCTATGAAGATCTCTACGAAGGCGAGCAACTCACCCGCGACGAGCTGATCCAGGAGGCGCTCTACGCCGCGCAGGACATGCGCCTGTACTGGCTGGACCACGCGCCGAAGCCCCCACCTCGTCGCGTCGATGCGCTGCCGGGCCGCAACGACCCCTGCCCCTGCGGCAGCGGCAAGAAGTTCAAGAAGTGCCACGGCGCACAGATGCAGTGACCCCCATGGCCGAGCGACAGGACCTCGATGGCAGGCACATTGTTCTGGGCTTGAGCGGCGGCATCGCCTGCTACAAGTCCGCCGAGCTGGTGCGAGAGCTGGTCAAGGCGGGTGCCACCGTGCAGGTGGTGATGACGGCGGCGGCCGAGGCCTTCATCACGCCGGTCACGCTGCAGGCCTTGTCCAACCGGCCTGTCTACAGCAGCCAGTGGGATGCGCGAGAGGCCAACAACATGGCCCACATCAACCTGTCGCGCGAGGCCGATGCGGTGCTGGTGGCCCCTGCCAGCGCCGATTTCCTGGCCAAGCTCGTGCAGGGCAGGGCCGACGACCTTCTCTCGCTGCTGTGCCTGGCCAGGCCCATCGAGCGCGTGCCGCTGCTGGTGGCGCCGGCGATGAACCGTGAGATGTGGGCCCACCCGGCGACGCAGCGCAACGTGGCGCAACTGCGCCTGGACGGCACCACGCTGCTCGGCCCGGACGCCGGCGATCAGGCCTGCGGCGAAATCGGCGACGGCCGCATGCTCGAGGCCGAGGCGCTGTGCGAGGAGCTGATCGCCTTCTTCCAGCCCAAGGTGCTGGCCGGCCGGCGGGTGCTGATCACGGCCGGCCCGACCTTCGAGGCCATCGACCCGGTGCGCGGCATCACCAACCTGTCCAGCGGCAAGATGGGCTTTGCGCTGGCCCGGGCGGCACGCGAGGCGGGTGCCGAGGTCACGCTGGTGGCCGGCCCGGTGCACCTGGGCACACCGCGCGGCGTGCGGCGCATCGACGTGCAGACCGCCCGCCAGATGCACGACGCGGTGCTGCCCGAGGCGCCGTTGCACGCCGTCTTCATCGCCACCGCCGCGGTGGCCGACTGGCGCCCGGTGGCTGCCGCCGAACACAAGCTGAAGAAGGACGGTTCGGGCCGCCCACCGGCCTTCGAGATGACCGAGAACCCGGACATCCTGGCCACGGTCGCCCGCTTGCCCGGAGCGCCCTACTGCGTCGGCTTCGCGGCCGAGAGCCACGACGTGGCCCGCCATGCGCGCGAGAAGCGCCTGCGCAAGCAGGTGCCGCTGATCGTCGGCAACCTGGGCCCGGCCACTTTCGGGCTGGACCACAACACGCTGCTGCTGGTCGACGAACACGGCGAGCGCGAGCTCCCCACCACCGACAAACTCACGCTGGCGCGCGACCTGGTTCGCGAGATCGCCCAGCGGCTGACGACCCCATGACGATCATCGATGTGAAGGTACTGGACGAGCGCATGGCCGCCCAGTTGCCCGCCTACGCCACCCCCGGCAGCGCCGGGCTGGACCTGCGCGCCTGCCTGGATGAGCCGGTCGACCTGTTGCCCGGGCAGACCACGCTGATCCCCACCGGCCTCGCCATCCACATCGGGGACCCGGGCCTGGCGGCCATGATCCTTCCGCGCTCGGGCCTGGGCCACAAGCACGGCGTGGTGCTGGGCAACCTGGTCGGCCTGATCGACAGCGACTACCAGGGCCAGCTGATGGTGAGCTGCTGGAACCGTGGTTCGGTCGCGTTCACCATCCAGCCGCTGGAGCGCATTGCACAAATGGTCATCGTGCCGGTGGTACAGGCCAGCTTCCGCCGGGTCGACAGCTTCGACGCCAGCCACCGTGGTGAAGGTGGCTTCGGCTCGAGCGGCACACGCTAGCCAGCCACTTGCGAGCGGCCCAGCGCCGGCCGCTTTGTCAATGGAGCGGCTCGTCCGGCGGTGCGCCGTTCATCACGGCCAGCGGCGACACGCTGACGCTGCCGGCACCCACTTCGGACACCGTGGCCTCGCGCACCTCCAGCACCTTGAGCTGGATGCGCAGCGCGATGCCGGCCAGCGGGTGGTTGGCGTCCAGGACCACGTGCGAAGGGTAGACCTCGGTCACCGTGTAGATCAGGTCCTCGGGCATGTCGGCGGTGGTGTGGCCTTCGGGCAAGCCCTCGAACTGCATGCCCGGCTCCACGTCGTCGGGGAAGATGGCCTTCTCTTCGTAGCAGACAAGCGCCGGGTCGTAGTCGCCGAACGCGTTCTCGGGCTCCAGGTGGAGCTGCGCCTCGAAACCGGTCGTCTGGCCGGCCAGGGCCTCCTCGACCTTGGGCAGCAGATCGTCGCCGCCATAGAAGAATTCGACCGGGTCGGTCAGTTCGTCGATCAACTGGCCTTGGGCGTCGGAGAGCGTCCAGACCAGCGTCACGACGCAGGGGGAAGTGATGTCCATCAGGGGATGATCGCACAAGCTCACCGACAATCCGCCCATGGACATCGACCGCAAACTGCCTCTGCTGGGGGGGCTGTCGCCCCGCCAGTTCATGCGCCGCCATTGGCAGCGAAAGCCCTGCCTGATCCGCCAGGCCATGCCTGGCGTGTGCCCGCCGGTGACCCGTGCCGAACTGTTCGAGCTCGCGGCGCGCGAGGAGGTCGAGTCGCGCCTGGTCTCGCAGTCGGCCGACGGCCCCTGGCGCCTGAAGCACGGGCCGCTGGCGCGCCGCCAGTTGCCGCCGCTCACCCGACCGGGCTGGACGCTGTTGGTCCAGGGCCTGGACCTGCATGTGCCTGCAGCACATGAGTTGCTGAGCCGCTTTCGATTCGTGCCCGAGGCCCGGCTGGACGACCTGATGATCAGCTACGCGAGCGATGGGGGTGGCGTCGGCCCGCACACTGATTCCTACGACGTCTTTCTGCTGCAGGTCGCGGGCCGGCGCCGCTGGCGTGCCGGCCCGGTGGTCGATGCCTCGCTGGTGCCCGGCATGCCGGTGAAGTTGCTGGCCCATTTCCAGCCCACCGAGGAGTGGGTGCTGGAGCCGGGTGACATGCTCTACCTGCCGCCCCGATGGGGCCACGACGGTGTGGCTGTCGGTGCGGATTGCATGACCTGCTCGATCGGTTTTCGCACCCCCACGCCCACCGAGACGGCGCGCGAGGTGCTGCAACGCATGACCGATGCGCTAGAAGTGCCCGCCGAAGAGGGCCACTACCGCGATCCTCCCGACAGTGCCACGGCCACGCCGGGCCGCATTCCCGAGGCTTTGCAGACCTTTGCCACCAAGGCCGTCATCGAGGCCCTGAACGACGTGCACAGCCTGCACTGCGCGCTTGGCGAGTCGCTGACCGAGCCCAAGGCCAACGTCTGGTTCGACGGGGGCGAGCCGTGGCGGCCGGGCCAGGGCTTGAGGCTGGACGCGCGCACCCGCATGATGTATGACTCGCGGCATGTCTTCATCAATGGCGAATCGTTCCGTGCCGCAGGGCGCGACGCGCGCCTGGTGCGCCAGCTGGCCGATGAGCGGGCACTCGATGCCCGCGCTTTGGCACGGCTGAGCGACCAGGCCGCGGAGCTGCTGCAGGACTGGACGATCGCCGGCTGGGCCCATGGAACCGACTGACGACCCCCTCTATCCGCTGCCCTTCGGGCCCGTCACCTCGTTGGGCGAGATGCAACAGGCCGTCCGCGCCTTCATCACCGGGGCACAGGCCGCGAACGTGCATCACCTGGTCTGGGTGTCGCCAGATTTCGCGGGTTGGCCGCTCGACGAGCCCGAGTTGCTGGACGCGTTGGGCGCCTGGGCCCGGCAGCCGGCCAGCCGGCTCACCTGGATCGGCCAGGATTTCGAGCGCATCCGCCGGGCCATGCCGCGCCTGACGCGCTGGCGCCAGACATTTGCCCACCGCGTGAGTTGCCGCGCGCCCGAGGAGCTTGCGTCGTCCGACCTGCCCACGCTGCTGCTGGCCGACGCGCGTGCCGCCCTGCGCGTGGTCGACATCGAGCGCGTGCGGGGCTGGGTACGGAGCGAACGCGCCGACGTGGCCCGTGCGCAAGAGGAGATCGACGCACTTTTGCAACGATCCACCGAGGCCTTCCCGGCCGTGACCCTGGGTCTCTAGGGAAGTTCCCTGATGTGGCTATAATGTAAGGCTAGGCACAGGGATCAATGCGCCATGCGCAAGCACGGCGCACTTCGGGCGGCTCGAGCGCTTGGAGAATCTCTGGTCTGTGTAGAGGAGGGGGCGCGCACGAACAGCGGGCTTCCAGAATTACCGGTAATTTTGTTCGACTCTAATAGCTTCGAGGAATTTCATGAACAAGTCGCTCCTGTTGGCCTCCCTGATCGCCGTCACCGCCCTGGCCGCTTGCGGCAAGAAGGCTGAAGACGCTGCCGCCGCTGCCGCTTCGGCTGCTGCCCCGGCCATGGAAGCCGCCGCTTCGGCTGCTGCTCCCGCCGCCTCGGCCATGGATGCCGCCGCTTCGGCTGCTACCGCTGCCGCTTCGGCCGTCGTCGACGCCGCCGCTTCGGCCGTCAAGTAATCGGAGCCTGCGCCCTCTGGGCGCAGTCAGACGAAAAAGCCGCCCTCGGGCGGCTTTTGCATTGGCAGAACCGCCGCCTCCGGGCGGCGGGTTCGTTTCACGAGGTCAGAGCTTCAGCTCGTCGATCAGCAGAGAGACGATCTTCTTGGCATTGGCCGAATTGTCCGGCTCACCCTGATAGTTCAGCACGCTGACCAAGGTGCCCGTGCCGGTGCTGCTGGCCTTGACCTGGATACGGTAACGGTTCAATGCCTTGGCCGCATCGTCCTTGGCGCCGAACATGCGCTGGAAGAAGTTGGGCTCTTCGCGGCCGGCTTCCTTGGCATCCACATAACGCACGAAGTAAAGGCCCTGGCCGCGGTCTCGGTCTTCCACCGTGAAGCCTCCGCGGTCCAGCACCAGGCCGATGCGGCGCCAGGCGCGGTCGAGCACGTCGTCCACCTCCAGGGCGGCGCCGGCCTGGCCGGTGGCCGGGCGAGCCTTGGGTGCCACGGTGTCGGTGGCGGTGGCCACGGCGGCGCGGGCCACTTCGTCCTTGGCGCCGAGCGCGACCATCAGGCGGGCCAGCATTTCCTGCTCCAGCTGCGGGTCAGCGGGGCGGTTGACCCAGGACACCTGGCCGTCCGCAGCGCGGCCCACCAGGACCTCCTCGATGCCGCGGTGGGTGATGTAGATCTCGGTGCCGCCCG
>JADMKA010000240.1 GCA_018780145.1 Vitreoscilla sp. | reverse complement strand
CAAGGCATCAGCAACGACTTCTGGAACAGCAACCAGATTCGCTACGACAGTCCGCGCCTGGGTCCGGTTGACTTCGCCGTCCACGTGGCACTGGGTGAAGGCACCACGGGCAGAAACGTCGGCGGCAATGTTCGCTTCCTGCAGGGGCCCGTCGCGGTTTCGCTGAGTGCCCAGAAGGACGAGAACCTCGCTGGCAAGAGTGTCACCTGGACCATGCTTTCCGGTTCGTACGACTTCGGCGGGTTCAAGCTCCACGCCGGTGCCAACGCGGTCGGCAACGACGATGGCGTGGTGGGATTCGTCAACTCCAACCTTTGGACCGTCGGCGGCAGTTTCAAGGCCACCGACTTGCTGACCCTGGCGGCGCAGTACTGGACGGTGAAGGAGAAGGTCGGCCCCTCTACGTCCAGCAAGCTGCTGGTCCTGAACGCGGACTACCTGCTCTCCAAGCGCAGCGCCCTCTACGTCTTGTTCGGCAACGTCAACAACAAGGATCTCGGACTCGCGCCCCTGTGGGGCAACGGTAATTTCGCCGGTGCGGGGAGCGTCATCGTTGCCAACGACAAGAGCAATGGCCTCGCCATGGGTATCCGCCACGTCTTTTGATGTCTCCTAGGTTGCCCCTCAGCGGGGGCATCCTTTGCGCGGCGGGAGGAAACTCCCGCCGCTTTTTTTTGCTGTGGTCAGGCGCCAGTCGGCCTGAAACGCGGCAACACGACCTGGTCGTTGATGGATTCGCAGACCAGTTCCACGGCCATGTCGAACTCCACGGCCATGGGATCGCCGCCGACCAACGAGCTAATCATCCGCGGCCCTTCGGCCAGTTCGACGAGCAACACGGCATAAGGCGTGTCTTGCTTGAAGGCAGGGCCTGGTGCGCGATGCACTACGCTGAAGGAATGCACGACGCCGCGACCGCTGGCGGCGCGATGTTCGAGGGCCTCGCTGCCGCATTGGCGACAGATCGACTGCTGATAGAACTGCACGTGGCCGCAGTCCGCGCAGTGTTGCAGCAGCAGCCGACCGTCCTTGAGACCCTGCCAGTAGGCCTGCGAGTCCAGGTCGGGCGTGGGCAGCGGCTTGATGTGGGCTTCCTTGGGTTCAATGCGTCTCACAGCGTGGCCTCCGTTCCCAGAATCGTGGTCGCCTGTGTCGCGAAACCTGCCCCCAGGCTGTGCACCAAGCCGAGTTCCGCGCCCGTCACCTGGCGCGGTCCGCATTCACCGCGCAACTGCTGCACCACTTCCAGAAAGTGCAGCAGCGAGCCCGGCATGCCCGGGTGGGCGTAGGACAGCAGCCCCCCATGGGTGTTGCAGGGGATGCGGCCGCCGTAGGTGATCTGCCGGTCATCGACAAAGCGCCCGCCTTCGCCCTTGGGGCAGAAGCCCAGGTCTTCCAGCATCATGATCACGGTGCCGGTGAAGCAGTCGTAGACGCCGGCGACATCGATGTCTTTCGGCGAGCAACCGGCCATGGCGTAGGCCTTGGCACTGGATTGGACGGCACCGGTGGTGGTGAGCGAGGGCATCAGGAAGATGTGCTCATGCGTGTAGCACTCGCCGCCACCCAGGATGTAGATCGGCTTGGCCTTGCAGGCGCCGACACGATCGGCCGCGCTGACGACAAACGCGACGGCGCCGTCAGAGATCAACGAACAATCCAGCTTGTGGTACGGGGTGGTCACCCAGCCGGAGTTCAACACGTCGTCGACGGTGATCGGTGCCGTCATCTGCGCTCCGGGCGTGCGCATCGCGTGCTCGCGGTGGATCACCGCGACCTTGGCGAACTGTTCGGCCGTGGTGCCGAACTCCTTCATGTGCCTGTGCGCCGTCATGGCGAAGGTGTTTGCCACGGGGATGCCGAAGGGCATCTCGTACTGCTGGTCGCGGCTCTCGGTCATCGAGCGCAGCGCCAGGTCTGGAGACAAGCCGGTGAGCAGGCTGTCGGCACCGAGAACCAGGACATTCTCGGCCAAGCCTCCGGCGACGGCCGCAGCTGCGATGTTGAACATCGTCGCGGCCGTCGCGCCCGACACCTGCAAGGTGTTCGAGAACGTCGGCACGATGCCGAAGTACTCGCTGAAGGCCACGCTGAAGCGGTGGAACGGCGCCGCGAAGGCGGAGCTGGTCAGCACCCCGTCGATCTGCGAGCGCTCGATCCCAGCGTCGGCCAGCGCGGCCTTGGCAGCTTGGGAAGCCAGCGCCATGACGCTCTTGTCCGGCACACGCCCGACGTCGGAGCGGCCTGCGCCGACGATGGCGACCTGCCCACGAATGCTGCGTTGGCGAGCGATGGCGCCCGGCGACGGATTTGCCATGACGATGTGTCCTTGCATGTGGATTACTCTTATTCTACCAAGCGTTCGTTTGATCTGCGATCCGCACACCCCTGAAAGAGCGGCAGATCCGTGGCTCATCCAATACAAGCTCTATCAACCCTTCACCGGCCGCATCGTGCCCATCGGCTTCGGTGTGCTGTCCGAATCGCAGTTGCTCGAACGCATCTCGGCCCCGCGGCACCCGCCTTCGAGGCCATGGTGCCCAGCGCCGTGCGACAGCTCGGAGTGCCCTGATCCCGTTCCCAGGAGGATCGTCATGCCCAACCGCCCGTCCCAGCGCATCTGCGCCGCCCTCGTCGCCCTGGCCACCGCATTGCCGGCCGGGGCGGCACGGGCCGGTGACCTCAACGCCGAGGTGAACACGATGTTCAACAACCTCGGCACGATCGGCAACTACACCGCACCGGGTGCGTTTCGTGGGCAGACCTTCAACACCTACACCGGCGGCAGCCTGTTCATGCGCTCGCCGAACAAGGTCTACCAGCTCGCGGCGATCCAGTTCCCCAGCGCCAAGGCCGGGTGCGGCGGCATCGACGTCTTCGGCGGCTCGTTCTCGCACATCTCCGCAGAGGAGTTCAAGAACATGCTGCGCAACATCACGGCCGCGTTGCCCGGCATTGCCTTCCAGCTGGCGCTGGAGTCGGTCTCGCCGCTGCTGGGTGGCCTGACCAAGTGGGCGACGGGCCTGGAGACCTGGATCAACAACGCGCGCATCAACTCCTGCGAGACCGCCAAGGCCATCGTCAGCACGGCGGCCGAGGCCACGGGCTACAGCTCGCAGGAGGCTTGCGCCGACCTGGCCATCGAGATGGGGCTGGAAAGCGACCGCGACGCGGCCCGTCGCCGATGCGCCAGCGACCGGCCGGGCATCCTGGCCTCGGCACGCAGTTCCACCGATCCCAACGTCCGCAACAAGGCGCCCTTCGTCGGCAACCTCACCTGGAAGGCTCTGCAGCGCACAGGCACAGCGCTGGACAACGCCGAGCGCGAGCTGATCATGAGCATCGTCGGCACGGTCATCTTCCACCCCGAGAGCGCCAACCGGGACCCGGAGCCCGTGCCGCCGACGATCACCTCGATCAGCCAGCTGCTCTACGGCCAGGCGGCGGCGACCGGCACCAACGTCACCCAGCACCTTCTGCGCTGCAACGACTACACGAACTGCGACGTCGTCACGCTGAACACGGGCTACACCCACACGCCCTTCACGGCCCGGGTCGAGACCATGATGCGGTCGATCGCCGACAAGATCGCGACTCGCACCGCGATCCCCAACAACTCGGCCGAGGTCGGCTTCGTCAACCAGACCACCGAGCCGGTGTACCGGATGCTGTCGATCGGCGCGACGATTCCCGGCTCGGGGCTGGCCGACAGCCTGATCGGCCAGTACCGCGACGTGATCGCGGCCGACTATGCCTACGTCTTCCTTGAGCGGAATCTGTGTGTCTGTGGGTATGTGTAGGTTCTTACTCCTTCGGTAGTCTCCCGTGTTCGGGGTTGATCGCGCGCGGGGGAAGGCGCGCAGGGCGGAGCCCGGAGCGACTTGCCCCGCACGGCGTCCATCAGAACGGCTCAGCCTCGACCTCCGACGTGGTGCCCTTGCGCGCCTGCTCGCGCGCCTTGATCCGCTTCTTGGCCTGCGCCTGGCTGTGGCGGTAGCGCTGTGAGTCGTTGCCCGTCTCCACGATGTGGCAGTGGTCCGTGAGCCGGTCCAGCAGCGCCGTGGTCATCTTCGCGTCGCCGAAGACGGCCGACCCATTCGGCGAAGTCCAGGTTGGTCGTGATCATCACACTGGTGTGCTTGTACAGGCGGCTGAGCAGGTGTAACAGCAGCGCCCCGCCGGCCTGGCTGAAGGGCAGGTAGCCCGGTTCGTCCAGGATCACCAGGTCCATGCGCAGCAGGCTCGTGGCGATGCACCCGGCCTTGCCTTCGCTCTTCTCTCGCTCCAGCGCGTTGACCAGATCCACCGTCGAGTAGAACCGCACCCGCTTGCCCTACTGCGTGATGCCGGCCACGCCTATCGCCGTGGCCAGGTGCGTCTTGCCCGTGCCCGGCCCACCCACCAGCACGACGTTGTGCGCGTTCTCCGTGAAGGCCGTGCTGGCCAGCGTTGTGACCAACCGTCGATCCACCGGCGAGACCTCGAAGTCGAAGCCCGCCAGGTCGCGGTGCATCGGGAACTTGGCCGCGTGCATCTGGTGGCTCACCGAGCGCATCGCGCGGTCGGTGCCTTCGGCCTGCAGCAGGTGCTCGATCAGCCAGCGTGAGCTGTCCACGCCGACGCCACCTTGTTCGACCAGATCGCCCCAGGCTCCAGCCATGCCGTGCAGCCGCGGTTGCTTGAGCTCGAGCAGCACGTCACTCATGGCGCACCGCTGCCGCCGTTGGCCTCGCGCATCACCGTCTTGCGACCGCCGAACAGGCGGACCGCGCGACGCCCCTGTGCGTCCACCGGCACCGGCGCATGGCACATGCAGTACCGCACGCGGCCATCGGCCGAGTACTCCGACCAGAAGCGCTTGTCGTGGCTGCCCCAGTCGGCGAGTTCATGCGGCATCACGGTCTGCCAGCGGTCCGACGGAAGCACCACCGGGAAGCGGTACAGATGCCGGCCCTCGCCGCGGTCCTCACCGAAGGCATCGAGCAGTTCGCGCGCCGGCGCCGGGTTGCCGAAGTCCTGTGCGCGCACGGTGAACCAAGGCACGTTGCGCGGGACGAGCGGGTTCTTCGACTGCGGCAAGGCCTCGGCCAGCGCCTGCTCGATGCGGTCAAACGAGTGGCCGTCACGCGGGCCGCGTTCATAGATCTCGCAGGCGCGCGGCTCGCCCGCGGCGCGCTTGCTCTGCACCTTGATGCCAGCCCGGATCTTCCCGGCGGTTGGAATGCGGGCGGGCGCCTGCCCGAGCAAGATGACCGGCGTCGATGGCCCGCCATGCAGGGTGACGGTGGGCAGTGAGGATGCGGCGGACATGGCTGCGCTCCTTGGCGAGGTGTGCACCGGGACGTTCCGGCGAATTCATGCTCTCGCGGGAACTTGTCGCTTCAAGTGCGCTCCTGATTAGCAACGATCCTCAGCGCGTCGAATAGCCTGAAGAGGACGCGGCGAAGAACGAGAGACGTCGACGATCAAGCGGGCGACGAGCGCCTTGAGATCGAAGCGCCGATCGAAGCGGTATGCGAAGCCTGCGAGGTAGGAATCGGCGTACTTGTGGAACTTGAAGCTGTGCAGCGAGCCGGCAAAGGTTCTCTTGAGGTTGCCCAGTACGGTGTTGACCCAGTGGAACGGGATCACGCGGTCCCAGGCCCGTCGCCAGGAGGCCGTCACCGTGAGGTACCTCTGACCCCAGGCGCTGCGTTCGAACTCGCCCAGGGCCTGCACAGCGGCCTCGGCGCTGGCGGCCGTGTAGACCGGCCTGAGTGCCGCGGCCAGCAGCTTGCGGTCCTTCCGGCTGGCGTAGTCCAGGCTGTTGCGGATCAGGTGCACGATGCAGGTCTGCAGCGTGGTGGCCGGGAACACCGCACCGAGCGCTTCGCCGATGCCCTTCAGGCCGTCGGTGACGGCGATCAGGATGTCGGCCACGCCGCGAGTCTTCAAGTCGTTGAAGACCTTCATCCAGAACTTGGCGCCCTCGGTGTTCTCGATCCACAGGCCCAGGATGTCGCGCGTGCCGTCGGGCAGCACGCCCAGCGCCAGATAGACCGCCTTGTTGCGCACGACGGCGTCCTCGCGGATCTTCACGCGCAGCGCGTCGAAGAAGACGACCGGGTACATCGGCCCAAGCGGCCGGGCCTGCCAGGCCGTCACCTCGGACATCACGGCGTCGGTGACCGAGCTGATGAACTCCGGCGATACCTCGGTGCTGTACTGCTCGGCCACGAACGCCTGGATCTCGCGCACGGTCATGCCGCGCGCGTACATGGCCACGATCTTGTCGTCGAACCCGGTGAAGCGCCGCTCGTGCTTGGGGATGAGCAGCGGCTCGAAGGAGCCTTCGCGGTCGCACGGCACCTCGATGCGAACAGGGCCGTCCTCGGTCAGCACCGTCTTGCCGGTGCTGCCGTTGCGGTGGTTGCCGGCGTCCTCGGGCTTGGCCGCGCCGGGCGGGTAGCCCAGGTGGTGCGAGAGCTCCGCTCCCAGCGCGCGCTCGATCAGCGCCTTCTTCAACGCCGTCGAGGCGGCCTGGACCGCCTCGGCGCTCATCGGCCCGGTCACGAACTGGTCAATGAGCTCCTTGGGGATGGTCGGCAGCCTGGCCGCCTTCGTCGTCTTCCTGCTTGGCATACATGCTCCGTCTGGTCATGCTATGCCTCGCACACAAAATTCCGGACAGGCTCGAAGCCGTTCGGCCAGCGCGCCGCGAAGACGGCCGCCGCGCACTTCTTCTCGGTGCCAAAGCCCCGCAAGAACTCGGGCAGCGACATGCCTGGCTGGAACTGGATTCGATTCATCGCCATGGTGGCCTCCATCTTGTGGCCACCAGCGTAGTGCCTCACTGGCTCACCAGATGAGCCTGCTAAGCTTCGTTGCTAATCAGGAGTGCGCTTGTTCAGCTGCGACGCGTCACGGCCGGCGGCAGCGCCGGTATCGGTTCGTCGGCGGACCATACCCAGCCGCCACCCGCCGCGCGCAGCGTGGCCGCCTTGGCCTCGCGCTCGTGAGGCGTCATGAAGGGGCTGCAGACATGCAACGGCAGCGGCGCGGCGCCCGTGTCCAGAAGCAGCGCGTTGGCAAACGCGGCTGCGCAGCGCGCGTCGTAGCGCAACGGCTTGACAAAGTACCGCCCCGCATCGACGAGGGCCTGCACGAGCGACAGTTCATGCGCACCATCGACCGAAATCCAGTGTTCGCTGGCCAGCAGCAGGGTCGCCGTATCGATCTCGTAGGTGTGCTCGCGCCGGGCGCAGATCAAAGCCGTGACCACCGCGCGCACACGCTGCCCATGGTCGGCGTCACGGGCTTCGAGCACCGCCGCATAGGCTTTCGCGATCCGTTCCCAGGTCTTCGCCGACGCCAGCAGCGGCGCATCGGGCATGTGCTTCAGCCAGATCCGGTAGCCGCCCGGGCAAACCTCCGCCGCCTTGAACTCGGCCAACGCCACCGCCAGCGGTACCACGCCATCGTGCGGTCGCAACACCCCAGGCGTTCGCGCCGGCGCCGGGCCGCTTCCGCATGCGTCGCTTCGTTGAACTGCTCCGGCAAGTACAGGCGCTCACCCAGGGCGACACCCTTCGCCCGCACCTGCTCGGCAGCGCGCAGCAGGTACTTGTGCAAGACACCTTGCGATCGCTTACCGGTCATCGCCGGCGACCAGCGGTTGAAGCCAGCACGCTCGAACAGGAAGTGCGTCAACGCGCGCAGACTCATGCGCCGCCGCGGCGCCTCGATCTCGCCTGGGTTTTCCTCCGGCCGCCCGCCCGGCGGACGGCCACCGGCCTGACGGCTCCGCGCAAAGTCGACCCGGATCTCCACCGCCCCCTCGGAATCGAGCACCGCGTCGCCCAACAGTTCGCCCAGACCCGACTGCTGCGGCGACGGCTCGAACGACGGGCACGACGGATGGCCGCGCGGCTTCCTCATGGGGCTCGGAGTGATTCATGGGCTCGGGCAGGATTGCAGTTCTATGTTGTCGATCAAGCGTGTTTGTCCCAACCGCGCCGCCGCGAGCACGACCAACGGCACCGAGGCACGCAGGTCGCCGGCCGTGGGCGGCAGCAGGTCGTGCTGGCGCCGCACCACGAGGTAGTCCGGCAGCCAACCCCCTTGGCGCAGCCGTTGCAGCGCGTGTGCCTCGAGCGCGTCGATGGCGACCACGCCCGCAGCCAGACCGGCCCGCACTTCGCGCAGACACGCCGACAGCTGAACCGCCCGGGCTTGCTCGTCGCTGGACAGGTAGGCATTGCGGCTCGACAGCGCCAGCCCGTTGTGCGAGCGCTCGGTTTCGCCGGCCACGATGGTGATCGGCATCGCGAACTGCTCGACCATGCGGCGCACGATCATCAGTTGCTGGTAGTCCTTCTTGCCGAACACCGCCACGCGGGGCTGCACGCATTGGAACAGCTTCGCCACCACCGTGCACACGCCTGTGAAGAAGCCAGGCCGGAAATGTCCTTCGAGGATGTCCGCAAGGTCTGGATCAGGCTGGACCTTGTAGCGCTGGGGCGTCGGGTACAGCTCGCGTTCCTCGGGAGCGAATACCACGTTGCAGCCGACCTGGCGAAGCAGTTCGCAGTCGCGGTCCAGCGTGCGCGGATAACGCTCGAAGTCCTCGTGCGGCGCGAACTGGAGGCGGTTGACGAAGATGCTGGCCACGACCGGCCCGCCCTGTTTCTTTGCCAGTCGCACCAAAGCCAAGTGGCCGTCGTGCAGATTGCCCATGGTGGGCACGAAGCTCGCGCCCGGCGTTCCGGCAAGGACCTCGCGCAGCGCGGCGATGGTGTGGATGACGTGCATGCGCTTATCCGTTGGCCGCGTTCAATAGGTGTGCAGCGTGGGGTCTGGAAAAGTGCGCTGCTTCACCGCCTGGACATACCGCCGCAACCCATCGCCGACGCTGCCGCCCTCGGCCATGAAGTTGCGCACGAAACGCGGCAGCTTGCCCTGCGTGACGCCCAGCATGTCGTGCAGCACCAGTACTTGGCCGGCGACGTCGGCCCCGGCCCCGATGCCGATGACGACCAGCTCCGGGTTCTGCGCCTGAACCCGCTGCGCCAGCGCGGCGGGCACGAGTTCCAACACCAGCATGGCGGCGCCGGCCTCTGCGAACTCGCGGGCGCGGCGTTCCAGCAGTTGGGCAGCAGCTTCGTCACGGCCCTGTACGCGGTAGCCGCCGAGCGCATTCGCGCTCTGCGGTGTCAGGCCGAGGTGCGCACAGACCGGGATTCCACGCGCGGCCAGGAAGCGCACGGTCTCCACCGCCCAACCGCCTTCGAGCTTGACCATCTGGGCGCCGGCCTGAAGCAGCACGGCGCTCGAGCGCAGCGCCTGCTCGGGGCCGGCTTCATAGGTGCCGAAGGGCAGATCGCCGAGCAGCCAGGCATGGCGGTTGCCGGCGGCGACGCAGCGCAGGTGGTAGGCCACTTCGTCCAGCGTGACCGGCACGGTGCTTGTGCGCCCCTGCACCACCATGCCCAGCGAGTCGCCCACCAGAAGGCAGTCCACGCCGGCCTCGTCGGCCAAGCGTGCGAAGCTGGCGTCGTACACCGTCAGCATGGCGATCTTCTCGCCCTCCGCCAGCATGCGACGCAACCGGTGCAGGGTGACGGGCTTGCGCTCGGCAACCGAGGCGGTGGCGGCCGTGGCGGTCGTGTTCATGCGGTGCCTTGCTCCGGGATCGTGGAGCGGATCTCGCGAATGCGATTGCGCTCGTCCACGAACACCAACTCCGGTTTGTGCTGGGCCAGCTCGGATTCGGCCACCCAGCCAAAAGCCGCGATGATGATCAGGTCACCCAGCGCCGCGCGACGCGCCGCCGAGCCGTTGAGCGAGATGATGCCGCTGCCGCGCTGCCCGCAGATGGCGTAGGTGATGAAGCGTTCGCCGTTGGCGATGTTCCAGATGTGGACCTGCTCGTTCTCGCGCAGATTGGCCGCTTCCAGCAGGTCGAGGTCGATGGCGCACGAACCCTCGTAATGCAGCTCGCAGGCGGTCACCGTCGCGCGATGGATCTTGGATTTCAGCATCTGGCGGTACATGGTGATGTCTCCAGGCGAGGCGTTCAGCGCGCCGCGATGCCCAGCGCGCCGAGCAGGCGCTGGTCGGCCGCCCAGTCAGGGTTGCCGGTGGTCAGCAGCTTGTCGCCGTAGAAGATGGAGTTGGCGCCGGCCAGGAAACACAGCGCCTGCACCGCCTCGCCCATCTGCTGGCGCCCCGCCGACAGACGCACGCGGGCCCTGGGCATGGTGATGCGCGCCACGGCAATGGTGCGCACGAACTCGAACGGATCGAGCGCCTCGGTGCCGTGCAGCGGCGTGCCTTCCACCTGCACCAGCTGGTTGATGGGCACCGACTGCGGGTACGGGTCGAGATTGGCGATCTGCGCCACCAGACCGGCACGCTCGCGGCGCGATTCGCCCATGCCGACGATGCCTCCGCAGCAGACATTGATGCCGGCCTCGCGCACGCGCTGCAGGGTCTGCAAGCGGTCGTCGTAGGTGCGTGTGGAGATGATGCGCCCGTAGGCCTCGGGCGCGGTGTCGAGGTTGTGGTTGTAGTAATCGAGCCCGGCCTCCTTCAGCGCATGCGCCTGGGTGTCGGTCAACATGCCCAGCGTGCAGCAGGCCTCCAGACCCTCGGCCTTGACGACGCGCACCAGCTCGGCCACTTTCTCGATGTCGCGGTCCTTGGGCGCACGCCAGGCCGCGCCCATGCAGAAGCGCGACGCGCCCTGCTCACGCGCAGCGCGCGCCGCGGCGGCTACCGTGGCCGGATCCAGCAGCTTGGTGGCCTCGACCCCGGTGTCGTAGTGCACCGATTGCGGGCAATAGCCGCAGTCCTCCTCGCAGCCACCGGTCTTGATCGACAGCAGCGTCGACAGCTGCACTTCGTTGGCATCGAAGTGCTCGCGGTGGACCTGCTGGGCGCGGAAGATCAGGTCGTTGAAGGGCAGCTCGAACAGCGCGGCCACGGCGTCGATCGGCCAGCGCTGCGCTGCGCCGCTGGTCGTCTGACGCGGGACGGGGCGGAACAGCTCGATGGGCTGGGCAACGGGGCTTGTGAGTTCGGACATGGTGAAACCGCTTCGGTGGGGTGAAATGGGCCGATCAGGCGCCCGGACGGATGTGCGCCGTCGCTTCGTCTTCCACCCGCTGCCAGATCTCGATGGCCATCGGGTTGTTGCTCTCTTCGAGGATGTGGCCGACCAGGCCGATGGCGCGCGCCAGCACCCCGATGCCGCGCACGATCTTCCATGGCAGGCCGAGCTCGCAGCAGATGGCACCGATCGCGCCGGTGGCATTGATCGGCAGCATCTTGCCCGACAGCCGCTCGGCCTCGGCGCAGATCAGCTGCTCGAGCTTGACGTAGTCGCCCGAGTAGCCGTTGTCCTTGGCGATCTGGAACAGCCGCGGTGCACGCGGGTCCACGGGCTTGTGCAGCGGATGGCCCAGGCCGGGCACGATCTGGCCCCGGGTGCGGAAACCGGCGACGACCTCAACCGCGATCTTCTCCAGGTCAGCGCCCTTGGTGCCGGGCGGCAGCGCCTCGTACAGCATCTTCGCGGTGCCCTCGGTGGAACCCACGAACACCGTGCCCAGGCCGCACAGGCCGGCCGCCACCGCAGCCTGCAGCGATTCGGGTGCGCCGGCGTAGGTCAGGCGCGCGGCCAGTGCGCTGGGGGTGATGCCATGTTCGACCAGCGTGACCGCCACCGCGTTGAACAGCTTCGACTCCGGCGGCGTCGGCATCCGCCCCAGGATCTGCAGGAAGGCCATGTCGCCCAGGTTGATGTGGCCCAGCAGTTCGTCGGGCAGGCTCTTGCCGTGAACCTCGATGCGATCGGGCGTACTCCAGGCGATGTCGGAGCGGATGGGCTTGGTCTTGCGGGCCATGA
>JADMKA010000139.1 GCA_018780145.1 Vitreoscilla sp. | reverse complement strand
CAGGTGGTGGACGCCGCCGACGTGCCCAAGCTGAAAAAGACCGAGAAGCACGACATCGACGTGGTGATCGACAGGCTGAAGACCCGTGCCGACATGAAGCAGCGCCTGGCCGAGAGCTTCGAGGCGGCGCTGCGCAGCGCCGACGGCCGTGCCATCGCGCTGGAAATGGACAACGGGGCCGAGCACCTGTTCTCGGCCAAGTTCGCCTGCCCGGTCTGCAGCTACTCGCTGCCGGAACTGGAGCCGCGGCTGTTCTCGTTCAACTCGCCGGTCGGCGCCTGCCCGCATTGCGACGGCCTGGGCGTGCAGACCGTGTTCGACCCCGAGCGGGTGGTGGCCTTCCCGTCACTGTCGATGGCGGCGGGTGCGGTCAAGGGCTGGGACCGGCGCAACGCCTACACTTTCTCGATGCTGGAGAGCGTGGCCCGGCACTACGGCTTCGACATCGACCACGCCTTCGAGGACCTGCCGCCCGACGCACGCCACGTGCTGCTGCACGGCTCCGGCGAGGTCGACATCGAGTTCCTCTACGAAGCCGAGGGCAAGGGCGGCAAGACTCGGGTGGTCAAGCGCTCGCACCCCTTCGAAGGCATCCTGCCCAACTTCGAACGGCGCTTCCGTGAGACCGATTCGGTGGCGGTGCGCGAGGATCTGGCGCGCTACCAGAGCGCCAAGCCCTGCCAGCACTGCGGTGGCACGCGCCTGAAGCGCGAGGCGCGGCATGTCTACCTGCCCGGCACCCCGGCCGAGCGCGGCAAGCCGATCTACGAGGCCGAACACCTGACCCTGGCGGACGCGCTGGCGTGGTTCGGCAGCCTGGCGCTGGTCGGCGCCAAGGCCGAGATCGCCGACAAGGTGGTGCGCGAGATCCGCTCGCGCCTGAAGTTCCTCAACGACGTGGGCCTGAACTACCTGAGCCTGGACCGCAGCGCCGATTCACTCTCCGGTGGCGAGGCCCAGCGCATCCGCCTGGCCAGCCAGATCGGCTCCGGCCTGACGGGCGTGATGTACGTGCTGGACGAACCCAGCATCGGGTTGCACCAGCGTGACAACGAGCGCCTGATCGGCACCTTGAAGCACCTGCGCGACCTGGGCAACAGCGTGCTGGTGGTCGAGCACGACGAGGACATGATCCGCTGCGCCGACTACTGTGTGGACATGGGCCCCGGCGCGGGCGTGCATGGCGGCCGCGTCATCGCCGCGGGCACGCCCGACGAGGTGGCCGCTTGCGCCGAGTCGCTGACCGGGCAGTATCTGGGCCGTGCGTTGCGCATCGCCGTGCCCCCGCGCCGGCCGCCACCGGCCACGAGCGAGGCCGCGCCAGCACTGAAGATCGTCAACGCGCGCGGCAACAACCTGCGCGGCGTGACGGTGGAGATACCGGTCGGCCTGTTCACCTGCGTCACCGGGGTCTCGGGCTCGGGCAAGAGCACGCTGGTCAACGACACGCTGTATGCCGCGGTGGCGCGCAAGCTCTACAACAGCCACACCGAGGCCGCGCCGCACGACGATATCGAGGGCCTGGACGCTTTCGACAAGGTGATCAACGTCGACCAGAGCCCGATCGGCCGGACCCCGCGCTCCAACCCGGCCACCTACACGGGGCTGTTCACGCCGATCCGCGAACTCTTTGCCGAGGTCCCGGCCGCACGCGAGCGCGGTTACGGCGCCGGCCGCTTCAGCTTCAACGTCTCCGGCGGCCGCTGCGAGGCCTGCCAGGGCGACGGCGTGCTGAAGGTCGAGATGCACTTCCTGCCCGACGTCTATGTGCCTTGCGACATCTGCCACGGCAAGCGTTACAACCGCGAGACCCTGGAGGTGCTCTACAAGGGTCGCAACATTGCCCAGGTGCTCGAAATGACTGTCGAGGACGCGCACCCCTTCTTCAGTGCGGTGCCGACCATCGCCCGCAAGCTGCAGACCCTGCTCGATGTCGGCCTGGGCTACATCACGCTGGGCCAGAGCGCGACCACCTTGTCCGGCGGCGAAGCGCAGCGCGTGAAGCTGGCGCTCGAGCTCAGCAAGCGCGACACCGGCCGTACGCTGTACATCCTGGACGAGCCGACCACCGGCCTGCACTTCCACGACATCGGGCTGCTGCTCAAGGTGCTGCACCAGCTGCGTGACGCCGGCAACACCATCGTCGTCATCGAGCACAACCTGGATGTCATCAAGACGGCCGATTGGCTGATCGACATGGGCCCGGAGGGCGGTGCCGGCGGCGGCATGGTGGTCGCCGAGGGCACGCCGGAGGCGATCGCCGCCTGCGCGTCCAGCCACACCGGGCGCTTCCTGGCTCCTCTACTTGGGGGATGAATCCCCCTTGTGTAGGGGATGTGGGTGGGGGCGGCATGCGCGCACAGTCCGCGACACCCGCGGCACAGGGCGCTCAACCCTGGATGCGGCGGGAACGCGCTGGCCGCACCGCGTGGTTCGCCCACGTTGGCGAGGCGCGGCCCGCGAACGGTCGAAAGACCACCCATCGTTGTCCTAGGAGAATCTCATGCCGGTCCAATCCACTGCAATGAAGAGCCTGTATGCCGCCGCGATCCTTGCGACGGTTTCCCAGATGGCCTTTGCCGGGTCAGCGGGCCCCGCGTTGCCCCCGGGCAAGTCCATGGCTGCACAGGGTGTTGGTACATTGACCCACGACCCGCGCAAACTGCTCAAGACCTACGTCAGCACCGGAAACGGCGGCACCTTGACCGCAGGCACGTTCAATTTCGTCGAGTCGAGAACCGTCGATTGCCCCAAGGCGGCCGGCTGCAGCATCGGCCAGGAAAGCATGCTCCAGCTGAACCCGGGCGGCGGCAACTGGGCGATCTGCCTGTCGGTCAACGGGAGCTACACGACCTGCCAGTTCCAGGGCCACCTGCCGGACACCGGCTCGTTCGTGGTCGGCAACGCACGCGGCTTCCTGTCGGTGCCGCAAGGGGTCCACACCGTGCAGACGGAGGTCTTCGTCAGCCTCGCATCGACCTTGGCCCAGTGGCAGACCGACCACCGGGTCTATGCGCCCTGATCGACGCTGAGAACTCTCAGCCCAGAGGCGTGCGCTCGGCGCACGCCTTTTTCACGTCCGCGTGGCCACAAACTCACATGGGCGAAGGCTCGCCAGACTGTACCGGCGAAAAAAAGCCGGCGTCGCGCGCCGGCTTCGTGCGGGGCCGAGGCCCTGCAGGTGTTTCAGCTCAGGTGGCTGTTGATCAGCTTGGTCATCTCGAACATCGAGACCTGCGCCTTCTTGAAGATCTCCTTCAGCTTGGCGTCGGCGTTGATCATCGTCTTCTTGGCCTTGTCTTGCAGGCCGTTCTTCTTGATGTACTCCCAGACCTTCTTGGTCACCTCGGTGCGCGGCACGGCCTTGTCGCCAATGATCGCGGCCAGGTGGGCGCTGGGGGTCATCGCCTTCATGAAGGCCGCGTTCGGCGTGCGCTTCTTGGCCGGGGCGGCCTTCTTCGCAGGCGCCGCCTTCTTGGCCGGAGCGGCCTTCTTGGCAGGCGCCGCCTTCTTGGCCGGAGCGGCCTTTTTCGCCGGAGCGGCCTTCTTGGCCGGAGCGGCCTTTTTCGCCGGAGCGGCCTTCTTGGCCGGAGCGGCCTTCTTTGCAGTTGCCATGTTGATTCTCTCCATCAAAAGATCTGTTGATGTGCCGGGCCCGGGAGGAAGCCGCATGAGCTTCCTTTTCTCTCTAGACCTGCGGCGACGCGAATGGTACTGCGAGCACGAGGGGCTGAGAAGCCGTTTTCCCTCGTAAATCGTGCTTTCGCGCCTCTCGTTGACCCGCATCTGTCGCTCTGGGGCATCACTCGGGTCGGAATTGATACGGTCACTGGTATTTTCACGAGGGGCGGACCACCCCACAATCGAGCCCGGAACCCGCACCAGGGGGTGCGGGCTCACCTTCCCACAAGGAAACCCTGGCCCATGAAACTCATCGTCCGCTGGATCCTCCTCGCCGCTGCCCTGCTGCTGGTGGCCCATCTCTACACCGGTGTCAGCGTCGCCAGCTTCGGCGTCGCGATGATCGCCGCGCTGGTGCTGGGCCTGCTCAACACGCTGGTGCGGCCGCTGCTCGTGCTCTTGACGCTGCCGGTCACGCTGATCACGCTGGGGCTGTTCCTGTTCGTCATCAACGCGCTGATGTTCTGGTCCGCCGCCTCGTTGCTCGATGGCTTCGCGGTGACAGGCTTTGCCGCCGCGCTGATCGGCTCGCTGATCTACAGCGCCTGCGGCATGGTCATCGATCTGGCGGTCGAGCGCATCTTCAACCGCGAGTGAGTTCCGGCGGCCGAGGCCCTGGCCAAGGCACCGCGCGGGCGTAGGATGCAGGCGCGGCGCGCCACGGCGGTGCGCCCATGACACGACGCAGCCTCAGGAGGGCCCAGCCATCGCCTCGAATCCGAACCCCCTCGAACTGACGGCCGGCCCGTTGCGGCTGGCGCTTCGTGCCGACCTCGGCGCCTGCATCGCCGGCCTGTGGCACGGCGACCTGCCGGTCCTTCGCAGCACCGAAGCGGCGGAGCTGACGAGCTCGCGTCTGTCCGCCTGCTACCCACTGGCACCGTACTCGAACCGCCTGGGCTTTCGGCGCTTCCGCTGGCTCGGGCGCGATCACACCACCCAGCCCAACTTCGACGACAACCCGCACTCGGTGCACGGGGTCGCCTGGCAGCGCCCGTGGCAGGTGGTCGAGCAGAGCACGTCGCGCGCCGAACTCGCCTACACCCACAGCGGCGACGCGCACTGGCCGTTCGACTTTGCCCTGCGCCAGGTGGTCGAGCTGACGCCCGAGTCGCTGACGCTGCGGCTGCACATCACCAACCACGCCGAGGTGGCGCAGCCGGTGGGCCTGGGGTGGCACCCGTACTTCCCGAAGCGCTCGCGCAGCCGTTTGCACATCGAGTTGACCGACCGCTGGGAATCCGACGCCAGCGGCCTGCCGACCCGCAAGCTGCCGCAGTCGGGCATCGACGCCGACATCGCCCACCTCGAGTTCGATCACTGCTTCGAGGGCTGGCGCGGCGAGGCCAAGATCCGCGACGAGAAACTGCGCCTGGGCCTGAGCTCGTCGCTGCCCTATCTGGTGGTGTTCACGCCGCAGACCAAGCCCTACTACTGCGTCGAGCCGGTGAGCCATGTCAGCAACGCCATCCACATGGCCGACCCGTTGGCGCACGGCCTGCGCAAGCTGGCCCCGGGCGAATCGTTCGAGGCCTGGATGACGCTGGGGGTTGCCACGGTATGAGTCAGGCCGCTGCCGCGCCGCTGTTCGAGGCCCGGCCGTTGCCGGTGCCGCCGTCGCTGCTGGGCGAATCACCGTTCTGGCATCCCGGCGAGGCGGCGCTCTATTGGTGCGACATCCCGGGCCGCGCGCTGAACCGTTTCCACCCGGCCAGCGCGGCCCATGCGCAGTGGGCCTTCGACTGCGAGCCCGGCAGTGCGGCGCCCCTGCTGGGCGGGCAGTTGCTGCTGGCGATGCGCGATGGCCTGTGGCGCTTCGACCCGGCCACCGGGGGCCGTCAGGCCCTGGCTCCTCCCCCTTATGAGCCTGCCCACGAGCGCTTCAACGATGGCAAGGCCGACCCGCAGGGCCGCTTCTGGGTCGGCACCATTTATGAACCGCGCGAGCCGGCGCTGGCGGCGCTGTACCGCTGGGCCGGCGGCCGCCTGGACAAGATGGCCGGCGAGGTCACCGTCAGCAATGGCCTGGCCTGGAGCCCGGATGGGCGCACGCTCTATTGGAGCGACACCAAGGCGCACACCATCTACGCGCTCGACATGGATCCGGCCGACGGCTCGCTGTCGCGTCGGCGGGTGTTTGCCAGTTTTGCACCCAAGGTCTCGGGCGAACCACTGGCCGGATATGGCGGCCGACCGGACGGCGCGGCGGTGGACAGCGAGGGCTGCTACTGGAGCGCGATGTTCGAGGGGCAACGCCTGCTGCGGCTGTCGCCCGATGGCCGGGTGCTGCGCGAGGTGGCGCTGCCGGTACGCTGCCCCACCATGCCCTGCTTCGGCGGCGCGGACCTGAAGACCCTGTACGTCACCAGCTCGCGTGAGAAGCGCCCGCCCGAGGAACTCGCGGCCCAGCCGTGGGCCGGCAGCGTGCTGCAGATCCGTGTCGACGTGCCCGGCCTGCCGGTCAACTTCGCTGCCGGCTGAGGGACAGGCGCATCCATATGCGATCCTTGTTGCACCCTGTGTAGGCGCGCGCGGGTTTGCCCCTATAATCCCGAGGCTTTGCCGCCCGCGACTGAAGATTCCCCCACGCCGACACCGCACCCATCCCGGGCGCGACATCTTGCTTGGGACGACTCCGAAGATGAGGGTGCTGAGCCGACGTTCAAGGCACTGACCCGTTCCGAGGCTCAGGCCCTGGCGGCGAAAAACCCCTCCATCTCACCGTGGCGGGTGATCGCGGTGCAAGCCGTGGTCGGGGGGGTGGTGGCCGCGCTGGCGTGGCTGGTCATGGGTGAACAACGGTATTTCTGGTCGGCGTTGTATGGCGCCGGCACGGTGGTCCTGCCGGGCGCCTTGATGGCGCGTGGCATGACCAGCCAGCTCTCCAGCATGGCGCCCGGCGTGTCCGCCGTCAGCTTCATGTTGTGGGAGTTCGCGAAAATCGGGGTTTCGGTGGTCCTGCTGATGCTGGCCCCGAAGCTGGTGCCCCAGCTGAGCTGGCCAGCCTTGCTGGTGGCGCTGATGGTGTGCATCAAGGTGTATTGGGTGGCGCTGTCATGGCGCGGCCGCAAGACGACGAGTTGAACGAACCGAAGAGACGTACGGGACTTCATACATGGCAGCCGAGAGTCACGCCGCAGAGCAGGCACCCACCGCCGGTGAATACATCGTTCACCACCTGACGCACCTTCGCAACAAGGAGCTGAACGGCCCGTTTGACCTCTCCGTGGTCAGCTGGGACTCGATGTTCTTCTCCATCGTGATCGGTGTGCTGGGCTGCTTCTTCCTGTGGAAGGCCGCCCGCAAGGCCACCTCGGGCGTGCCGGGCCGCTTCCAGGCCGCCGTCGAGATCCTGGTCGAGATCGTCGAGACCCAGGCCAAGGGCATCGTGCACAACGCCAACAGCCGCAAGCTGGTGGCCCCGCTGGCGCTCACGGTCTTCGTCTGGATCTTCCTGCTCAACGCGATGGACCTGCTGCCGGTCGACCTGCTGCCCGTCATCTGGGAAAAGATCTACGTGGCGATGGGCGGTGATCCCCACCGTGCCTACCTGCGCGTCGTGCCCACCGCCGACCTGTCGGTCACCATGGGCCTGTCGCTGTCGGTGCTGATCGTCTGCCTGGTCTACAACGTCAAGATCAAGGGCGTCGGCGGCTGGATCCACGAGCTGTTCTCGGCACCCTTTGGCGACCACTGGGCGCTGTACCCCTTCAATTTCCTGATGCAGGTGATCGAGTTCGTCGCCAAGACGGTCTCCCACGGCATGCGGCTGTTCGGCAACATGTATGCCGGTGAGCTGATCTTCCTCCTGATCGCGCTGATGGGCGGGGCCTGGGCCTCGGTCGGCCTGGGCACCGGCATCGCACTGGCCATCGGCCAGATCATCGCCGGCTCGGCCTGGGCGATCTTCCACATCCTGATCATCACCTTGCAGGCCTTCGTGTTCATGATGCTCACGCTGGTCTACATCGGGCAGGCGCACGACTCGCACTGATCCCACCGTTTCTCCGTTTTCCTTTTCCCTTTCTCCCACAACAACCTTCTCGACTAGGAGTCATCATGGAAGTCATCAGCTTTGTTGCCCTCGCCGCCGGCCTGATCATTGGTCTGGGCGCGCTCGGTGCTTGTATCGGCATCGGCGTCATGGGCAGCAAGTACCTCGAGTCCGCCGCTCGCCAACCTGAACTGATGGGCGAACTGCAGACCAAGATGTTCCTGCTGGCCGGCCTGATCGACGCGGCCTTCATCATCGGCACCGGTATCGCCCTGTGGTTCGCCACGGCCAACCCGTTCCTGGGCCAGATCGCTCAAGCCGTCGCCGCTGCCGCCGCCAAGTAAATCGGCCTGGTTGTCGTGAGAGGCCGGTGCGCACCCCTGAAGGTGCGCCCGGCTGAATGTCCCGTCACCGTGATTGAGGCAATAAAGTGAGCATCACCGGTACCCTCATCGTCCAGATGATCGTGTTCCTGATCCTGGTCTGGTTCACGATGAAATTCATCTGGCCGCCGATCACCGTCGCGCTCGACGAGCGCGCGAAGAAGATTGCCGAAGGCCTGTCGGCCGCCGACAAGGCGAAGTCGGAATTGGCCGTGGCCAACCAGAAGGTCGAGCAGCAGCTGTCTTCGGCCCGCGACGACGCCGCCAAGCGCCTGGCCGACGCCGGCCGCCTGGCCCAGCAGATGGTCGAAGAAGCCAAGACGCGTGCCAGCGAAGAAGGCGCCAAGATCGTTGCCGCGGCCAAGGCCGAGGCCGAGCAGGAATCCCTGAAGGCCCGCGAGGCCCTGCGCGAGCAGGTCGCCGTGCTGGCCGTCAAGGGTGCCGAGGCGATCCTGAAGCGCGAAGTCAACGCCGGCGTCCACGCCGACCTGCTGAGCCGCCTGAAGACGGAGCTGTAGACCATGGCCGAGCTTGCAACCATCGCCCGCCCCTACGCCGAGGCCTTGTCCAAGGCGATCGGCAGCGACGACGCCGTCGCCCTGGCCGGTCAGCTCGAAGCGCTGAGCGCCGTGGCCGGCAACGGCCAGCTGCGCCAGTTCGCCGACAGCCCCAAGGTCACCTCGGCCCAGGTGTTCGAGCTGATCACCGGGGTGGCCAGGCAGGCGCTGTCGCCCAAGGTGGCCAACTTGCTGACCACGGTCATCGAGAACGGCCGCTTGGTCGCGCTGCCCGAGATCGCCGCGCAGTTCCGCGCGCTGGTCAATGCCCGCAGCGGGGTGTCGGACGCCACCATCTACAGCGCCTTCGCGCTCGATGCCGGCCAACTGGCCGACACCTGCGCCACGCTGGAGAAACGCTTCGGTCGCAAGCTCAACGCCACGGTGCAGGTCGACGACACACTGATCGGCGGCATCCGCGTGGTGGTCGGCGACGAGGTGCTGGACACCTCGGTCAAGGCCCGCCTCGAGCAGATGAAGGTCGCGCTGACCCACTGACCGCCACCCGACACGCGCATCGGCACATCCATCCATCGGCAGCCGGCCACAAACCGCTGCCGCGCTTTCGGAGAAAGCAATGCAACTCAATCCTGCAGAAATTTCGGAACTGATCAAGAGCCGCATCGAGGGCCTCGGCGCCTCGACGGACATCCGCAACCAGGGCACCGTGGTCTCGGTGACCGACGGTATCGTCCGCGTGCACGGCCTGTCCGATGCGATGCAGGGCGAAATGCTCGAATTCCCCGCCGGCAAAGATGGCCAGCCCTCGTTCGGCCTGGCGCTGAACCTGGAGCGTGACTCGGTCGGCGCGGTGATCCTGGGCGAGTACGAGCACATCTCCGAAGGCGACACCGTGAAGTGCACGGGCCGCATCCTGGAAGTGCCGGTCGGCCCCGAGCTGATCGGCCGCGTGGTCAACGCGCTCGGCCAGCCGATCGACGGCAAGGGCCCGGTCAACGCCAAGATGACCGACGTGATCGAGAAGGTCGCGCCCGGCGTGATCGCCCGCAAGTCGGTGGACCAGCCGGTGCAGACCGGCCTGAAGTCGATCGACTCGATGGTCCCGATCGGCCGCGGCCAGCGCGAGCTGATCATCGGCGACCGCCAGACCGGCAAGACCGCGGTGGCGATCGACACGATCATCAACCAGAAGGGTCAGAACATGACCTGCGTCTACGTCGCCATCGGCCAGAAGGCGTCGTCGATCAAGAACGTGGTGCGCTCGCTGGAGCAGGCCGGTGCGATGGACTACACCATCGTCGTGGCCGCCTCGGCCTCCGAATCGGCCGCGATGCAGTACGTGTCGGCCTACTCGGGCTGCACGATGGGCGAGTACTTCCGCGACCGCGGGCAAGACGCACTGATCATCTACGACGACCTGTCCAAGCAGGCCGTCGCGTACCGCCAGGTCTCGCTGCTGCTGCGCCGCCCGCCGGGCCGCGAAGCCTACCCGGGCGACGTGTTCTATCTGCACAGCCGCCTGCTGGAGCGCGCCGCCCGCGTGAACGCCGACTACGTCGAAGCCTTCACCAAGGGCGAAGTCAAGGGCAAGACCGGCTCGCTGACCGCGCTGCCGATCATCGAGACCCAGGCCGGTGACGTCTCCGCCTTCGTGCCGACCAACGTGATCTCGATCACCGACGGCCAGATCTTCCTGGAAACCAGCCTGTTCAACGCCGGCATCCGCCCCGCCATCAACGCCGGCATCTCGGTGTCGCGCGTCGGTGGTGCCGCCCAGACCAAGCTGATCAAGAGCCTGTCTGGCGGTATCCGTACCGACCTGGCGCAGTACCGTGAGCTGGCCGCGTTTGCGCAGTTCGCCTCCGACCTGGACGAAGCCACCCGCAAGCAGCTGGACCGCGGTGCCCGCGTGACCGAGCTGCTGAAGCAGGCCCAGTACTCGCCGCTGTCGATCAGCCTGATGGCCGCCACCCTGTACGCGGTGAACAAGGGCTTCCTGGATTCGATCGACACCAAGAAAGTCCTGGCCTTCGAGCACGGCCTGCACCAGCACCTGAAGTCCAGCCACGCCGCCCTGCTGGCCAAGCTGGAAGCCGACAAGGCGATGGACAAGGCTGCTGAAGAAGAGCTGTCTGGCGCGATCACCGCGTTCAAGAAGTCCTTCGCCTGAAGCCCGCCTGACACCCTCTATCAAGGAGTACCGTCATGGCGGTCGGCAAGGAAATACGCGGCAAGATCAAATCGGTGGAGAACACCAAGAAGATCACCAAGGCCATGGAGATGGTCGCTGCGTCCAAGATGCGCAAGGCGCAGGAACGCATGCGTTCCGCGCGCCCCTACAGCGACAAGATCCGCAACATCACGGCCAACCTGTCGCAGGCCAACCCGGAGTACCACTCGCCCTACATGCGCACCGGCGGCAAGGCCGGCGCCTCGGGCTTCATCGTGGTGACGACGGACAAGGGACTGTGCGGTGGCCTGAACACCAACATCCTGCGTGCCGTCACCAACAAGATGAAGGACGTGCAGGGCGCGGGTAGCCAGGTGCAGGCGGTGGCCATCGGCACCAAGGGCAATGGCTTCCTGAACCGCATCGGCGCCAAGGTGATCTCGCACGCCACCGGCCTCGGTGATGCGCCGCAGATCGAGAAACTGATCGGCCCGGTCAAGGTCATGCTCGATGCCTTCGTCGAAGGCAAGGTCGACGCCGTCTACCTCTGCTACACGAAGTTCATCAACACGATGAAGCAGGAGCCGGTGGTCGAGCAGCTGTTGCCGCTGGCCGCCGATTCGCTGAAGCAGACCGAAGCCGAGAAGTCGGCCTACGGCTGGGACTACATCTACGAGCCGGATGCCGCCACGGTCATCGAAGAGCTGCTGACCCGCTACGTCGAGGCCCTGGTCTACCAGGCTGTGGCCGAGAACATGGCCTCGGAGCAATCGGCGCGCATGGTGGCCATGAAGGCCGCCACCGACAACGCCGGCACCTTGATCGGTGAGCTCAAGCTCATCTACAACAAGACGCGCCAGGCGGCGATCACCAAAGAGCTCTCCGAGATCGTGAGCGGCGCGGCCGCCATCAGCGGTTGAGCTCCGGCCCAGCGAACGAATCGAATTCAGATTGAAGGACAGACAAATGTCGAACACTCAAGCCCAAGGCAAGATCGTTCAGTGCATCGGCGCCGTGGTGGACGTGGAGTTTCCGCGTGACCGCATGCCCAAGGTGTACGACGCCCTGAAGATGGAAGGCTCCACGCTGACCCTCGAAGTGCAGCAGCAGCTCGGCGACGGCATCGTGCGCACCATTGCGCTCGGCTCGTCCGACGGCCTGCGCCGCGGCGTCATGGTCTCCAACACCGGCGCCGGCATCACGGTGCCGGTCGGCAAGGCCACCCTGGGCCGCATCATGGACGTGCTCGGCGCGCCCATCGACGAGCG